>NZ_DASWSJ010000076.1:0-10387 GCF_036402745.1 Actinophytocola sp. | reverse complement strand
CGTTACGCCTGCCCGCGCTTGCGGCGGCGGGCGCCGACGATCACCACCGCCCCGAGGACCACCAGACCGGCACCCAGCACCAGGGGCACGAGGACAACCGCGCCGGTGAACGCCAGGCCGTCGTTCTTGTCGGTGTTCTTGGCACCCGTCGCGCCCCCGCCAGAACCCGAACCGGAACCCGCGTCGGCGCCACTGTGCGGGTCGGTGGGGTCCGGGCCGGGCGTCGGTACGTCCGGAGCCTGACCCGCCAGCAGGGTGACCGTCGCCGTCTCGGTGCCGGTCAGTGGGTCGCCGGCCGCCGGCACGGGGCGGGCGGTGTAGCTGACGTCGTTGGTGAGCTCGGCCGTCGACTCGTCCGCCGGCATGCGCACGGTGCACCGCACGCCGTGTGCCGCGCCCGCGGCCAGTGCGGGCAGGGTCAGGTCGCAGTCGGCCGCCTTGTCGTTCGTCACCTGCACGGACAGGTCGACGTTGCCGGTGTTGCGCAGTGTCACCTCGAAGTCGACGTCGGCGCCGTGCTGTGCCCGGTCGGGGTTCGCGGCCACCGACACCACCAGCGCGGGGTTGAGCACCGTCGTCGGCAGCGGGTCCGCGTCGGCGGTCATCATGCGGTCCGCGCCGTCCAGCGCGGCTACCGACGCGAGGTTGGTGAACGACCGGTCCGGGGTGGCCGAACAGGTGCGGGTCTGCGACTCGCCCGGCACGAGCTGCGCGATCTCCTCGAGCACACACGCCGGCGGCAGCGTCGGGCTGGTGATCCGCACCTGGTGCAGCGGGCCGTCCTCGGCGGTGCCGACATGGGTCACGGTGAACGTGAACTCGACCGGGTCGCCGGCGCGGACCGAGGTCGGCGCCGCCGACTGGGTGATCGCGATCAGCGGCGCCAGCACGGTGATCGTGACCGGGTCGGCGGTGGCGGTCACCGGGGTCGCGGCACCGTCGGTCGCCGCGACCGTCGCCGCCAGCACCGTGGTCGCCACCGGTGAGCCCGTACAGCTGAGCGTCGCCGACTTGCCCGGTTCGAGCACGGGCAATGGCCGCGGCACGCACCCCGGCAGGTCGGCGGCGACCCGGAGGTCGAACAGCGGGCCGTCGGCCGGCGTCCCGGTGTTGGTCACCGTGAACGTCGCCGCCACCGGCTGACCCCGGTACACGACGTCCGGGGCGACGGACTGGGTCAGCGTCACGGTCGGGTCGATGACCATGACGGTCACGGTCTGGCTGCGCACCGTGACGGGCGTGCCGGTGGCATCGGTGCCGGTCAGCACCCCGTCACTGTCGAACGTCGCGGTCGTCGCGGGCACCGTGCACCGCAGCGTCGCGGTGCTCCGCGCGGTCAGCACGGCCGGCGCCGCGGTGCACGACGCGGGGGCCGAGTCGGTGTAGGTGACCCCGGTGAGGTCGCCGTCGGTGTTGTTGGTCAGCGTGACCGCGAACTCGACGGGCTCGCCGGCGTGCACGGTCAACCGGTCGGGCACCCGGCTCACCGTGTACTCGGCCGGCAGCACCACGGTGTCGTCCTGCCCGGTGGCGCTGACCGTGCGGCCCTCCCCGCCACTGGACACCAGGTAGGTGCCGGTGGCGGTCACCTGATGCGTCGCCGCACCCACCCGCGCGGTCACCACACACGTCGCGGTGGTGGACGTGCCCGGTTCGAGCGGTGCGAACACCGCTGGGGCACAACGAATCGGGTCATCCGTACCGGTCAGTGTGAGGTGGGTCAGCGGCAGGGAACCGGTGTTGGTGACGTTCACGGCCAGCTCGACCAGGTCCCCTTCGCGGACCGGGGTGGTCGGCCCGGTGACCGTGACCCCGATGCCGGGGTCGACCGGCTCGCTGAGCGCGACGTTCTGCATCACCACGAAGTCGTCGATGCCGTCGACGCCGATGTCGATGTCGCCCGTGTTGTTGGCGGGCAACGACAGCCGCACCGTCTTGGCGTCGACGCTGAGGTTGTTGGTGGGGCGGCGGTCCCCGTCCACCGCGCCGACCGCACAGGAGCGGAAGAAGTCCGCGGTGCCGTCCCGCAGGCACGGCTCGTCCACCGGTACGCCGTCGACCGCGAACGTCTCGCCGCCCTGCCGCCAGTCGCCGTCGAAGGCGGTCAGGCCGAGCGTGACGTCCCCTCGGGCGCGGCTCGGTCCCGCCAGCACCACATGGGTGCCGCCGAGGTCCGGGACCAGGTTCGGCAGCAGCGCGTCGATCACTGAGGGAAAGCCCGGCACCAGTGGTTCGAGCAGCCCGGGGACCAGCGCGCCGCCCTGGGGCAGGGTGCCCGAGTAGACGTCGACGACGCGCGGCGTCGGATAGGCCGCGGCCGGCCCGCCGTAGTCGAACACGACGACCAGCGACCAGCCGCCCGCGCAGCCAGGGCCGGACGGCACCCACACGTCGCTGACGTCGACCGTGAACGGCGCACCGGTGGGCGCCGCGGCGAACCGGTCGGTGACCTCGGCCCAGTCGGTGTACATCTGGCTGGGTTCGATCAACCCCGCGGTGAGCCGGAAGTGGTCGGCCACCCTGGGCACGGTCGCGGCCGGCCCGCCGGCGACCGCGAGCCGCACGTCCTGCTCGCTCGGCCGCGCCGCCGCCGGCGCGGGTGGCGGCTGGCTCTGCGCCAGGAGCGGGCGCACGCAGTTGACCCCGGAGAAGCCGAGGAAGCTGCCGGTGTGGCCGCCCCAGTTCAGCTGCGCGTACCGGACCCGCGCCCCCGCGGGGACGGTCAGCTCGGCGCTGCTCGCGGCGAACGAGTCCGGCCCACCGGACAGCGCCATGGCGTACCCGTTGTTGCTGCCGGACGCGTCCGCCGGCGCCGCGTTGGCGGTGGCCGCCAGACACGACTCACCGGTGTTGTCGGTGGGACAGCGCAGCACCCCGTTGCCCACCACGAGCAGGTCCCCGTACACCGCGTCCCGGAAGTCCGGCTCGACCCTGGCCGGCGGCAGCAGCGCCGCCGCACCGTCACCTTGCGCCGCAACCGCCGCAACCGCCGCGGGAGGCAACGGTGGCGGCGCGGACGGGCCCAGCACCAGCACGGGCAGCAACAGCAACACCGACAACGCGACCGCGGCCCACACTCGCATGGGAAGGCTCCAATCCGGATAAGGGGATCAGGCGGATTCGACGGCGTCGACCCGCACCCGCTCCACGTCCTCCACCAGCAGCCGCAGCCGGACCTCCTTCGGCTCGTCGTCGGTGGTGAGCGCGCGCAGCGACACCACGAAGACCTGACCGTCGGAGTCGAGCAGCTCGGGCAGATGGTCGGCGCTGCCGCCCTCGACCCACCTGGCCACGTCGTACCGGGCGCCGTCGTCGGTGCGCTTGTGCTCGGGATCGGCGAGCCTGCGGTAGAGGACGTCGATCTCCGGTTGGGTGAACCCGGGCAGCACGTCCTGGTGGTGCACGGCCAACCATTCCTCGCAGAGCAGCCGGTAGCCCGCGCTCGCCTCGAGCAGGCGGGCGAAGTCCGCGGGAGCATGGTGCGCGAAGGCGTCCGCCGGGTTGCTGCGGAGCCAGTCCGTGTCGACGGTGGGGGCTGTCATGGCTGAGTTCCTCCGGCTGGTGCTCGTCAGTGTTCGGTGATGGTCGTGCGTTCCCAGCGCTTGTGCGGGAGGTCCGGTCGGGCCGGCACTGCGCCGGTCGCCAACGTGACCGCCTCCACCGGCGCCGCCGGCGTGTGCAGCCGGGTCGGCAGCGCGGGCGCGGTCACCGTCAGGTCGAGCGCGGTGCGCATCGGGATGCCCAGCGCGCCCCACAGCTCCACCGACCGGCCGGCGGGGGTCCACCCGACCCGCATCGGCAGGCCGGTGTCGAGCACCCGAAGTGAGCCACGCAGGTGGTCGACGACCAGCGAGTCGCACTCGGTGTGCGCGCCGATCACCGCCCCGAGCAGCTCGTGCTCCTCGGCCGCGCTCGACGCCCACGCGGTGACCAGATAGGACAGGTGGTAGCTGCGTGGGGCGGCGTGCACGGCGGTGATCCGGCCGGCCGCGTCCCGCACCCGCACCGGCCCCGCCGACATCCCGTCGAGGTTCTCGGCGACGTGATGGAGGAACAGGTTCACGATCCCGGCCCCTCTCGGGCGAGGCGCGATACCCGCTAACAGGGTCGGGTTGTCGAACCCGACCTCGGTGCCGGGCGCCAGCTGCGTGGCGAGCCAGGCTTGGAGGGATACATCGACATCGGCCAGCACACCTGAAGAGTCTTGCCACCCGGGCCGGTCGCGGGCAGGGAGCTGGGGCCGGCGCTGCGGCCACCGCCGGCTTCCCCTGGAGGCAACGCGGCGTGAACCCGTTGCTGCGCACGGGACCTGCGGGTTCGGGCCGCGGCGGTGACAGCCTGAGTTCCGTCATGTCCTTATCGGACCAAACCCGGGCTCAAGCGCGGAAGGGGACTAGCGGATGGCCAACTATCTCGCTCCTGGCGTCTACGTCGAGGAGGTGTCGTCCGGCTCGCGGCCGATCGAAGGCGTCGGCACCGCCGTGGCGGGCTTCGTCGGCTTCACCGAGAAGGGGCCGATCTCCGAGCCGACCCTGGTGACGAACTGGACCCAGTACGTCACGGTGTTCGGCGGCTACGTGGACAACGCGTACCTGCCGCACGCGGTGTACGGGTACTTCCTCAACGGCGGCGGCTCGGCGTACATCATGCGCCTGCCCGACGGCCGCGAGGAGACCGCGCCCCGCGTGCTGCGTGCCGCCGTGCCCGCCTCCGGTGACGACAAACGCGCGGCGTTCACACTGCGCACGCTCAAGGCCGCCGGCGACGACGACATCAGCGTGACCGTCACCGAGGCGAGCCAGCAGGAGGCGGACACGTTCCGCGTCGACGTGCTGCGCAACGGCAAGGTCGAGGAGACCTTCGACAACCTCACCACCAAACGTGGCCCGAACAACGTCGCCACGGTCATCTCCCGCAACTCCAAGCTGGTCGAGCTGGAGGACGCCAAGGCGGCTTCCGTTGTGGCGCCGAAGAAGGACGCCGTCGTGCCGTTCGCGACCACCCTGCCGGTGCCGGCCGAGCTCACCGCCGGGGCCTACGTCGGCGACCCGATCGACCGCACCGGCCTCGGTGGGTTCGAGGCGATCGACGAGATCACCATGGTCGCGGTGCCCGACCTGATGTCGGCCTACCAGCGCGGGGTGATCGACGCGGAGGTCGTGAAGGCCGTCCAGCTGGCGCTGATCGCGCACTGCGAGCGGATGTCGGACCGGGTGGCGATCCTCGACTCCCCGCCGGGCCTCAACTCCCAGCAGGTGCGGGACTGGCGCACGGAGTTCGCCGGCTACGACAGCAAGTTCGCCGCGCTGTACTGGCCGTGGATCCAGGTGATGGACCCGGGTTCCGGCACGAAGATCAGCCTGCCGCCGAGCGCGCACATCGCGGGGGTGTGGGCCCGCAACGACGCCAACCGCGGCGTGCACAAGGCGCCGGCCAACGAGAACGTGCGTGGTGTCGTGTCACTGCAGACGGTGATCAGCCGGTCCGAGCAGGAGCTGCTCAACCCGCTCGGCGTCAACTGCCTGCGCGCGTTCCCCGGCCAGGGCATCCGGGTGTGGGGCGCGCGCACGCTGTCCACCGACCCGGAATGGCGCTACGTCAACGTGCGCAGGCTGTTCAACTTCATCGAGGAGTCGATCCTCAACGGCACCAGCTGGGTCGTGTTCGAACCCAACGACGAGTACCTCTGGTCGAGCGTGCGCCGGGTCGTCGGCGCGTTCCTGCACCGGGTGTGGCGCAGCGGCGCGCTGGTCGGGCAGTCGGCCGCGGAGGCGTACTTCGTCAAGTGCGACGCGGAGAACAACCCGGCGGAACTGCGTGACTCCGGGCACCTGATCGTCGAGATCGGGGTGGCGCCGGTGAAGCCGGCCGAGTTCGTGGTGTTCCGTATCTCCCAGCTCCCGCAGGGCGCCGCGCTCGAGGAGTAACCGTCCACTTAAGACACTGAACAGGAGCGTTCCATGACAGCACCATCGATGCTTCCCCGCACCACGCACGCGAGCACCGGCGCGGGCGGTCTGGTCAGCGCGGCCAGGTTCGTCGTCCAGTTCGACAAGGACTCGTCCGGCGGCAGCCAGGGGGAGATCACCTTCTCGGAGATGTCGGGCATCACCTCGGAGGTCGAGGTGGCGGAGTACGTGAGCAGCGGCACCGCCGGGGTGACCATGGCCAAGCAGTTCGGCAAGACCAAGCCGGCCACCGTGGTGCTCAAACGTGGCGTCGACCAGGACCTCACGTTGTGGACGTGGCACGCCGAGGTCCTCGCCGGCATGGCCAGCGCGCGCCGCTCGTGCACGCTGATGCTCAAGGACGCCGCCGGTGTCACGCAGCAGAGCTACGAGCTGCACATGGCGTGGCCGTCCAAGCTGGAGCTCGGCGGGTTCAAGGCCGGTGGCAGCGAGGCCATCATCGCGACCGTCACGCTGACGTGCGAGATGATCGTGCTGGCGCCGGGCGGGAAGACGCCATGACGGCGGTAGCCGAACCGGGACTGCGCACGGAGTATCCGTTCACACTGCCGCGCGGCTACGTGGACGAGGGCGGCACCGTGCACCGTGAGGGGGTGCTCCGCCTGGCCACCGCCCGCGACGAGCTGACCGCGCACAACGAGCCGATGGTGCGGCAGAACTCGGCGTACCTGTCGGTGTTCCTGATCATGCGCACGGTCCGCAGGCTCGGTGCCCTCGCCGAGGTGGACCGGTTCGTGGTGGAGCACCTGTTCGCGTCGGACCTCGCGTTCCTGCAGGACCTGTACCGGCGGGTGAACCAGCGCGGGCACACCGAGGCGGAGGTGACCTGTCCGGACTGCGGGCACGAGTTCCTGGTGGACGTCGCGGGCTCCCCATGACCGGCCGGCCCGACGAGCTGTGGACGGAGGTCGTGTACATCGCCTACCACCTGCACTGGTCGTTCGACTCCATTCTCGACCTCGACCACCTCAGCCGGGCGCGGGTGATCAGTGAGATCAGCACCATCAACGATCGCATCAACAATCCGGAACCCACCTCAGGACGGCAGGACTGACCATGCGCTGGTGGCCTTCTCCACGCCGGTCGCGGCACACGCCGGCTGGACCGCCCGAGCCGGACCTTGTGGCGGGCGCGTCCGGAGCGGCCGGCTCGGATGGACCGGAAGCCGGGCCGGGCGGTTCGGTGGGCACGTCCGGATCGGATGCGGAGCCGAACGGTGCGGCCGGCGTGTCCGGTGCCGGGCCGGTCCTTCGGCGGCGGCCGGCGTGGCTGCGGCTGCCCGAACTGGTCCCGGTCGTGTCACCGGACGTCCGGACGATCGTGGAGGTGGACGGTTCGATCACGGTCGTGGACCGGTCCATCGTCGCCGACCCCGGGTTGGCCACCGCCACGGACGGCCACGGGCCGTCGGGCCGCGTCGTCGGGCTGGTCACCTCGGCACAGCTGGCGTTGGAACCCATCGTGCCCGCGCCCGTGCCGGCACGGCCCGTCCGAGAGGCGCTCCCAGCCAGGCTGCTGACCATGGCGACACCGGACTCGGTGCGGGCACCCGTCGAACCGGCGGAACCATGGCGGCCGTCGTCGTTCCTGCACGACGCGTACCGGCTGAAGGACCGGGTGATGGCGGCCCAACCCGGTGAGGTCGGCGTGCTCAGCGAGGCGCTGAGCCCACCGCCACTGCCGATGCCGGTGGACGAGGTCGCCCCGCCGCCCGAGACCGGCGCCACCCCGCGCCAGGTGACCCACGGCCTCGGTCCCAACGCGAAGCTGTTCCGGTCCGGCCTGCCCGCCACCGAGCCGAGCCCGCCGGAACCATCCGAGAGCGAGCCGCCGCCGACCGGCACCGAGCAGACCCCCACCGTCCCCTTCGAACCCCCGCCCACCGTGCCGATGCCCGTACCGGAGGAGGACGCCCCGCACACCACGGACTCGACGCCCGCCCCTCTGCCGGCCCACCCGCTGGTTCCGCTCACGCGCCGGGTACTGGCCGACGTCGGCGAGGCGGCCGCCGTACCCGTCAGCCACCCCGGTGCACGCCTGGACACCGCGGCCGCCGCCGTCCACCAGGTGACCGCTCGCCAGCCCGTGGTCGCGAGCACACCGGCCGGCCCAGAACCGTCCGATGTGGATACACCGGCAACCGCCGTACGGTTCGCGCTCGACGACCACTCGGCGACCGGCACACCGGCGGCGGTGTCACTCTCGGCCGACGTCGAGGAACGCTCCGTACCCACGGCCGTGGCCGCACGCCTGGAGCGAGTGCTCGGCGTCGACACGTCAGGGGTCACCGTCCGAAGAGGGCCAGCGGTCGATCGGGCCGCCGACGCGTTCGGCGCCCGCGGGTTCACGGCGGGCGAGGTACCGCACGTGCCGGACTTCATGGGACCGCTGGACGACGGCCCCGGCGCCGCCGTGCTCGCGCACGAGCTGACCCATGTGGCTCAGCAGCGACGCACAACCGGTGAGCCACCGGCCATCGGCTCGGCGGACGGCCGCCGAATGGAGGACGAAGCGGTCGCCATGGAGGACTGGTTCGCCGGCACCGGCGCCGAACCAGACCCAACCACGACGACCTACGGCGGCCCGAACCTCACCACGAGCACCGCACCCACCGACGACGACGTGCGGTGGGTCGCCGACACCCAGCCGGCCACGGGTGACCTCGTCCACGCGACACCGACCGACGAGCTTGCGGGTTGGGGACAGCCCGCGCCGGCCGAAAGCCCGACGTGGCTGGCCGAGGCAGCCAGCACTCCGGCGTGGACGGACGAGACAGTCGAACACCCGGCACAGACGGACGCGACGGCAGCACATCCAGCATGGACGGTCGAGACGGCAGTGCATCCCTCGTGGACGGGCGAGGCAGCCGAAGATCCAGTGGAGGCACGCCGTCCCGCGTGGACGGATGAGGAAGCCGGAGGCCCAGCGGGGACGGATGGGCCGGCACACCGTCCCGCATGGGCGGACGAAACAGCCGAACGTCGCGCATGGACAGCCGAGACGGCAGCGCATCCCGCACGTGCGGGCGAGGCGGCCGACGATCTAGTGCGGTCGGTTGCGGCGGCACCGCGTCCCGGCTGGGCAGGGACGGCGGCCGGAGGTCCGGTATGGACGGGCGAGACGGCAGCACATCCCGCACGGACGGCCGAGACGACCGGGCATTCCACGGGGGCGGGGGAGGCACCCGGCGGTCCGGCGTGGTCGGCTGAGATGGCACGGCAACCCGCATGGGTTGATGGCGCAGTCGCAGACCCAGTGGGAGCGGACGGCCCGGCACAGCACCCCGCGTGGGCAGGGGAGTCGACCGGAGGGTCGGTGTGGACGGGTGAGATGGCGGGGCGTTCCGTACCGGCGGGGGAGGTGACCGGCGGTCCGGTGTGGACCGGCGAGTCGGCAGGGCATCCCGGATGGGCGCAGGAGTCGGCCGGTCATCCGGTGTGGACGGACGAGGCGAGCGGCCGGCCACCGCTGACCGTGGTGCGACCGCAGTGGCGAACGCCCGAGGTCGCCGATGTTTCTCCGGTCAACGCCGCGCCACCGCTCGATGCCGCGTCGCCGGCCAGTGCCGCGTCACCGCTCGATGCCGCGTCGCCGGCCGATGTCGGGTGGCCGCTCGATGTAGCGCCGCCACCGACCGCCGGTTTTCCGCCCATCGCGGGTCCGCCTGCCACCTCCGATGTGACCGTCTCGTCGACGGCCGAGTGGCCTTGGTTGTCGGGTCTGTCGTTCCCGTCGGTGGATGTCTCGCCGTCCGCTGCGATGTCACCACCTTCCGGCATGCCCCTGCCCACCGCCCCGCTACCCACCGCCACGCCACCACTCCTGGGCACGTCGTTGCCCGCGGGAGCGCCGCTTCCCGCCACAGTGTCACCACTTTCGAGCATGCCGATGGCCGCACCTACGCCACTGCCCACCACCAGGTCGCCATCCACCGCGACGTCGCTGTCCGCCGCCCCACCACTCCCAGGTATGCCGTTACCCACGGCCATGCGGCCGTCCACCGGTACGTGGCCGACCACCGCGCGGCCACGCACCGGGACGCCGTCAACCACCACCGCGCGGCGACCGGCCGTCGCGCCGTCGTCTCCCGCCCCATGGCCGCCCACCGGCACGCCGTTGCTCACCGGCGTGCCGTCATCGGCAGCCAGGTCGCTGCCCGCGGCCATGTCGCGTCCCACTGTTGTGACATCACCCGCGGTCAGGCCAGCTGCCGTCGCCGGTCGGCCGGTCTCCTCCGCGGGAGGCGGCACAGCCGCCCGCACACTCGCCCCCTCCTTGTCACCATCGGCCGTCCGCCCGGTCGCCCGGCCGAGGCAAGCGACCGCCAACCCGACGCGCGACGAACCGGAACCCGCCACGACGCCACCATCCCTGGTGCAGCTGGCGCCGGCCAGGTACGCCACCCGACCGGCCGTCAA
>NZ_DASWSJ010000075.1:0-13882 GCF_036402745.1 Actinophytocola sp. | reverse complement strand
CGGAGGTCCAGGCGCGGATCGCCGCCAAGCGTCAGGCCGGCTGACCCGTCCGCCTCCCCGGGATTGAAAGTGTGCGTTCTAGTCCGCCTCCCCGGGATTGAAAGTGTGCGTTGCGTTCCGGCGGATGGTGTGGGTGTCGGGGTGGGTGGTGGTTGGGTGCCGTCACGGTCCCCTGAGGTTCCGGTGGTCGCCGCAGTCGGCGCAGTCGGCGCAGGACTTCACACGATGATCTACGAGACAGGCCTTAGTTGCCGCCTCCCTTGCCGCCACCGCCGTTGCCACCGCCGTTGCCGCCGCCGGGCCTCATGCCCTGGCCCTGCTCGATGACCGAGGCGGCCGTCGCCTTGCCGTTGGCCGTCGTGGCGGTGATCGTGACGTCGTCGCCCTTCTTGATGCCGTCGGTCTGCATGGTGGCGGCGTCGATGACGTAGGTCTTGGTGTAGCCGTCCGTGCTCTTCGCGGTGATCGACGTGGCGCTGATCGCCGTCACCTGGCCGTTCTGGAACTCCCCGTGCGGGGTGTCGCCCATCGGGCCGCCCAACATCATCGGGCCGCCGCCGCGCGGCGGCCCGCCGGGGCCGCCCGCTGCCTGGTCGGTCGAGCCGCTCGCCGCGTAGATCGCCACGCCCCCCGCCGCCGCGATGCCCACCGCCACGGCGACCGCGATGACGGTGCGCCGCACCGACCACTTCGGCCCGTTCGACGACGGGGGCGGCGGCGCGCCCCACCCGGCGGGCGGGGGCTGCTGCGGCGGCACCGGACTGTCGGGCGACGGCTCCCCGGCGGGCGAGGCCCCCGCGGACGAAGCGGCTGAAGCGCCGACGGGCGGGGACTGTGCGGGCTGACCGGCGTCCGACGAGCCGGGGCCGCCCCATCCGGATGCGGACCAGCCGTCGGGCGGCGTGGACCGCGGTGGCACGGATGACTCCTGTTCGGTACTCATGGGCACACCGTCGACCCCGTTCCTGTGCACCACCTGTGCCCGCCGTTGGGCCACGCTGTGACCCGCTCACCTCGCCCGCCGCCCGCACAGCTGATACACAGGATCCGCACAGGCCGACCACACCACGGCGGGTGACGATCGGAACCATGAAGAGCGAGCTGCGGCGGCCGGACGGCCAGCCGGTCCGGGTCCTCGTCGTCGACGACGAGGCGACCCTGGCCGAGCTCGTCTCGATGGCGCTACGGCTGGAGGGCTGGGACGTGCGCAGCGCCCAGGACGGCGTCGCCGCGGTCCGCACCGCGCGGGAGTTCCGACCGGACGCCGTCGTGCTCGACGTGATGCTCCCCGACGTCGACGGGCTGGAGGTGCTGCGCCGCATGCGGGCCGACTCGCCCGCGCTCCCGGTCCTGTTCCTCACCGCCAAGGACGCCGTCGAGGACCGCATCGCCGGGCTCACCGCGGGCGGCGACGACTACGTGACCAAGCCGTTCAGCCTCGAGGAGGTCACCCTGCGGCTGCGTGCCCTCATGCGCCGCACCGGCATCACCGAGGCCACGGCCGGCGCCACCCTCGTCGTCGGCGACCTCAGCCTCGACGAGGACAGCCGCGAGGTCCACCGCGCGGGCGAGCCGGTCGAGCTCACCGCGACCGAGTTCGAGCTGCTCCGCTACCTCATGCGCAACCCGCGCCGGGTGCTGTCCAAGGCGCAGATCCTCGACCGGGTGTGGAACTACGACTTCGGCGGCCAGGCCAACATCGTCGAGCTCTACATCTCCTACCTACGCAAGAAGATCGACGCGGGCCGGACGCCGATGATCCACACCATGCGGGGCGCGGGCTATGTCCTCAAACCGGCAGGCTGAGCGTCGAGGCCTCGAGACGTGGCCACTGCGCCGGCGGCTGATCGCCGAGCAGGTCATCCTGTTGGCGATGGTCTGCGTGGTCATCGTGGCCGTCACCGTGCTGGCGTTCCAGACGATCCTCATGAACCAGCTGGACGACCAGCTGGCCGAAGCGAGTGCCCGGGCCACCGGACGCCCGCTCGGCGAGGGGCCGGGCAAGCTCCCGCCCGGCGCGCCGCGGTTGCTCCAGGTGCAGGGACCCGGCACGCTGACCGCGCACATCGTCAACGGCCAGGTCGACGTGGCGCAGGAGCGGACCGGCCTCGGGGTGGACCAGGCCGTGCCGTCCGGGCAGTACACGGTGCTGGTCACCGTGCCGGCGGACGGCAAGCCCTACACCCGGAACCTGGGCAGCCTCGGCACGTTCCGGCTCATGGCGGTCCGGGTGGACCCGAAGCTGAACCCGCAGGACGTGGTGGTCACCGGGCTGTCGCAGTCCAATATGGACAGCACGTTGCTGTCGACCGGGCTGATCATCGCCGGCGTGTCGCTGGTCGGGCTGCTCGCCGCGGGCGCGGCCGGCGCGTTGATCGTGCGGCGCACCCTGCAACCACTGCAGGACGTCGCGCGCACCGCGAGCCGGGTCGCCGAGCTGCCGCTGGACCGCGGCGAGGTGGCGATCGCCGAGCGGGTACCGGCCCGCTACACCGACCCGCGCACCGAGATCGGCCAGGTGGGGCTCGCGCTCAACCGGATGCTCGGCCACGTCGACAACGCGCTCACCGCCCGGCAGGAGAGCGAGACCCGGGTGCGCCAGTTCGTCGCGGACGCGAGCCACGAGCTGCGCACCCCGCTCACCGCGGTCCGCGGGTACGCCGAGCTGGTCCGCCGCGGCGGCGACGCGACCCCCGAGGTGGCGCACGCGATCGGCCGGGTCGAGTCCGAGGCCGCCCGGATGACCGCGCTGGTCGAGGACCTGCTCCTGCTGGCCCGCCTGGACTCCGGCCGCCCGCTCGATCACTCCACAGTGGACCTGTCGCGGCTCGTGGTCGACGTGGTCAGCGACGCCCGGGTCGCCGGGCCCGACCACCACTGGCGGCTCGACGTGCCGGCCGTGCCGGTGACCGTGCCCGGCGACGACGCGCGGCTGCACCAGGTGCTGGCCAACCTGCTGTCCAACGCCAGCACGCACACCCCGGCCGGCACCACCGTCACGACCACACTGTCCACAACGGACTCCGAGGTCGTGCTGACGGTCACCGACGACGGGCCGGGCATCCCCGCGGAGCTGCTGCCGGACGTGTTCGACCGGTTCGCCCGCGGCGACTCCTCGCGCTCCCGCGCGGCCGGCAGCACCGGGCTCGGGCTCGCGATCGTGGCCGCGGTCGTGCAGGCCCACGGCGGCGACGTCGACGTCGACAGCGCGCCTGGCCACACCGAGTTCACCGTGTGGCTGCCGCTCATAGCCCGCACACAGGATTGACCCAGGAACCACCCAGCCGCGCGGGACAGCGTTGGGGCATGACTCCCGCCCCTGCCCGCGTCCGCACGATTCCGCTGGCCGCGCTGCTCGCCGGCACCGCGCTGCTCTACCTCTGGGGGCTCGGCGCCTCCGGCTGGGCGAACGCCTACTACTCCGCGGCCGCGCAGGCCGGCTCGATGGACTGGCAGGCCTGGATCTTCGGCTCGACCGACCCCGCGAACGCGATCACCATCGACAAGACGCCCGCCTCGGTGTGGGTGATGGGCCTGTCCGCCCGGCTGTTCGGGGTCAACGCGTGGAGCATCCTGGTGCCGCAGGCGCTGATGGGGGTCGCGTCGGTGTGGTTGCTGTACGCGGCCGTGCGGCGGGTCGCGGGACGGCCGGCCGGGCTGCTCGCCGGCGCGGTGCTGGCGCTCACCCCGGTCGCGGTGCTGATGTTCCGGTTCAACAACCCGGACAGCCTGCTCGTGCTGCTGCTGGTCGCCGCCGCGTACGCGGTCACCCGCGCGACGGAGACCGCGTCCTGGCGCTGGCTGCTGCTGGCCGGCGCGTGCGTGGGGTTCGGCTTCCTCACCAAGATGCTGCAGGCGTTCCTCGTGCTGCCCGCGTTCGGCGCCGCGTACCTCGTCGCCGCGCCCACGACACCCGGCCGCCGCGTCGCGCACCTCGCCGCCGCGACGGGCGCGATGATCGTCGCGAGTGGCTGGTGGATCCTGCTCGTCGAGCTGTGGCCCGGTAGCCGGCCGTTCATCGGAGGCTCGCAGACGAACAACGTGCTCGAGCTCGCGTTCGGCTACAACGGCCTCGGCCGGCTGACCGGGAACGAGGTCGGCAGCGTCGGCGGCGGTGGCGGCGGTGGCTGGGGCCAGTCGAGCTGGGCGCGCCTGCTGGGCAGCGAGATGGGGAGCCAGATCGCGTGGCTGCTGCCGGCCGCGGTGGTGCTGCTGGCCGCCGGGCTCTGGCTGACCCGCCGGGCGCCGCGCACCGACCAGGCCCGCGCGGCGCTGCTGCTGTGGGGCGGGTGGCTCGTGGTCACGGCGCTGGTGTTCAGCTACATGAACGGGATCATCCACGCGTACTACACGGTCGTGCTCGCGCCGGCCATCGGCGCGCTGGTCGCGATCGGCGCGACCCTGTTGTGGCGCAGGCGATCCGACCCGCTGGCGGGCGCGGTGCTGGCGGGTGTGGTCGGGCTGACCGCGATCGAGGCGTACGTGCTGCTCGGCACCACCACGTGGACGGCGCTGCGGGTGGTCGTGCTCGTCGGCGGGCTGGCGGCCGCGGCGCTGCTGCTGCTCGCGAGCGACCTGCCGACCCGGGCACGCCAGGGGGTCGCGGTGCTGGCCGTCGGCGCCGCGCTGGCCGGGCCGGCCGCGTACTCGGTGGCCACCGCGGCGACCGCGCACACGGGCGCGATCCCGTCGGCCGGCCCGGCCTCGACAGGTGGCCCGGGCGGCGCGGGTGGCCCGGGTGGCGGCAATCCCGTCCGGATGCTGGGCGGCGGGAAGGGTGGCGGCATGGCCGGCCTGCTCGACACCACCACCCCCGGGGACCAGCTGGTGGCGCTGCTCGAGGACAGCGCGGGCTACCGGTGGGCCGCGGCCACCGTCGGCTCGAACAACGCGGCCGGCTACCAGCTCGCGAGCGACGTGGCGGTGATGGCGATCGGCGGGTTCAACGGCACCGACCCGTCCCCGACGCTGGCGCAGTTCCAGGCGTACGTCCACAGCGGAGCGATCCACTACTTCCTCGGCGACGGCGGCACCTCGAGCTCGGCGACCGGCGGCAGCGACGCGGGCCAGCGGATAGCCGACTGGGTAGCCACCAACTACACCCCGACGACCGTCGACGGCGTCACCGTCTACGACCTCGCGAGCTGATTGCCACCCTGAGCAACCGCCGTGCCGGTCCGCGCACAACAGCCGCCGGGGGCCGCCGGGCCGTCCTAGCGTGTCCCGATGCACCAGCAACGCATCGCGATCGCCGTCGCCGCCGGGCTCTGCGTGTTGTCCGCTTTCCTGCCCTGGCTGGAAGACGTCCCCTGGTACGGCGTCATGAACGGCTTCCAGACCGGCCGGGGCACCTCCGCGATCGTGCTGGGCGCGGCGGTGCTCCTCGGTATGTTCGCGGGGAACAGGACCGCGCCGCTCACGCCCGGCGGCATGGGTCTGTGCCGGGTGGCCGGCGGGCTGGCCGTCCTGTTCGCCATCTACGGCATCGGCGCGCCGGCCGAGGTCGGCGCCGGCGGGCACCCCGGTACCGGCCCGTACTTCCTGCTTCTCGTGGGCGTGGGGATCGCCGTGCTGCCCAACCTCGTCAGGGGTGATCGCGGGCGGGCGGACAACCCGTGACGGCCGGGGCGCGAACACAGCTCACACACAGCCGGAACACATAGCCGACCCAGCAGGCCCGGCGAGCCTTGTCCCCATGACGCTCACGCTGCCCGGCACCGCCGACCGCGGACCCATCGTGCCCGACGGTGACAAGCCTGTCCTGGACGTCGTCATCCCCGTGTTCAACGAGGAGCTCGATCTCGCCGGATGCGTCCGCCGCTTACACACCCAGCTGTCCGAGCACTTCCCCTACCGGTTCCGGATCACCGTCGCGGACAACGCGAGCACCGACCGCACCCTCGAGGTCGCCCACGCGCTCGCGGACGAGCTGCCCGAGGTGACCGTCGTGCACCTGGCCGAGAAGGGCCGCGGCCGCGCGCTGCACACCGTGTGGTCCGCGTCCGACGCGCCCGTGCTCGCCTACATGGACGTCGACCTGTCGACCGACCTCGCGGCGCTGTCCCCGCTCGTGGCGCCGCTGCTGTCCGGGCACTCCGACGTCGCGATCGGCAGCAGGCTCGCCCGCGGCGCCAGGGTGGTGCGCGGGCCCAAGCGGGAGCTGATCTCCCGCGGCTACAACCTCCTGCTGCGCGGCACGCTCGCGATCCGCTTCTCCGATGCGCAGTGCGGCTTCAAGGCGATCCGCGGCGACGTCGCCAGGCGCCTGCTGCCGCACGTCTCCGACACCGGCTGGTTCTTCGACACCGAGCTGCTCGTGCTCGCCGAGCGGACCGGCCTGCGCATCCACGAGGTGCCGGTGGACTGGGTGGACGACCCGGACAGCCGGGTCGACATCGTCGCCACCGCGCTCGCCGACCTGCGGGGCATCGTCCGGCTGGCCCGCGCGCTCGCGACCGGCCGGGTGCCGATCGGGCAGCTGCGCTCGCAGCTGGGCCGCGCGCCGATCGCCGGCGTGTCCCCGAGCCTGGTGCGCCAGCTGCTCCGGTTCGCCGCGGTCGGCATCGCGAGCACGCTCGCCTACCTGCTGCTGTTCTCGTTGCTGCGGACCGGAATGGGCGCGCAGGGGGCCAACTTCCTCGCACTCGGCGTGACCGCGGTGGCGAACACCGCCGCGAACCGGCGGTTCACCTTCGGCGTGCGCGGCCGGCACCTCGCCGGGCGGCACCAGTTCGAGGGCCTGCTCGTGTTCGCCCTCGGGCTCGCCCTCACCAGCGGCTCGCTCGCGGTCCTCAACGGACTGACCGCACCAGGACGGGCGCTGGAGCTCGCGGTCCTCGTGGCCGCGAACCTCGCCGCGACCGTGCTGCGCTTCCTGCTACTCCGCAGCTGGGTGTTCCACCCGCGCCGCCAGACCGAGACCCTGAGGAGCCCCCGGTGACCACCACGCTCGCCCCGCCCGCCACCGCCGCACCAGCCGCCCCGCGCCGGGCGACCCGGCACCGGCTGCTCATGTGGCTGATGCTCGCCGGCACGGCCGCGCTGTACCTGTGGAACCTCACCGCGACCGGCTGGGCCAACAGCTACTACGCGGCCGCCACCCAGGCCGCCACCCAGAGCTGGAAGGCCTGGCTCTTCGGCTCGCTCGACGCCGGCAACGTGATCACGGTGGACAAGCCGCCGGCGTCGCTGTGGCTGTCCGGGCTCTTCGGCCGGATCTTCGGCTTCTCCAGCTGGAGCGTGCTCGCCCCGCAGGCGCTGGCCGGCGTCGCGTCGGTGTTCCTGCTGTACGCGGCGGTGAAGCGGGTCGCCGGGCCGGCGGCGGGACTCCTCGCCGGCACCGTCTTCGCGCTGACCCCGGTCGCCACGTTGATGTTCCGCTTCAACCTCCCGGACCCGCTGCTCGTACTGCTGCTCGTGGCCGGCGGGTACGCGGTGACCCGGGCCGTGGAGAAGGCGAGCTGGCGGTGGCTCGCGCTCGCCGCCGCGCTGGTCGGGCTCGGCTTCCTCACCAAGATGCTGCAGGCGTTCCTCGTCCTGCCCGCGTTCGGCCTCGTCTACCTCCTCGTCGCGCCGACGACGCTCGGCCGCCGGATCGCGCACCTGGCCGTGGCCACCGGCGCGCTCGTCGTGTCGGCAGGCTGGTTCGTCGCGCTCGTCGCGGTGTGGCCGGCGGCCTCCCGGCCCTACATCGCGGGCTCGACGGACAACAGCCTGCTGGAGCTCGCGCTCGGCTACAACGGGCTCGGCCGGATCTTCGGCGGCGACGGCAACCCCGGCGGCGCCAAGGGCGACGGCAACAACATCGGGTTCGGCGGCGCGACCGGGCTCGGCCGGATGTTCGGCGCGGCGTTCGGCAACGAGGTGTCCTGGCTGCTGCCGGCCGCGCTGATCGCGCTCGGTGCTGGGCTCTGGTTCACCCGGCGCATGCCGCGCACCGACCGGACCCGGGCCGCGCTGCTGCTCTGGGGTGGCTGGCTGCTGGGGACCGCGATCGTGTTCAGCCTGATGAGCGGCATCATCCACCCGTACTACGCGGTGGCGCTGGCGCCGGCGATCGGCGCGCTGGTCGGGATCGCGGGCGTGCAGCTCTGGCAGGGACGGACCAACCGGCCGGCCGCGGTGACGATGGCTGCGATGGTCGCCGTCACCGCGGTGTGGTCGTTCATCCTGCTGGACCGCTTCGCCTCCTGGCTGCCGTGGCTGCGCTGGGTCATCCTCGCCGGTGGCGTGGTGGTGGCGACCCTGCTCGTGGTCGGCACGCAACGGCTGGGCCGCTGGGTGGCGACCGGGGCGGTGGTCGTCGCGCTCGCCGGCAGCGGCGCGTTCGCGGTGGCGACGGCCGCGCAGCCGCACGGCGGCTCGATCCCGTTCTCCGGCCCGGCCGTGGCAGGGGACGGCGGCGGCCGGAAGGGGGCCGGCCCGGGCGAGATGAGGAACACCGCCGTGACGTCGCTGCTGGCGGCGACCACCACCAAGTGGGCGGCGGCCACGACTGACGCCACCAACGCGGCGGACCTGGAGCTGGCCAGCGGCAAGTCGGTGATCGCGATCGGCGGCTGGAGCGGCAGCGACCCGGCCCCGACGCTCGCCCAGTTCCAGCGGTACGTCGCGGATGGACAGATCAGCTACTACATCCCCGGCGGGGGCGGCGGCGGCGGTGGGGGCACGGACATCGCCCAGTGGGTGGCCGACCACTACCAGTCGACGACCGTCGGCAACCAGACCGTGTACGACCTCCGCTAGCCACGCGCGCCGGTTGGGCACCTACGATCCTCCCGTGACGAGCGCGGTGGTGCGGGAGGATCCCCAGCCGGAGCCCGTCGAGGTGAGCGCCGAACCGGCGTCCCGGCTCGTCGCGGGGCGCCGGTTCGTCACGGGACCCTGGCTGCCGAGGCTCGTCACGCTGCTCGCGGTGCTCCCGGTGCTCGGCACGCTCCGGGAGGTCGCGAACGCGGGCCGCCTGCAGCACATCGACTACCTCTACCAGCTCACCCGCATCACCAACCCGGACGGCACGCTCAAGGCGTTCGACCTCGCGAACTACCTGTCCAACGAGCACATCCTCGGCCTGCCGTCGGTGCTCTACTGGCTCAACATCCAGCTGTTCGGCGGCGACAACCGCACGCTCGGCGTGTTCGTCGTGGCCGTCGCCGCGCTCACCGTGGTGGCGCTGGGCGCGGCGCTGCCGAGGACGCTGTCGCCGCTGGTGCGGGCGGGCATCGTGGCGGCCGGCTCGGCGCTCGTGTTCAGCCCGCACGGGCTGTGGAACTTCACCCGGGCGATGAGCGGCACGGCGTGGCTGACCGCCAACCTGATCGTCGTCGTGGCGCTGCTGCTCGCGGTCCGCGGCCGGTGGTGGCCCGCCTGGGTCCTCGCGCTGCTGGGCAGCGTCACGTACGGCACGGCGTTCGCGGTCTGGCCGGTGCTGGCGGTGCTCGCCGCGGTGCGGCGGGAGGCGTGGTGGAAGCGGCTGCTGCCGCTGGCCGTGGGTGGCGTGGTGTTCGCGGTCTGGATGGCCTACCGGCCCTCGGCGCCGCTGGCCGCGGCGCCGGCCCACGACATCGGCAGCCTGCTGTACTACTTCCTCGCCGTGCTCGGGAAGCTGTGGACGGCGGACAGCGGTGGGATGGCGGCCTTCGCCGGCGCGGTGCTCCTCGGCCTCTACGCCACGCTGGCCACGAGCAAGGTCGCGCGGGAGCCGCGGCTGTGGTTCTGGTGGGCGCTGGCCGGCCACGCCTTCCTCGGCGCCGCGATGATCGCGCAGGCACGGGTCGACTACGGCGGCGAGGTCGGCATGGACACCGCCCGCTACACGTCGATCTCGGTGCTGATGTCGCTGCCCGCGATCGTGCTGCTGGCCGCCGTGGTCCACCGCCGGGCGGACCAGCGCGGCTACCGGATCGCCGGCGTGACGATCGTCGCCGGCCTGCTCGGCTACGCGCTCGGCTCACCCGACGCGGTCGCCGAGCGGGCGGCGAACAAGGAGCACCACGTGGAGGCCGTCGCCGTGCGTGGCGGGTTCAGCGACGCCTACCGCAGATACCCGCTGGCGAGCGAGCTGGTCCCCCGATTACAGGCGCTCGGCCACTACCCGTTCACCGACGACTTCACCCTCGGCTGCGGCGGCCCCGAGCTCGGTTCGACGCTGGACCTCGACGCCATGTCGCCCCTGCTTCCCGCGCGGGGCAACAAGAGGCCGAAGCACGCGGCCGGCGCGGTGGAGTGGACCGAGCCGGCCGACCCGGCCCCCTTCTTCAACGGCAAGCCGGTCCCCGTCTTCCACGGCTGGGCCGCCGACGCGGCCGATCCCGTCCGCTGCACCGTGATCGTCGACGGCACCGGCACGATCGTCGGCGGCGGCGTGAGCGGGCAGACCCGCACCGACCTCGCCCTGCGGTACGCCGGCATCGCCCCGAACTCGGGCTTCACCGTGATCGGCCCGGTCGACGCCGGCGGCCGCATCGTGGTCATCCAGACCAGCGGCGCGCTGCGCTGGCTGCCGGCCGAGATTCCCCCACCGCCCCCGACCCAGCCGCCGCCACGCTGACCGTCACCAGCTGCCGCGGTGGTCGGTGTCGCGTGAGAGCTGTGGTTTATGGCAGATCTGGGTCGTCCGTCGGGTGAGCGAAGTGGGCAGCCGATGTCGTGAGCCAGGCACGAGAAGCCTCGATGTCAAGTGCGGCCTCGTCGAGCCCGGTCACGATTCGGTGGTAGCACGCCACGGTCTCTTCGCGTTCGAGGAACGCGACCGAGTTGAGGTGCTCGACATAGACGACCGGGTTGTACTCGTCGAACTCCAGCAGTTCGAACGGCTCGTGCGCGAGCAGGCGTTCGGGGACGATGCGGATTCGCAGGTGCGGTCGTACGGACATTCGCAACAGGTCGTGGATCTGTTCGGACATGATTTGGCGGCCAGGTCCGGTCCGGGTGAGGGCGTGCTCGTGCAGGAAGAACAGGAACCGGACCGGTGGATTCCGGTCGAAGATCCACTGCCGGTCCAGGCCCGCGGCAACCCGGTCCTCGATTTCCTCGGTGGGTATCACCGGCTGTGCCTGCAAGGCGGCACGTCGGTAGCTCTTGGTCTGGAGCAACGCGGGCACCATCGCCGTCGCGACGCACACGATGGTGGAGGCTGTGCGCTCCACATTGCTCAACGTGGTCAGTCGTACCGGAAGTCGCTCGCCGTGTAGCTGCAGCCAGGTCAGCTCCCGCGCGTCTCTCGCCAGTTCGAGGGCGGCGTCCCGGGGCGGCCCCACCACGTCGCAGACGGCCAGGAACGCCGCCAGGTCTACCTGCTTCACCCCGCGCTTGCCGCTGAGCAGCCGGCTCACCCGGCTGGCGTCCCAGCCGAGCTTGTGCGCTACCTGCCGGCCGGTGAACCCGTTGTTCCGTGCGGCGTTCGCCAACGTGCGGCCCAGTTCACGCGATCGGACGGTCGGATCTTGGTCGAACACCCGGAACTCCTTGTGAGTAAAGGCGATTGCCGCAGTGGGGCGAGTGGGAATCGAACCCACCGCCGAGGGATCATGAGTCCTACTTTCTGGAGAGTAAGCAAGCCGATGACGGCTGGGACAGCAAGTTGCTCGTTATTGCTCGCAACCGTGAAACTGGTCCTGTTGCGGGGCAAACACGAGCTATGCGTCCGGGAGCTGCTGGGCGAGATCGTCGATCACGCGAGTGATGATGGCGCGGGCCGCCCTGCCATAGCTGGCGGCGGCGGAGAGCTCGTCGAAGACAGAGCTGTACAGCTCTATCTCCTGGGGTTGTGCGAGATTGAGCGCTGCCGAGTACGTCTCGATCAATACCCGGTCGTCGTCGTAGATCCAGAAGCCGTGCCAGGGGGACGCGGTGTACGGAGTATCGAACCCGATGATGCCGAGCCGCACATTGGGCAACCCGGACAGCGACACGAGACGGTCAAGCTGACCGAGCATCGCCTCTGGTGAGCACAGGCGGAAGCGCAGGGCGGCTTCGGTGAGAACGAAGTGAAACCGCTTGTCCGGCCGGTAGAAGATGTCCTGACGCTTCATGCGTCCTTCCGCGGCCTCGTTGGCCTTGCCAGGTAACTTGAACACCCGGATGCCCTCGGCGTAACGCGCGCGAGCGTATTCGAAGGTCTGGAGCAGCCCTGGGATGACGGTTGCCTCGAACACCCGGAAGAGCCGGGTCTTCTGATCCAGCTCGGACATGACACTCTGACGCGGACGGATACCGCCGCGAAATACCCGCTGCCACTCGGCATGTTGGACTTCGAGCGTCCGGAGCGAGGCGAGCAGAGCCGAGGTCTCGCTCTCGCTGTTCGTAGCTCTCGTCCAGTCTTCTATGTCAGTGACGCTCGGCGTCTGCTTACCATTCTCGATCTTCGAGATCTTCGAGGCTTGCCATGCCAACGACTCCGCGAGCTCTCTGCCGGTCAGGTCGGCTTCCTGCCGAAGCTCCCGTAGTCGTATACCCAGCGCCATGCGCGCCTCGTGGACATTCGACACGCCAGTGGCTTTACTCCTCGGCAAAGTCTTCCCGCCGTATCGCATGATGCCAGGCGGCGTCACGCCAGTAGTTGTGCCGGACTATCTCCACCGGATCTTCGATGACCTCGCCGCCCAGGAAGCTCACGTGATCGTCGAAATGCATCCGCACCAACGTGCGTGAGTCGAACAGCCAGTAGTCATGCGTCGGCAGTTGTCCCGCTTGGTCACGAGGAAGGTAGCGGATGTCCTCGCCGGCTCGGCCCGTGAACTCGGAGCACCAGACGCCGAATCGGCTGTAGTCGGTGAGCGGCCTGGTCACCACACGGACACGTAAGAAACGACGTCCTTCCGCCTTGCCCTCGTCGAGCATGCTCAGCCAGCTCTGCATCCAGGACAGGTCGTCCGGCTCACCGGCGAGAAACTTTCGCAGAGGCTCGTTCTCACTCGAAACGTCGTACTGGTCGTACGTCTCCAGGCGGAAGGCTGTGTGCTCGAAGCTGTGGAAGAGCCGCCGGAATTCCGAGCCAGGCTTGATGAGCCGGGTCAGTGCCCCTCCTCGAGGTAGCGACGTGCGTAGAACTTGAGGACCTCCTCGGGGATCTCGATCAGCGTCTCGTGATCGGGAACCGGACCGATATCGGCCAGCGCCTGCGGATCGGTCACCTTCCAACCTTGGGCGATGTACGTGACGCGGTCCGTCCTGTCCGTGGCGAACAGGGTAGGTGAGTTGTCCATCTGCGAGTCGGGGTCCTTGCCGAGGAACTGAGCGCGCATCTTGACTCCTTGCGAGCAACTTGCGGGAACTTGCTCATGGTCTCGCCCGTGGCTCACCTCGTCAAGGCGGGCGCGCAACGCGCCACTACAGCTGCCCGCGGATGCTGGGGTGTTCCCGGCGTCGGGCCGGCCCAACGTCGTTGACCACGTCGAGGTCAAGGTGGCGGCCGCGATGCGAGACAGTGGCGAGACGTCCGGCGTGCTCGTCATCAACAACTCGGGCGGGCCGTGCCTGATCGACGAGGAGGGGACCGTCGCGCCGATGTCGTGTCTGGCGTACCTGCCGCAGTTGTTGCCCGCTGACGCGACGCTTACCGTCTGGTGGCCGGACCCCAGCGGCGGGCAACCGCACAAGCAGACCTTCGTGGGAGGCCAGTCGTGACACGATCGACCGGGAACCGATTCCGGCGCGCCGATCTCGCTCACGGCGCCGACCACGTCCTGGTGCCGAGTGCGACGTTCCGCGACGACGCCGGCTCGTCGTTCACGGCGACCTTCGGTACAGAGACGGCGCTCCGCACGTTCCTGGACATGGTGCTGCGGTATCCCGGCAGGACCTCGACTGTCACGATGTTCCTTAAGCCACGCGGGTATAGGCCGGCGCCGTCCGCGCCGCCCGAGTTCCTTCCGTCCAGCCT
>NZ_DASWSJ010000074.1:0-1980 GCF_036402745.1 Actinophytocola sp. | reverse complement strand
CTTCGGGTGACCTCACCGGATTTCGACGACCACTTCGAACTTTCTTGCCGTGCCGCGGTGGCGGTGGTGCGGTACCGAAGTAGCCAGTGGCCTTCAGGTACACGGTCGGCGTCGGCCGCAAGCACGTTCCACGACTTTCCGGGCCCTGCGGGACCTCTGGCGCTCCCGGAAACTCGCTCCGCTTCCGCTTGCCCCCGACACCTCTCCCCGGGCCAGACACATGCCGCCGCGCCTAGGCTAGGGCCGGGCCCGGAAAATCGGTGGCGGGCGAGGGTGCCCGCGCTGATACCGTGCGGGCGATCGCGACCCGGCCGTTGGAGGTGAGACCCATGCTCGTTGTACGCACGTGGGTGCTCCCCTCTCCGTTACGATCGGGCGATTGACGTAGGTGTCGCCAGGAGCGCCTCCCACCAGGCACTTCTGAGAGGGCAAAACCTATGGACTCCGTGCATTTCAGCGCGGGCGCACCCCCGACCGTCGGCAGGCACGCGGTGATCACCCGGGTCGACGACCTGCGGTGGCGGGCCGTGGAGGACGACCTGGTGATCGGCCACGGCGAGGCATCTCGCCGACCCGACGGCCGGGTCTTCCTCAGCATCGACACGTGGCACGGCGCGGTCTTCGACCGGCTCGCGACCGCGATGCTGGCGGACCTGCCGAGCCCGCTGTACACGATGGTCGACGAGGCCGACCACGACCTGACGGCCCGCTGGGAGCGGGCAGGCCTCACCGTCCGGCGCCGGGAACGGGAGTACCTCCTCGCCACCGACCCGCTGGTCACCGGGCTCGACACCGCGCCGGCGCCGTCGGACGTGACGATCCTGGGCCTCGGTGCGGCGCGGGAGCCCGCGCTGCGCGAGGTGTACGAGGCGGTCCGCGCCGAGGTCGACGCCCGCGTGGGCTGGGACTCGATGCCGGTCGAGGTGCCGGCCCGGCCGGACGGGGCTCCCATGGACCCGTCGAGGTACGCGGTGGCCGAGGCTGCCGATCGGTACGTGGGGCTGGTCCGGGTGGTGGCGCGCCGCCGGCACGCGCGGATCGGGTTGGTCGCGGTCCGCGAGGGTCTGCGCTGCCGCGGCATCGCCCGGGCGATGCTGGCCGAGGTGCTGGGTGCGCTGCACCGCGGCGGGGTCGAGGCGGCGTCGGCCGAGGTGGACGAGCGCAACAGCGCGGCGAGGGCGCTGTTCGAGGGCATCGGCGCGCAGCGCGTGAGCAGCGCCGTGGAAATGGTGCGTGGCGTATGACGAAGACAGCAGGAGCCATCGAGGTCGAGGGCACCGTCGTCGAGTGCCTGCCCAACGCCACCTTCAGGGTGGAGCTCGAGAACGGGCACAAGGTGCTCGCGCACATCAGCGGGAAGATCCGGAAGAACTACATCAGGATCGTGCTGCTCGACCGGGTGCTCGTCGAGCTCAGCCCGTACGACCTGAACCGGGGCCGGATCCTGTTCCGGTACCGGACGTAGCGCCGGGCCTGATCCGATCGCGGTACCGGCGGCCGGGCGGCCGTCGGTACCCCGCGTTCAGCTCGACGCCCACCAGCTCGCCGCCGCCTGTCAGGTACCGGGTTTGGCGGAGACGGTGTTCTCACGCCTCGGCGGGTTGCCGGGCGAGCTGGGTGTCGTGGTGGAGGGCCTCGCGCTGGACGGGTGGGATCAGCCCGAGCTCGCCGTGGAGGCGGCGGTGGTTGTACCAGTCGATGTATCCGCCAGAAGGCGAAATGCCCTAACTCCGACCTGCCCGGTCTCGGTCAGAATGTGGCGATCGGGTTGACCGGGCTGCCGGACGTACCGGCGAAGCGGACCGGCGCAACTGCGAGGTGGAAGACCCACTGGCCGAACTCGGCGGCCGTCGTCGCGCACATCTCCAGGTCGCAGTTGTCGAGCAGCCACAGACCCATCGCGACGAGGCTCACGGCGTGAACCGGCATCAACACGTCTTCGTACCCCGACGGCTGAACGTCCTGGGGGGTGTCGGCGCC
>NZ_DASWSJ010000073.1:0-3438 GCF_036402745.1 Actinophytocola sp. | reverse complement strand
TGGCGAGGGCGATCGTGCTGATCCCGATGAACGTGCCGCCGAACAGGAACGCCGCGATGAGCGCGGCGACGACACCGCCGGCCAACGCGGGCAGGGCGATGCCGACGGCCTGAACAACCAGGGCGACCAGCAGCAGGTCCGGGTGGGACCAGTGGCGGCCCAACCGGGCCCACAGGACGGCGGACGGCACCGCGGCGAGCCCCACGATCACCCAGGTGCCGCTGCCGATCCACCCAGGTGACCCCTGGTCGATCGCGGCGACGAGGAAGGTGCCGGCGATGATGTAGCCGACGCCCTCCAGGGCGTAGCTGGCGAACAGGGCCGAGAACCAGCGGTGCGTACGGGAATGCAGTTCGTCTGATGTGGACGGTGACTGTTCTGGCCGGAGGTTCCACGCTCCGGCGGAGAACACCGCGGCCAGCGTGGCCGCCGCCCACCAGGCCGCCTGCCAGTCACCGACCGAACGCACCACAAGCACGAGCAGACCGGACAGGGCGATGCCCACTCCGACGCCACTGAAGCCCCAGCCATGCAGGTGCGGGCCACTCAGGTGGCTGAGCAGGGAGTTGGCGGCGACCACGAACACGATCGCGCTCGCCACACCGGTGAGCAGCCGCAGGACGAGCCACACGGTGGTGCTGTGGGTGAGCGGCATCGCGGCGAGTGTCGCGACGAGCAGGAGCAACGAGTAGTGGTTGACGGTACGGGACCGGGCCAGGCCGGGCGCGAGGGTGCCGGCCAGCGCGCCGACGAGGTAGCCGACGTAGTTGGCCGTGGCCAGGTTCGCGCCGGCCTGCGGGGTCAGCCCCGCCTGCGCGGTCATCAGCGGCAGGATCGGCGTGTAGACGAAGCGGCCGACACCCATGGCGCCGGCCAGCGCCGCGGCCGCCTCGGCGACGTGTGCCCACGGGGAACGGATGCTCATGCGGGGTTATTCGGGTGCGGACGCACGGCGGTGACGTCGAATGTCATCCACGCCCGTAGCGGCAGGGTGCCGAGCACGTTCGTGCGCAGGTCGTCTTCGTCCGTGGCGCGCCACAGCCCGATGCTGCGCAGCTCGCCGACCGGGCGCCACAACCGCACCAGGTTGCCCGTGGCGGCGAGTTCCTTGGCGCGTACCGCTTCCGCGGCGCGAAGTGCGGTGACTTCAGCGGGATCGGTACCGTCGGGGTACGTCGTGGTGATCTCGACGATGAATTCTTGGGCGAACTCTTGCGTGGTCTCCATGGACCACATCGTGTGTCCACGTCCGGCGCGGCCGCCACGACGGCTTTTCTCCCTATTGGGAGGCGCGGGCTCTCAGCGTGCGGGCTTGTGTGGGTCGTTGGCGGGCAGCCACACGGTGTCGTCGTCCAGACCGAGCGTGCCGATGTCGCTGGTGAGCGCCTTGACCACGGCATGGACCGACGAGCGGGTCTCGTCGTGGCGCGCCACCAGCGACCACGTCCAGTACGGCGCGGGACGGACCAGGGGCCGAACAACCAGGTCCGGCGGCACCGGGGTCGTCTGGCCTTTGGGGGAGTTGACCACCGGTCGGCGGAGGCGGCGCACGTGGTCGAAGAACGCAGGCCCGGTGACCCCGCCGTCGTCGATACGCACCACCTCGGCGCCTGCGTGCCGGGCGAACTGCTCGCCGTACAGGTTCCACGATGACCAGCTGACCGTGTCCGCGTCCACCAGGACCACGGCGTCCTTCGCCTCGACCGGCGAGATGTCGGAGCCGGTGGACACCGCGTACAGCCGGTCCGCGCCGATCAGGTGCGCGTCGAGGCTGTACTCGGTCATGTCCGGCGTCTGCACCCAGCAGATCGCCAGGTCGATGCTGTGATCGGCGACCCGGGCGGCCTGGGCGTGCGACGGCAGCACCCACGCGTCGACAAGCAGCTGAGCGATTCCGGCGGTCCGTTCGACCAGGTCCGGCAGGCGCCAGTTGACGTAGCCGAGCCGGACCGGTTCGGACCCGCACAAGCCCGCGGCCTGCCGGCGCAACTCGTCGGCCTGCTTCAACAACGCCCTGGCCGAGGGCAACAGCGCCTCGCCGGTCGCGGTGAGGGCGACCGAGCGGCGGTCGCGGTCGAACAGCCGGACCTGCAGGTCCCGCTCCAGCGCCTTGATCTGCTGGGACAGCGACGGGCCTGCGATGCGCAGCCGTTCGGCGGCCCGGCCGAAGTTCAGTTCCTCGGCGACGGCGACGAAATACCGCAGCTGGCGCAGCTCCACATGGCCATCGTAGTGCGGTGGGAGGTTCGTCCTCCCACCAGTGAGCAAGCCGGTCGTGGCAAGCCCGCGTGGACCGGCACACGATCAGGAGGCAGTCAGGACCAGCAACGAGAAAGTGATTGTCCACTATGAACACAGCGCACAAGGTGGTCGTGATCACCGGTGCTTCCCAAGGTATCGGCGCCGCTCTGGTCACCGCCTACCGCAAGCTCGGCTACGCGGTCGTCGCGACCTCACGCACCATCGGCGAGTCCGATGACCCCGAGGTGCTGACCGTCCGCGGTGACGTGGCCGAGCCGGGCGTCGGCGGCAGGGTCATCGAGGCGGCACTGGTCCGGTTCGGCCGGGTCGACACCCTGATCAACAACGCCGGCGTCTTCATCGCCAAGCCGTTCACCGACCACACCGACGAAGAGTTCGACCTCGTGACCGGCGTGAACCTCCGCGGCTTCTTCGAGTTCTCCCGCAGCGCCATCACCGCGATGCTCGCCCGCGACGGCGGGCACGTGGTGAACGTCTCGACCAGCCTGGTCGACCACGCCAACTCACAGGTTCCCGCTGCGCTCGCGTCACTGACCAAGGGCGGCCTGAACGCGGTCACCAGGGAGTTGGCCGTCGAGTACGCGGCGAAGGGCATCCGGGTCAACACGGTCGCGCTCGGCATCATCCGCACGCCGATGCATCCGGCCGAGACGCACGAATTCCTGAGCGGCCTGCACCCGGTGGGCCAGATGGGCGACATCGACGACGTCGTCGACGCGATCATCTACCTGGAGAACGCCCGGTTCGTCACCGGGGAAATCCTGCACGTCGACGGCGGACAGAGCGCGGGGCACTGACATGAACACCACGAACGAGGAAATCCTGATCGGCGTCCTGGACGAGTGGAAGTCCGCCGTCGACGCACACGACCCCGAGCGGATCGCCGCCACCTTCGCCGCGGACGCGATCTTCCAAGGGCTGCACCCGTACAGCGTCGGACGGCAGGGCATCGCCGAGTACTACGACTCCCAGCCGATCGGGCTGAAGGCCGCCTACAAGATTCTCGAGACCAGGCGGCCCGCCGAGGACCTCGTGCTCGGCTACCTGAGCGTCGACTTCTCGTTCGCCGACCGGCCGACGCTGGCCGTGTACCTGAGCGTGCTGCTGCACCAGTCGGCCGACGGCTGGTTCATCAGCCACTACCAAGTGTCCAAACTAGACTGAAAGGTAAGTGTC
>NZ_DASWSJ010000072.1:0-1894 GCF_036402745.1 Actinophytocola sp. | reverse complement strand
CCCAGCGAGGTGTTCGACGAGATGGTCGCGCTGATGCCGTCCTACGAGAACCTGTCGCACTCCAACCTCGGCCTGTCCGGGAAGCTCTACCCGAACGCCGACCCGGAGCACTCCGACGGCACGGTCGTGCTGTTCAACGAGCAGTTCAACACCGACGACGGGCTCGCCCACCTCGTGCCCGCGCAGTGGTTGCCGCCCAAGGAGCTGCCGGACGCCGAGTTCCCGCTCGTGCTCAACACCGGCAGGCTCCTGGAGCACTGGCACACCGGCTCGATGACCCGCCGGTCGTTCGCGCTCGACGCGATCTCCCCGGTGGCCGAGGTGTACATGCACCCGAAGGACGCCGCGGACCGCGGGCTGACGCACGGTCAGATGGTGCGGACGCGCTCGCGGCGCGGGTCGATCGAACTGGTGGTGCGCGTGAGCCACCGCGAGCAGCTGGGCAACTGCTTCATCCCGTTCCACTTCCGGGAGGCCGCGGCCAACCTCCTGACGATCGACGAGGTCGACCCGTTCGGGAAGATCCCGGAGTTCAAGTTCTGCGCCGTGCAGGTGGAGCCGCTCGGCGCGCCGTACCCGGAAACCGCATCGACGCAGGGAGCGAGCACGTGACCGACGTGACCGATCGCGCGGCCGAAGTCCGGTCCCGCAGGGTTCCCGGCGTCGAGGCGCGGGCCGGGAAGTTCCCAGGGCCGTCGTTGATCCCGGCGCTCAACGCGATCCAGGCCCGACTGGGCTGGCTGCCGCGCGAGGAGCTCGAGCAGCTGTCGCGCGACGCGCGCAGGCCGCGCTACGAGATCGAGGGCCTGATCTCGTTCTACCCGCACTTCCGCACCGAGCCGCCGACCAAGGTGGCGGTGCACATGTGCCACGACCTGCCGTGCTTCCTGCGCGGCGGTGAGGCCCGGATCGCGGAGCTGAAGGCGCGCTACGGCGAGGACGCCGACGTCGAGCTGGTCGAGGTGTCGTGCCTGGGCCGCTGCGACGTCGCGCCCGCGGTGGCCGTGAACGAGCGGCCGGCTCCGATCGCCGACGTGGACACGTTGGTGGAAGGCGCCCGTGGTGACGGCGTCGGCGAGGCCGCGGCGCAGACCCGGACCGAGCCGTGGCCCAACGACCCGTACCCGGCGGGCACGGACGTGACCGAGCGGTACGCCACGTTGCGCGCGGTGCTCACCGGCGAGCTGGACCCGGTCGACGTCATCGCGACGCTCAAGGACGCGGGCCTGCGCGGCATGGGTGGCGCGGGCTTCCCCACCGGCCAGAAGTGGGGCCTGGTCCGCGATGTCCAACCGGGCAGCGTGAAGTACGTGATCTGCAACGCCGATGAGTCCGAGCCCGGCACGTTCAAGGACCGCCAGATCCTGGCCACGCAGCCGCACCTCGTGCTGGAGGGCCTGCTGATCGGCATGGCCGTGGTCGGCGCGGAAGAGGGCTGGGTCTTCATCCGGCACGAGTACGGGCCCGAGGAGCACGTGCTGCGCCAGGAGATCGAGGCGCTGCGCGCGGCCGGGATCGTCGGCCCGAACGCGTGCGGCAGCGGGCGGCGGCTCGACGTCGACCTGTTCGTCTCCCCCGGCGGCTACATCCTCGGTGAGGAGACCGCGCTGCTGGAGTGCATGGAGGGCCACCGCGGCGAACCGCGCAACAAGCCCCCGTTCCCCGGCAACTACGGCCTGCACGGCCGTCCCACCCTGATCAACTCCGTCGAGACCTTCGCCGACGTGCCGGTGATCGTGCAGCGCGGCGCGCGGTGGTGGCAGGACCAGGGCATCGGCGAGTCGGTCGGGTGGAAGTTCTTCGCCGTGTCCGGGCACGTCGAGCGCCCCGACGTCTACTGCGTGCCGATGGGCACCACGGTCCGGACGCTGATCGAGCTCGCGGGCGGCGTGAC
>NZ_DASWSJ010000071.1:0-15857 GCF_036402745.1 Actinophytocola sp. | reverse complement strand
TGGATCACCCAGAACCCGCCGAGCTGCTCCTTCGTCTCGGCGAACGGGCCGTCGGTCATCGTGGTCGTGCCGTTGCCGGGGCGGACGACCGTGCTGGCGTGCGAGGGCAGCAGGCCACCGACGAACACCCACGAGCCGGCGGACTGCATGTCGGCGGTGACCTTGCCCGTCCGGGCCATCTGCTCCCGCAGTTCCTCTTCGGACTCCGGCACGGTTTCGTCGAACTGGACGGCGAGCAGGTACTGCTTCATGGCGAACTCCTTGGGAGGAGGCAGGAGGATCAGGCGACCGGCCGTTGCCGGTCTCTCACCCTGGCTACGAACGGGCTCGACGCCATTCGACACCACCTCAGAAAGATCAGAGGACGTACTCGTCCCGACCGCGTCCGAGGCGACGAGGCCGTGGTACTCCACGGGGCAACCACCTGGACCGCAGCATTGTCAGACGCGGCTAGGTGCAGGCCGCGCGCAGTGCGTCGAGGTGGGCGGCGTTGCGGGAGGCCCAGGCGGTCACGACGGAGAGGTCGTCGAAGCGTTCCTTCTGCACCTCGACGTAGGAGTCGGCCATCGTGAGCAGCGAGCTCTTGACGTCCTGGTCCGCGACGTTCGCCGCGAGGTCACGCAGCCGCCGTTCCTTGTCCTCGGCGCGGGCCTTGAGCTTCGCCGGGTCGACGAGCGGGTTGAGGTCCGCGAGCCCCAGCGCCTCGGCGCAGACGGCGGCCTTGTCCGTGGCGACGCTCGCCTGGTCCACCGCGGAGTCCACCTGAGCGCACCCGGCCACCGACATCACCACGCCCGACATCACCACGGCCAGCAGCACAGCCGGTCCGCGCAGGTCCATGGCTCCAAACCTACCGCCCCGCCCGCCACCGCCGAGACCGGAGCGGAGGTTTACAACTCCACCATTCTTGTCAAGTCGCTTTACAAACGCTACATTTCTGTAAAGCTCCCGGACGAGGAGGGCAGCAGAGGTGGCAGCCGTCAACGAGGCCGACACGAGCGCCGGCACGATCCCTGACGGGTCGACCGAGCGGTGGACGGACAAGAAGCGGTACCTGTGGCTGATCGGCCTGGTCGTGCCGTCCCTCGCCTTCGCGGCGCTGGGCCTGCACGCGCTGACCGGCTGGGGCGTGTGGTTCTGGATCGGGCCGATCGTGATCCTCGTGGTCGTGCCCGCCATCGACCTGCTGGCCGGGCTCGACCGGTCCAACCCGCCGGACGACGTGCTCGAGGCGCTGGAGAACGACCGCTACTACCGCTGGGTCACCTACCTGTTCCTGCCCATCCAGTACGCGGGCTTCGTGGCCGTGTTCTGGCTGCTCGGCACCGGTGACCTGACGGTCGTCGACAAGCTCGGCCTCGCGATCTCGGTCGGCTGCATCGGCGGGATCGGCATCAACACCGCGCACGAGCTCGGCCACAAGAAGGAGAGCCACGAGCGCTGGCTGTCCAAGATCGCGCTGGCGCAGACCTTCTACGGCCACTTCTACATCGAGCACAACCGCGGCCACCACGTGCGGGTCGCGACGCCGGAGGATCCGGCCAGCAGCCGGGTCGGCGAGAGCTTCTACCGGTTCTGGCCGCGCACGGTCCTCGGCTCGCTGCGCAGCGCCTGGCGGCTGGAGCGCAAGCGGTACGCCCGCCGCGGCCGGCACCCGTACCGCATCGGCAACGACGTGCTCAACGCCTGGCTGATGTCGGCCGTGCTGTGGGGCGCGATGGTCGCCTGGCTCGGCGTCGGCATCCTGCCGTACCTGCTCGTGCAGGCCGTCGTCGGTTTCTCGCTGCTCGAGATCGTGAACTACATGGAGCACTACGGCATGCTGCGGCGCAAGCGCGGCGGCCCGGGCGGGGAGCGCTACGAGCGGGTGAATCCGAGCCACAGCTGGAACTCCAACAACATCGCCACCAACGTGCTGCTCTACCACCTGCAGCGGCACAGCGACCACCACGCCAACCCGACCCGCCGCTACCAGACGCTACGGGACTTCGCCGAGTCCCCGGTGCTGCCGACCGGGTACGCCGGGATGATCGTGCTCGCGCTCGTGCCGCCGGTCTGGCGCCGGGTGATGGACCCGCGGGTGCTCGCGCACTTCGGCGACGACATCGGCCGGGCGAACATCAGCCCGCACCGGCGCGCGCGGGTGCTGGGTCGCTACGCCGTGCCGGAACCGTCCACTGTGGACCTTCCGGCCGACGCGCCGGGCCCGGCGCCGGGCACGCGCTGCCCCGGGTGCGGCTACACCTACGACGAGGCCACGGGCGACCCGCGCGAGGGCTTCCCCGCCGGCACGCCGTGGTCGGCCGTGCCGGACTCGTGGTGCTGCCCGGACTGCGGGGTGCGCGAGAAGGCCGACTTCGTCGCGGTGCCGGCGCGCTGACGGCCGCTTCGTAGGATGGCGTCCGTGACCGAGCCAGCCATGGCCGCGCCGAGCGGCACCAGCGCGTTGCGGCGCCGGATCGTCGCGGCCGCCATCGAGCAGACGGCCGGGTCGGGGTGGTCGTCGGTCACCATGGCGCGGCTGGCCGACGCCGTCGGGGTCAGCCGGCAGACCGTCTACAACGAGATCGGCTCGAAGCCCGCCCTGGCGGAGGCGATGGTCCTCGACGAGCTGGCGCGGTTCCTGGCCGTGGTCGGGCGGGCCTTCGACGAGCACCCGGACGACCTGGTGGAGTCGATCCGCGCGGCGGTGCGCGCGGTGCTGGAGCTGGCCGAGGACAACACGTTGCTGCACGCGATCGTGTCGGCGACGCACGGCGCCGGGACCGACCTCCTGCCGCTGCTGACGACCCACGCGGGCTCGCTGCTGACCACGGCGAAGGCCATGCTCGCCGACCGCCTGGCGACCTACGACATCCCGCTGGACGAGCCCCGGCTCACGACGGCGACCGACCTCGTCGTCCGCACCGTCCTCAGCCACGTCATGCAACCGTCGAGCACCCCGGCCGCGACGGCGGACGGCATCGCCTGGATCGCCCAGCGGGTGCTGACCGCGCAGCCCTGACACCGGCGGTGGCGCGAGCCCGCTGCCGGCGGCGTCGAAGGCCGTCGTGGGCCTTTCCGAGTACGGTCGTCGAGTGGCCAAAGCTGACGACGTCGAGGTCCTCGAGGTGGCCGGGCAGGCGGTGCGGATCACCAACCCGGGCAAGGTGTTCTTCCCCGATCGCGGGGACACCAAGCTCGACCTCGCCCGCTACTACCTGGCGGTTGGCCCCGCGCTGATGGCCGCGATGGGTGGCCGGCCGGTGCTGCTGCAGCGGTTTCCCAACGGGGTCACCGGGTCCTCGTTCTTCCAGAAGCGGGTGGCGCCGACCAAGGCCGACCCGTGGCTGACCACCACCCGGGTGTCCACCCCGAACGGCACGACGTCCGACGCGCTGGTGGCCGTCGACCTCGCGCACGTGCTGTGGGCGGTGAACATGGGCTGTCTCGGGTTCCACGTCTGGCCCAACACCGCGGCCGATCCCGAGCACGCCGACGAGCTGCGCATCGACCTCGACCCGGGCCCCGGCGTCACGTTCCCGATGATCCGGGAGGGCGCGGCGGAGACGAAGGCCCTGCTCGACGAGCTTGGCATGGCCGGCCACGCCAAGACCACCGGCAACCGGGGCATCCACATCTACGTCCGCCTGCGGCCCCGGTGGGACGGGTACGCCGTGCGGGCCGCCGCCGTGGCCGTGGCCCGCGAGCTCGAGCGCCGCCGGCCGGACCTGCTGACCGCCGCCTGGTGGAAGGAGGAGCGGGGCGCCCGCGTCTTCGTCGACTTCAACCAGAACGCCCCGCACAAGACCGTGTTCGGCGCCTGGTCCGTGCGGGCTAACCCGCACGGCCAGGTCTCCACGCCGTTCGCGTGGGACGAGCTGGCCACGGTCGAGCCGCGCGAGCTCACCCTCGCCTCGGTGCCGGCCCGGCTCTCCGAACGCGGCGACCCGTGGGCGGCCGTCTCGGCCGACCCTCAGTCGCTGGAGCCGCTGCTCGCGCTGCACGAGCGGGACATGGCGAGCGGGCTGATGGACGCCCCGTGGCCGCCGGTGTACCCGAAGATGCCCAACGAGCCACCGCGCGTCGCACCCAGCCGGGCCCGCAAGGAGACCTGAGCGTACGAGGCCGGTGACTCCGGTGACTCGCTGCCGTAGCCGTCGGGGTCAGGTCGGCTGGCGCGCGGCGGAGAACTGCTCGACGATCGCGGCGCAGAACGCGGGCATGTCCTGCGGGCTGCGGCTGGTCGTGAGCTGGCCGTCGATGCAGACCTCCTGGTCGACGACCTCCGCGCCGGCGTTGCGCAGGTCCGTGCGGATGCTCGGCCAGGAGGTCAGCCGCCGGCCGCGGACGCAGTCGGCCTCGACCAGGGTCCACGGCCCGTGGCAGATCGCGGCCACCGGCTTGCCGCTCTCCACGAACGCGCGGACGAACTCGACGGCGCCGGGGTTCGTGCGCAGGTTGTCGGGGTTGACCGTGCCGCCGGGCAGCAGCAGCGCGTCGTAGTCCTCGACGGTGGCGTCGGCGACCTCCCTGTCCACGGGGAACGTGCCGGCCGGGTCCTTGTCGAACTGCCGCGCCCAGATCTCGCCCGGGTGAATGGACAGCAGCTCCACCTGCGCCCCGGCCCCGTACAGGGCGCCCCGCGGGGCTTCCAGCTCGACCCGCTCCACGCCGTCGGCGGCGAGAATCGCGACCTTGCGTCCCTTGAGTGCTGTGGTCACAACCGCTCCCTTCGCAAATCTCCATCCCAGGTTTACGCGGGTGCCCGTCCCTCCCCGGCCCGAAACCCGGTCGGAACGCTCAGCCGGCGAGGATCTTGTCCAGGGTGATCGGCAGGTCGCGGACCCGGATGCCGGTCGCGTGGTGGACGGCGTTCGCGACCGCGGCGGCGGTGCCGACGATGCCGATCTCGCCGACTCCCTTGCTGCCCATGGCATTCACGTACGGGTCGTGCTCGTCGAGCCAGCTCGCCTCCAGGTCGACGACGTCGGCGCAGCTCGCGATGTGGTACCCGGCGAGGTCGTGGTTGACCACGTGACCGAACCGCGGGTCGAGCACGCTCTGCTCGTGCAACGCCATCGACAGGCCCATCGTCATGCCGCCGACGAGCTGCGACCGGGCGGTGCGCGGGTTGATGATCCGGCCGGCGGCGAACACGCCGAGCAGCCGCGGCGCCCGCAGCTCGCCGGTGTCGCGGTGCACGTGGACCTCGGCGAACTGGGCGCCGAACGCGTACATCGCGAACCGGTTGGCCGCCAGGTTCTTCTCGACGCTGCCGTCAGCCTCCGCGCCTTCCGGTGGCGCGGCGCCGAACTTGTCCCGGAAGGCCCGCGCGGCCGTCACGATCGCGGAGCCCCAGGTGCTGATGCCGGACGAGCCGCCGGCCACCGACGCGACGGGATAGTCGGTGTCGCCGATGTGCATGGTCACGGTCTCGACGTCCACGCCCAGCGCGTCGGCGGCGATCTGCGCGAGCGCGGTCCACGTGCCGGTGCCCAGGTCCACGGCGCCGATCTCGACCTCGTAGCCGCCGCGGGCGAACCGGACCACCGCCGTCGAGAACGGCTGCTGGTGCACCGGGTACACCGAGGCCGCGACCCCGCTGCCGACGAGCCAGTCGCCGCGCTCCTCCTGGCGCGGGCGCGGGTCCCGGCCGGCCCAGCCGAACCGCCGGGCGCCCTCCCGCAGGCAGGCGACGAGGTTGCGGGTGGAGAACGGGTGGCCGGTCTCGGGGTCGACCGCGGGCTCGTTGCGGACGCGCAGCTCGACCGGGTCGAGGTCGAGTGCGACCGCGAGCTCGTCCATGGCCACCTCGGGCCCGAACATCCCGGGGCACACGCCGGGCGCCCGCATCCAGGACGGTACCGGGACGTCGAGCTTCGCCAGCCGGTGGGCGGTGCGGCGGTTGGGCGCGGCGTACATCATCCGGGTCGGGGTCCCCGTCTGCTCCGCGAACTCCTTGATGCGGGAGGTCTGCTCGACCACGTCGATGGCGATCGCGCTGAGCCGTCCGGAGCGGTCGGCGGCCAGGCGCATGCGCTGGATGGTGGGCGTGCGGTAGCCGGCGAGGGAGAACATCTGCTGGCTGGTGAGCGCGAGCTTCACCGGCCGGCCCGGCGTCGCGCGGGCGGCCATCGCGGCCAGCACGACGTGCACGTGCGGCCGGCCCTTGGACCCGAAGCCGCCGCCGACGTACGGGCAGACCACCCGGATCCGGTCCGCGTCGAGCCCGAAGACCTCGGCGACCGCGTCCCGGGTCGAGTACACGCCCTGGGTGGAGTCCCACAGGGTCAGGTGCTCGCGCTCGCGGTCCCACAGCGCGGTCGTGGCGTGCGGCTCGAGCGGGTTGTTGTGGTTCATCGCCGTCGTGTAGGTCTGGTCGACCGTGGCGTCGGCGGCGGCCATCGCGGCGGCCACGTCGCCGGTCGCGGTGTCGGACTCGTAGGCGGGGTTGATCTTCTCCGGCGTGTAGAGGTCGGCGCGGTCGGCCGTGAGCACGACGTCGTGCGGTGCCTCGGCGTACTGGACGCCCACGAGGTCCGCCGCCTGCCGGGCGATCTCCGCGGTCTCCCCGACGACGAACGCCACGACCTGGCCGCGGAAGCCGATCTCGGGGTCCTGCAGGGCCGCGAGCTCGGCGTCCTGCGTGGCGAGCGGCTCGGCGTCGCGGTAGGTCCGCACGGTCAGGACGCCGTCGACCCGCTCGGCCTCGATGGTGTCGACGCTCTCGACGCGGCCGCGGGCGACGGTGGCCTGGGTGAGCGCGCAGTAGACGGCGTCCGGGACGTCGGCCTCGTAGGCGTAGGGCGCGGTGCCGGTGACCTTGGCGTGGCCGTCGCGGCGCTCCAGCGGGCGGCCGATCGCGACCGGGGTCAGCTGGTCGGTCACCTCGGGCCTCCCTCGGCCGGGCCGCCCGCCAGGTCACGCAGGACCGCGACCAGGGTGCGGGTGAGGAGCGGGACCTTGAAGGCGTTGCCGCCGTCGAGCCCGTCGAGCGGCCGGGCGTCGACCAGCTCGGCCTCGGCGGCGGCCCGGTAGCCGTCCTCGGTCGCGTCGGCGCCGCGCAGGGCCGCCTCCGCGCGGTGGGCGCGCCACGGCTTGTGCGCCACGCCGCCGAGCGCGATCCGCACGTCGTCGATCCGGCCGCCGTGGACCTCGACCGCGGCCGCGACGCTGACGAGCGCGAACGCGTAGGAGGCACGGTCGCGGACCTTGCGGTACGCGGATCGCCGGGCCATGGGCAGCGCCGGCAGGTCGATCGCGGTGACCAGCTCGCCGTGCGCCAGCGTCGTGTCGCGGTCCGGCTCGTCGCCGGGCAGCCGCAGCAGGTCGGCGAACGCGATGGTGCGCTCGCCGCCGGCGCCGAGCACCCGGACCTCGGCGTCGAGCACGGCCAGCGCGACGGCGAGGTCCGACGGGTGCGTGGCGACGCAGTGCTCGGAGGCGCCGAGGATCGCGTGGTAGCGGGTGTAGCCGCCGAGCGCGGAGCAGCCCGAGCCCGGGGCGCGTTTGTTGCACGGCGTGGAGACGTCCTGGAAGTAGACGCAACGGGTGCGCTGCAACGGGTTCCCGCCGACGGTCGCCATGTTGCGCAGCTGGCCGGACGCGCCGGCGAGCAGCGCCTGGGCGAGCAGGGGGTAGCGCTCCCGGACGCTGCGGTCCGCGGCGAGGTCGCTGTTGCGCACGGCAGCGCCGATCCGCAGCCCGCCGTCCGGCCGGCCGGTGATCCGCGCCGAGGTGGCGTGCGTGACGTCGATGAGCGCGCGGGGCTCGGCGACGCCGAGCTTGAGATGGTCGACGAGGTTGGTCCCGCCGCCGAGGAAGGCAGCGTGGGAGTCGGCGGCGACGAGCCGGACCGCGTCCGCGGCATCGGTGGCGGCGATGAACGTGAACGGCCTCATCGCGAGGTCCCGGGCTCGGCGGCGGCCTGCTCGACGGCCGGCACGATGTTGGCGTAGGCCCCGCACCGGCACAGGTTGCCGGCCATCCGCTCGGCGATCTCGGCGTGGCTGAGCACCGGCTCGGTGGCGGTGTTGGTGTCGATGTCGGCGGTGATGTCGGCGGTCACGTGGCTCGGCCAGCCGGCGGCGAGCTCGGCCAGCATCCCCACCGCCGAGCAGATCTGGCCCGGGGTGCAGTAACCGCACTGGAAGGCGTCGTGGTCGAGGAACGCGCGCTGCACCGGGTGCGGCGCGGCCGCGGTCGCGAGCCCGTCGGCGGTGGTGACCTCGGCCCCGTCGACGGCCACCGCCAGGGTCAGGCACGCCAGGACCCGCCGGCCCTCCAGCAGCACGGTGCACGCGCCGCACTGGCCGTGGTCGCAGCCCTTCTTCGGACTGGTGTTGCCGAGCCGCTCGCGCAAGGCGTCCAGCAGCGTCGTCCGCGTGTCGACGGTCAGCCGCCGCCTCGTCCCGTCGACGGTCAGCGTGATCACGGAGTCCATGGCTGAGCAGTTCCCCGCTCGCCCGGTTCGAACCCTCCCGGTCACCGACGGGTGAAGTGGCCGGATCCGGCGGGCGGGGAGACCATGGGAAGGTCGGGAAATGCCCCAGCTAGGCGGCGGCATCGCGCCGCTGCCACGTCGGAGGTCGCCATGACGCGGTCAGAACCGCCCGCACAGCCGCCCGTCGACAGGTCGGCCGGAGAGCACGACATCCCCGTGCAGCAGACTTCCCAGCCGACGCCACCCATCGGCACGCCGGGCCCACCGCCCGGGCGCCCGGTGGCGGGCCCCGTCGCGCCCACCGGCCAGGTCCCGCCGGCCGGCCAGGTCCCGCCGGGCGGTCAGGCTTCGCCCACCGGACAGATCGAGCCGGCGCCGTCTGTCGCGGGCGAGACCGAGCCCGTCACCGTGCGGCGCAGCCGGTTCGGTGGGCTGTGGGTCGGGCTCGTCGTGGCGGCCGTCATCCTCGTGCTGCTGCTCGTCTTCGTCCTGCAGAACTCGCAGACCGTGCAGGTCGACTACTTCGGCTTCTCCGGCCACCTCCCGCTCGCCGTCGCGATCCTGCTCGGCGTCGCCGCGGGCGCGTTGCTCGTCGCGCTCCCCGGCACGGTCCGGATCCTGCAGCTGCGCAAGACGATCCGCCGCCACTGACGGGCCGGCTGCCTCCCGTCACGGGGTCCACGGCGTGGTGGGCGCCCAGCTCACGTCGTTGGCGTAGGAGGCCGGGTTGTCGTAGGGATGGGCACCGCCGTTGGTGGAGACCCATACCTCCTCCGCGTAGTGGCGCACGTTCGTGCCCAGCTCGTTGACCGACGCCAGCCGCACGCTCCCGCTGGTTGCCCCGGGCTGCGGGCAGAACGTCGCGTCCCGGCGGAACAGGTCGGTGTTGTCGTTGGCTGCCAACCGAAGGCGGAACGCGGCGTGCCGCAGGTAGCTGCCGGCGATGTTGCGTGACTCCAGCGAGTAGCAGCCCGGGTCGGCCAGCCCACGCCGGACGACGAACGTCGCGTCGCCCTTGAGGAGCGCGTCGCTGGCGGCGGTGACCACGTCCGTGCGGGCCAGGCCGTCCCGGTGGCGCAGGTAGCGGTCGGTGAAGCCCGGCGTCGTCACCCGGAACGAGCGGGCGGTGTTCAGCGGCAGGTCCGCACCGCTGCGCCACAACGGGATCGTGGCCGCCCACGTCGTGTCGGCGGCGAAGCTCGTCGCCGTGTCCCACGGGTTCGGCCCGCCCTGCCGCGCCAGGTAGACGGCCTCGTTGTAGTGCCGGACGAACGCGCCCGGGTTGTTGGACGACTCGAGTGCGGTCGCGCCGGAGCCCGCGCGGGCGCAGAACGTCGCGTCGCCGGCGAACCCCGGGGTGCCGTCGTTCGGGTCGCTGCGCAGGCGCCAGCTCGCGTGCCGCAGGAACCGGCCGGGGAAGTTGCGCGACTCGAACGACAGGCACGCCGCGTCCGCGAGACCCGGCCGCGCCCAGAACGTGGCGTCCTGCTTGAGCACGTCGGTGCCGCTGTCCACATCGGTGCGCGCCAGCCCGTCCTGATGGCGGAGGTACCGGTTGGTGAAGCCCGGCGTGGTCACCCGCAGCGACACGAGCTCGCCGCGGCCCACCTCGGTGCCGGCCGCGCGGGCGAGCACCCGCTGGTTCACCGCCAGCACCTGCGCCGCGTTCATCTTCAGCACCCGCCGGTCGTAGGTGTAGAAGCCGTTGACCTCGTTCTCGACGTCGTACGGTTCGGTGTAGACGGACGCGGACAGGCCCCGGGTCTGCACGAACCGGCCGACCTCCTCGGTGATCGCCACGTACCGGTTGGTCAGCGACGTCTCGTCCGGATACAGCTCGCCGTAGGCGAACCCCGCGCCGGGCTGCCACTCGTGCCCCGCGACGGTCCGGCCGAGGCCGCCGTACTCGCCGAGCACCGCGACCCGGCTCGCGGTCGGCAGCCGGGTGCCGGCCGACATCTGGTACGCGTGGTCGTCGACGACGTCGCCGTTCGGCGGCTCCGGGTCGGACACGCAGCAGTTGGACCCCGAGTTGTGGTTGATCAGCCGGGTCGGGTCGAGCGAGCGGACCAGGTCGACGATGCGCGCGTTGTCGTACTCGCCCCAGCCCTCGTTGAACGGCACCCACTGCACGATCGACGTGACGCCCTTGAGCTGGTTGACGATCCGGGTCAGCTCGGACTCGTAGTTCGCGTGGCTCGCCGCCGGGGTGTCGTCGACCGCGTCGAGCGCGGGCATGTCCTGCCACACCATCAGCCCCAGCTTGTCGGCCCAGTAGAACCAGCGGGCCGGCTCGACCTTGATGTGCTTGCGGACCATGGTGAAGCCCAGCGCCTTCTGCCGCTCCAGGTCGAACCGCAGCGCCTCGTCGGTCGGCGCGGTGTAGGTCCCGTCGGGCCAGAAGCCCTGGTCGAGCGTGCCGAGCTGGAAGACGAACCTGCCGTTGAGCAACGGCCGCAGCACGCCGCCGACCACCGCCTTGCCGAGCGAGCGCATGCCGAAGTAGCCGGTGACGACGTCGGTGCCCATGGTCACCCGCAAGTCGTACAGGAACGGGTCGGACGGCGACCACAGCCGCGCGTTCGGCACCGGCACCCGCAGGTGCCCGCCGACGGTGCCGGTGGCCGAGCCGACGACCGTGCCGCCGGTGAGCACCTCGGCGCGCACCTGCTGGCCGGCGGTGCCCTGCACGACGAGGTCGAGCACGCCCGCCGGGACGTCGGGGGTGGTGTCCAGGCGCTTGATGTGGTTGGCGCTCACCGGTTCCAGCCACACCGTCTGCCAGATGCCGGACGACGCCGTGTACCAGATCCCGCCGGGGTTGCGGCGTTGCTTGCCGATCGGGAACCTGCTGCCGTCGATGGGCGAGTACGCGCCGACGATGATCTCGTTGGCGCCGGTGCGCAGCGCGGCGGTGATGTCGAAGGAGAAGGCGTCGTAGCCGCCGGTGTGCGTGCCGACCTGGGTGCCGTTCACCCAGACCCGGGTCTCCCAGGTGACCGCGCCGAAGTTGAGCTGCACCCGCCGACCGTTCCATGTGGACGGAACGGTGAACGTCCGCCGGTAGAACATGTTGTCCTCGTGGCGCTGGATGCCCGACAGGGCCGACTCGATCGGGTACGGCACGAGCACGCCCTCGGGCAGCGGCTGGCCGATCGGCGGCGTGTTGAGGTTGGGCGCGCCGGCGAACTCCCACACGCCGTTGAGGTTCTGCCACTCGGTGCGGACGAGCTGCGGGCGCGGGTAGTCGGGCAGGGCGTTGGTCGGCGAGACCTGGCTCGTCCACGGCGTGGTGAGCGGGGGGACCTTGGGCTGCCAGACGGCCGCGTCGGCGACCGGCGCGACCGCGACCAGGGTGGTGGCCGCGAGCAGGAAACCCGTTGCGGCGCCGAGCATTCGGCGGAACTTCGACACTGTCTTCGTTGACATGGCTGCTCCAGGTGCAGGGGGTGGGCCTGGTGCGGACTCGGTTAGGTGGTGGTGCTTTCCCTGATCTCCAGGGCGAACGGGATCCGGACGTCCTGGGGTGGCTCGGGTGGGTCGCCGCCGGCGCGGCGGTGGACGAGGTCGACCGCCGCCGCGGCGAGGGCGGACTTGTCGGGGGCGATGGTGGTGAGCGAGGGCACGCTGTAGGCGCTGTGCTCGGCGTTGTCGAAGCCGACGACGGCGATGTCGTGCGGCACCCGCCGGCCCCGCTCGGCGGCGACGCGGATGGCACCGAGGGCGAGCATGTCGTTGAAGCAGAACACCGCGTCCGGCGGCTCGGGCAGGTCCAGCAGCCGGGCCATCGCCTCGGCGCCGTCGCTGTGGTGGTAGCGCAGGGCCGACGCGACGAGCTCGGGCCGCGACGGCAGGCCCGCCTCGGCCAGCGCCTGGCGGTACCCGGCGAGTCGCTGGGTGGCCGTGCCCCGCGTCGGGTGCTGGCCGATCACCGCGATCCGCCGCCGGCCGAGGTCCACCAGGTGGCGCACCGCGACGTGCGCGGCCCGCACGTTGTCGATGCCGACGTGGTCCAGCGGCAGCGCGAGGGGATGCTCGCCCAGCAGCACCATCGGGATGCCGGGTTGGCCGAGGTCGCCGGCCTCGACGGCCTGCGGGCTCACGATGGCGCCGTCGACCATGTGCGAGCCCAGTGACGCCAGGGTCTCCCGCTCGCGCGCGCGGTCGCCCTGGGTCTGCTCGATGAGCACGCTCCAGTCGCGCCGCCCGGCCGCCGCGATGACGTTGCCGGCCAGCTCGCCGAAGTAGGGGATGGAGAGCTCGGGCACGACGAGCGCGATGAACCCGGTACGCCCGCGGCGCAGGTTGCGGGCGCCGAGGTTGGGCCGGTACCCGGTGACGGACAACGCGTCCTCGACCCGCCGCCGGTTCTCGGGCTTGACGAAGTCGTACCCGTTGACGACGTTCGACACGGTCTTGACGGAGACCCCGGCGAGGACCGCGACATCCTTGAGCGTGGCCACGTTCCTGCCCTCCGCTCGCCGTCGAAGGTGGGCTCCCGGTTCTTGAGGGTACTGCGTTTACAACGTTGTGCCAACGATGTAATCGGTCACCGAGGTCGCGGACGGCCAGGTGCTGACCGTCGAGGTCGGCGTGCCAGCTGGGAGCGTTCCCTGGATCGGGCCGCGCTCCGGGCCGTGGATGTCTTGACAACGCCGGGGCGCGGTCGCCAGGATCGAGGCCCGAGTTATGGGAGCGCTCCCAGAACGGCCTCATCGCGGCGGCCGAAGTCGTGGTGTCGGCCTTGTCCCCCGGAAAGGGGCTCGCCGTGGTACGCCCGACTCGTCTCGGTGTCGTGATCCTCATGGCCGTCGCACTGGTCGGCGGTGGGCCGGTCGCCGGTGCGCAGCCGCAAGCGCTCAGCGCTCAGGAACTCGTCGTCAACGGGACCTTCGATGCCACGACGGCGCCGTGGTGGTCGACGGCCACCGCGCCGGCGTCCGTGGTCGGCGGGCGGCTCTGCGCCGAGATCGCGGGCGCCACGACCAATCCCTGGGACGCCATCGTCGGGCAGAACGACCTGGCGCTGCGGGCGGGCGAGTCCTACGCGCTGTCGTTCGACGCGTCCGCGTCGACGCCGGTGGGCGTGCTGGCCAAGGTGCAGCAGCAGGTGGACCCGTGGACCGAGCGGCTCTCCCAGCCGGTGCCGCTCGGGCCGGCGCCCACCCACTTCGCGTTCGTGTTCACCTCGGCCGTGGACAGTCCCGGCGACCAGCTCGCGTTCCAGGTCGGCGGCCGCGCCGACCCGTGGACGTTCTGCCTGGACAACGTGTCCCTCACCGGCGGCGCAGCGCCGCCGGTGTACGAGCCCGACACCGGCCCGCGGGTGCGGGTCAACCAGGTCGGCTACCTGCCCGACGGCCCGAAGCACGCCACCGTCGTCACCGACGCGACCGGCCCGCTGCCGTGGCGGCTCACCGGCCCGGGCGGCCGGGTGGCGGCCACCGGCCGGACCACACCACGCGGGCTCGACGCGGCCTCCGGGCAGCGCACGCACACGATCGACTTCTCGCGGTTCACCGAGGCCGGCCCGGGCTACACGCTGAGCGCCGACGGCGAGACCAGTCACCCCTTCGACATCGGCCCCGTGTACCGGGACCTGCGCTCCGATGCCCTGCGGTTCTTCTACCTCCAGCGCAGCGGCATCGCGATCGACGGCTCGCTCGCGGGCGCGCAGTACGCGCGGCCGGCCGGGCACGTCGGCGTGGCACCCAACCAGGGCGACACCGACGTCCCGTGCCAGCCGGGCGGCTGCGACTACCGGCTCGACGTGCGTGGCGGCTGGTACGACGCGGGCGACCACGGCAAGTACGTGGTCAACGGCGGGATCGCCACCTACCAGCTGCTCGCCACCTTCGAGCGCACCCGCACCGCGCCGACCGCGGCCCGGGGCGCGCTGGCCGACGGCACGCTGCGGCTCCCCGAGCGCCACAACGGCGTGCCGGACATCCTCGACGAGGCCCGCTGGGAGCTGGAGTTCCTGCTGCGCATGCAGGTGCCGGCCGGCCGGCCGTTCGCCGGGATGGCCCACCACAAGATCCACGACGAGGCGTGGACCGGCCTCCCGCTGGCGCCGCAGGCCGACCCGATGCGACGCGAGCTGCACCCGCCGTCGACCGCCGCGACGCTGAACCTGGCCGCCGTCGCCGCGCAGTGCGGCCGGCTCTACGCGCGTTACGACGCCGCGTTCGCCGCCGAGTGCCGGGCCGCGGCCCGTATCGCCTACGCGGCGGCGAAGGCGCACCCGGACCTGCTCGCCAGCCCGGCCGACGGCACCGGCGGCGGCGCCTACAGCGACGGCGACGTGTCCGACGAGTTCTACTGGGCGGCGGCCGAGCTGTACCTGACCACCGGCGACCGGCGCTACCTCGACGACCTGCGCGCCTCGCCGCACCACACCGGCGACGTGTTCAGCCCCACCGGCTTCGGCTGGGCGGCCACCGCGGCGCTGGGCCGGCTCGACCTCGCGACCGTCCCGAGTGGACTGCCGACCGGCGAGCGGGACCGGGTCCGGCGGTCGGTCACCACGGCCGCCGACAGCTATCTGTCCACTGTGGACGCGGAAGCCTACGGGCTGCCGCTGCCCGGCGACCCGGGCGGCTACGTCTGGGGCTCCAACAGCAACATCGTCAACAACCTCGTCGTGCTGGCCACCGCGTTCGACCTGACCGGGAAGGCGCGGTACCGCGACGGCGCCCTCCAGGGCCTGGACTACGTCCTCGGCCGCAACGCGCTGAACCAGTCCTACGTCACCGGCTGGGGCACCACGACCTCGCGGAACCAGCACAGCAGGATCTTCGCCCACCAGCTCGACCCCGGCCTGCCGCACCCGCCGGCCGGGTCCATCGCCGGCGGGCCGAACGCCGCCCTGCAGGACCCGTTCGCGGCTCACCTGCTGGCCGGCTGCGCGCCGCAGTTCTGCTACGTCGACGACATCCAGTCGTACTCGACGAACGAGGTGGCGATCAACTGGAACTCCGCGCTCGCCTGGATCGCCTCGTTCGCCGCCGACCAGGGCACCCGAGGCGCGCGTCACCACGGTGGTGGGCCGTCGCCGTATTAGGCTTCGGGGCGAGGAGCCGGCAGGTGAGGGGTTGGTCATGGCACCCGAGGAGACGCCGACGGTGGGCGGTGAGCTGGATGCCGGCGTCCACCTGCTGACCGACGTCGCGACCGGTGTGCTGGGCACCGTCGAGGACATGCACCGCACGCTCGCGCCGGACGCGCACCGCCTGGTCGCCTCGCGGATCTACGACGCCGTGCGGGTGGGCGTCCTCGCCGGTGGCGCGGTGCTCCAGCTCGCGGCGCGGACCACGGTCAGGTATGCGCCGACGGTACTGGACGCCCGCGGGGTGCAGCGGGCCGTCGGCTTCGCGAACGGGGCGTTCGCCGAGCACGCGGAGGCGCGTGGTGGCGCCGTGCCGGCGACCAT
>NZ_DASWSJ010000070.1:0-21944 GCF_036402745.1 Actinophytocola sp. | reverse complement strand
TTCGCCGGGACGCAACGCACACTTTTAATCCCGGGGAGGCGGACTAGTGACGACACCCAACCACCATCCACCCCGACACCCGCACCATCCGCCGGAACGCAACGCACACTGTTAAATCCCGGGGAGGCGGACTAGAGGCCGGGCAGCAGGCCACCGTCCACCGGGATCATCGCGCCGGTCACGTAGCTCGCGGCCGGGGACAGCACGAACGCGGCGACCCGGCCGAACTCGGCCGGCTCGCCCGCGCGGCCCAACGGGATCGCGGCCAGCGCCGCGGCCCGGGCCTCCGGGGTGGACTGCGCCTGGAGGTAGGTCAGCCGGTCGGTCGCGATCCGGCCCGGCAGCAGGCCGTTGACCCTGATGCCGCGGTGGCCCAGCTCGTTGGCGAGCGACTTGGCGACCATCGCCAGTCCCGGCCGCAGCCCGTTGGAGACACCGAGCTCGGCGATCGGCACGTGCACCGACGTCGACAGCACGAACGCGATCGAACCACCGGCCCGCAGCTCGGCCGCGACCTCCCGGGCCAGCCGGACCGCGCCGAGGAACACCGACTCGAAGGCGTCGCGCCACTGCTCGTCCGGCACCGACATCGCCGAGCCGGCCGGCGGGCCGCCGACGCTCACGAGCAGGCCGTCCACCCGGCCGAACCGCTCCCGCGCCCGGTCGAGCAGCAGCCGCGGGGTCGCCGGGTCGGCGTTGTCGCAGGCCACCCCGTCCGCCCGAGGACCCAGGCCGACCACCGCCTCGTCCACGGGACCCTTGTGCCGCCCGGAGATCACGACCCGCGCCCCCTCGGCCACGAGCGCCGTCGCGGTGGCCAGGCCCAACCCCTTGCTGCCACCGGTCACCAGGAAAACGCGATCCCGCAGATCCAGATCCATCCTTCGTCCATTCCGTCGAGCCGGCTTCGCCGACCACGCTAGTGTCCCGTGAGATAAAGATTCCCGGCCCCGACCACCCCATCACCGTGGAGAAGAACCCCGAGCGGGTCACGGTCCGGGTCGGTGGGCAGGTCGTCGCCGACACCACGTCCGCGCTGGTGCTGCAGGAGTCCAACTATCCGCCGGTGCAGTACATCCCGCTGGCCGATGTCGACCAGTCGCTGCTCACGGCCACCGACACCAGCACGTACTGCCCCTTCAAGGGCGACGCGTCCTACTACAGCCTCAGCACGCCCGACGGCGAGCTCACCGACGTCATCTGGACCTACCGCACGCCGTACGAGGCCGTCGCGCCCATCGCCGAGCACGTCGCCTTGTACGCCAACAAGGTCGAGATCACGGTCGGCTGAGCTCGTCGTTGGTCAGGCCGGACTTCACCGACCGGGGGTGATCCTCGGGGTTCCAGCCGCGTTCGGCGTGGGCGTCGTTCTTGTGGATCAGGAGCCACTGCCCGCGCCCGCGCTGGTCGATGTCCCTGCGGATGAGCACGAACCGGCCGGCCAGCTTCTCGCCGTGCAGGTCGAAGTGGAGCTCGCCGTCGGCCACCGCCCGGGCCGGGTCGGTGGTGCCGGCGGGCTCCCACGTGCCCCAGTCCCACACGATCACGTCGCCCGCGCCGTACCGCGCGCCCGGGATCACGCCCTCGAAGTCGTAGTGGCCGAGGTCGTGATCGTCGACGTGCACCGCGAGCAGGCGCACGCCGGGGTCGAGCGTGGGTCCCTTCGGGACGGCCCAGCTCACGAGGACGCCGTCCAGCTCCAGCCGCAGGTCGTAGTGGAGCCTGCGGGCCCGGTGCCGCTGCACGACGAACCGCATGCCCACAGGGATACCACTCTTTGACCTTGCTGGTCGTCCGCGACATCGCCGCCCGCAACCCGCTGCCCGGCCGGCCCGGGTAGCGGGTACATCACCACCGGCCGCGCGGCCGGCACGGCGCGATCAACTCGGCCCACCTTCGGGGGTGGCCCGCACGCCGAAGTGCGGGTACCGCTGACCGGTCGGCAGCGCGTAGTCCCCACGCCATCCGGTTTCCGGCCGCGCCGCGCTAGCGTTTGGGCACGATGGAACCGGGTGACCTGATCGCCGGACGCTACCGCCTCGAGTCGCACGTCGGCCGCGGCGCGATGGGGATCGTCTGGCTGGCCCGGGACGAGCGGCTCGACCGGCCGGTCGCGGTGAAGCAGCTGGTGCTCGACGGTTCCACCACGGACGAGAAGGCCGGCGAGGCCACCGCCCGCGCCATGCGGGAGGCCCGGATCGCCGGCCGGCTGCGCCATCCCAACGCGATCGCGGTGCACGACGTGGTCGAGCACGACGGCCGGCCGTGCCTGGTCCTGGAGTACCTGCGGTCCGAGAGCCTCGCCGCGGTGCTCGCCGCCCGCGGTGGCCTGCCGCCGCGGGAGGTCGCCGGCATCGGCGCGCAGGTCGCCGCCGCGCTCGCCGAGGCGCACGCGGCGGGCATCGTGCACCGCGACGTCAAGCCGGACAACGTGCTGATCACCGCGGACGGCACGGCGAAGATCACCGACTTCGGCATCTCCCGGGCCACCGGCGACGGCACGGTCACCGCGGCCGGCATCATCGCCGGCACACCGGCCTACCTCGCCCCGGAGGTCGCCGGCGGCGCGGCCGCGGACTCCCGCTCGGACGTGTTCTCCCTCGGCGCCACGCTCTACGCCGCGCTCGAGGGCACGCCGCCGTTCGGGGTCGACGAGAACCCGATCGCGCTGCTGCACCGGGTCGCGGCCGGCGAGCCCGCGCCGCCGCGCCGGGCCGGCCCGCTGACCGGGACCCTGCGGTGGCTGCTGCGCCGCGACCCCGGCGAGCGGCCCACCATGCGTGCCGCGCACGAGGTGCTCGCCGCCGCGGCCGACGGCCGGCCGGTGCCCGAGCCCGAGCCGCAGCCACGGACGCCGACGCCGACCCTGATGCTGCCCACCCGCCGGCGCTGGTCCCCGCGCACGGTCGTCGCGGGAGTAGCGGCCGCGGCGCTGGTGGCCGCCGGTGTCGTGCTCGGCCTGCTGATCAACGAGCCGGCGTCGACCGGCACGCCCGCCACCACCTCGGCCCCACCGGCCACCGGGACTCCCCCGCCCGTACCGCCCGCCTGCTCGGCCCGGTTCGAGGTCGTCAACTCCTGGCAGGCCGGCTACGAGGCGAAGGTGACGGTGCGGAACGACGGCGACGCGACGCTCACCGGATGGACGCTGACCTGGACCGCACCGGCCGGGCACGAGATCAAGAACCTGTGGGGCGGCACCGTCGAGCAGGACGGCGAAACGGTCACTGTGCGCAACGCCGATTGGAACGTGACAGTGCCCGTCAAGGGGACGATCTCGGTCGGTCTCACCGTGGACGCTCCGGAGGGTGACCGACCCTCGCCAAAGGTCCGCTGCCAGGAGAAATAAGTCCCCTGACAGGTGAAACATCTTCCCGGCTCAAATCGAAACGCTCAGGTACGGGACAAAGTACACCAAGAGCGTCACATCGTGGGCCAATCCTCACGATGTGGCGCGTTCTGAGCGAAAGGTATTTCATGCGACGTAGCCGATTAGCTTCGGCCGCAGCCGCGGTACTCCTCGTTCCCCTGCTGCAGGTACTTCCGGCATCCACGGTCAGCGCTGCGCCGACCGCTGCCCCTCCGGCCGCTCCGGCCAGTGACGTCCGAGAGCTGACCCGCAAGGACTTCACGCTCGACGGCAAGAAGGTCGAGACGCCGACGAGCTACCAGCCGAGCGCGAAGACGCAGAAGGGGGCGAGCGCGGCCGCGGTCACTCCGCCGGTCGGAACCGTCCGCTCGTGGCTGGGGCTGGACGACGCCCAAGGCCGCCTCTACCGCAAGGACTACACCCTTCGCGGAGTCGGCGACAAGATCGAGGTGTGGGTGGCGAACGACACCGCCTTCCCCGCGGGTGACTGCCGCAGGCAGATCGCCTCGTCGACCGAGATCACCGACGCACAGGTCAACGGGCTCATCACCGAGTTCGACACCAACATGTACCCGAAGGAGACGGCGACGTTCTCGACGCCTCCTGACCGGGACGGCTCCAGCGCGCGGATCACCGGTGACTACACCGGCGAGGGTGACAACACCGTCGCGCTGATCGACAACGTCCGGGACGCCAACTACTACACGTTCCCGGCGGCGCCGACCTACATCGCGGGCTTCTTCTCCTCGCAGTTCAACGAGCTGCTGGACCGCAACGTGATGACCGTCGACGCGTTCGACTGGCTGCACCGGACCGGGGTCAACCCGCCCGATGAGCCCACCGCCGACCTGTGCACCAGCCGCCAAGCGCGCCCGCGCCTCTATGAGGGCACGTTCGCGCACGAGTGGCAGCACCTCCTGCACTACTACACCGATCCGTTCGAGGGCACCTGGATCAACGAGGGTCTGTCCGACTTCGCCCAGACCCTCACCGGCTACGTCGACGCCAAGGCGACGGTGTTCGACCGGGGCGCGGACAGCCACATCTACTGCTTCCAGGGCTTCGGCCCGGTGCAGACGCCGTTCAACGTGAACCCGCGGGACTGCGGAGGTCCGGAGAACTCCCTCAACCTGTGGGGCGAGGGCGATCCGGGCGAGGTGCTGTCCGACTACGGCAACGCCTACCAGCTGATGCTGTTCCTGTACGACCGCTACGGCGCGGACTTCATGTCCCGGCTGCACCGGGACGGCACCCGCCAAGGGTTCGCCAGCCTGGCCGCCGAGCTGGAGACCGTGGGCGTGCACGACGTGTACTCCGTGCTCCACGACTTCCAGTCGATGACCTTGCTGGACAAGATCGTCGGCGAGTCGCGGCGCGGGATCATGCTGGGCGTGCCCAAGAGCCGGGTGACCTCGCCGAGCGTGCGCTCCACGGTCAACCTGGCCAACCCGGATGCCAACGACAACCCGGGAGCCGCCCCGAACGGCGCCGACTACGTCCAGCTGCAAGGGGCGAACGGTCAGGCGTTGCGCGGGCGCGACCTCCGGTCGTTGAGCTTCCAGGGCGCCACGACGCTGCCGTCGCTGCCGCTGCAGTGGACGGTCGTGTCGGACGACGCGGACCGGCCGGGCAACCCGGTCCTGTGGTCGGGCAACCGGAACAACCTCAACGCCACGGCCGTCACCTCGGTCGCCGTGCCGACCACCGACCCGACGCTGCGCTTCCTCGCGAAGTACGGCGCCGAGTTCGGGTTCGACTACGGCTACGTGGTGGTGTCCACCGACGGCGGGGCGACCTACAAGCCGATCGCCGGTGACAAGACGATCGACGCGCCGGGTGGCCCGGGCCTCAACGGCACGACGAGCGGGTTCGAGCCGCACACGTTCGACCTGACGGCGTACGCGGGGCAGACCGTTCTGCTCGGCTTCCAGTACATCAGCGACGGCGGGGTCAACGAAGGCGGCTTCAAGGTCGACGACGTCACCGTCGGCGGGACGCAGGTCAGCGACGGGTCCAGCCTGGACTCGTTCGACTCGCCGACCGAGATCCGGCCGACCCCGGTGAACAACTGGAACGTCAAGCTCGTCGGTTACGACGAGCAGAACCAGATCGGCCTGCAGGCCGAGTTCAACGGGAAGTCGTCGGTGCGGCTCAGCACGCTGCAGATGTTGCTGTTCGCGCTGTTCCCGAAGGTGGTCGCGGTCGTCACGTACGACGAGCCGACCGAGCTGGTCCAGCAGTACGCGCCGTACACGCTCACCGTGAACGGCGTCGTGCAGCCGGGTGGGGGCGGGGCCTGATCCCCACGCTCGCCTGAGTCCCCGGAGACCCGGGATGCGCCGGTGGCGGCCGGCGCATCCCGGGTCTCCGCTTTTCCCGACTTTCTACTGTTGAGACACGATCGGTTCCGTCCGCTACACCAACTTCTACACGTCCCTGGACGAGCTGGTCCGCCCGGTCGCGAACGCGTCCCTGCGCGACGGCGCGACCAATGTGCTGATCCAGTCCCAGTGCCCGTTCCGCGCGGTGGCCCACGTAGGGCTGGCGTTGGACGGCACGGTGTACGACGGCGTCCACGACGCGCTGCTGGGCCAGCCGATCCGGCTGAACTGCTGGGCCGCCTAGCTGGTCCCGGTCAGCTCGTCGAGCTTGTCGAGCTTGTCGAGGAACGCTCGCCGGACCGCGGGCGGCGCCCACGAGGCCTCGATCGCGTTGCGCTGCAAGCGGACCAGCTGCGCGCGGTCGAGGTCGAGCTCCCGCCGCACGGTGAGCAGGTTGTCGGTGACGTAGGCGGTGAAGTAGGCCGGGTCGTCGGAGTTCACGGTGACCCGGACACCCGCGTCCAGCAGCCGCTTCAGCTCGGCGGCCTTGGTGCCGTCGGTGACGAAGCGGTTGGAGACGGGGCAGACCGTGAGACCGAGCCCGCGCCGCTTGACCTCCGCGACGAGCGCCGGGTCCTCGAGGATGTTGACCCCGTGGTCGATCCGGTCGACGCCGATGTCCTCCAGGCACTGCCGGATGTGCTCGACGGAGTTCTCCTGGTCGACGTCGCAGTGCATGGTGAGGAGGTAGCCCTCGGCCCGCGCCCGGGCGAACACGGCGGCGAACTTCGCGGGCGGGTTGCCCCGCTCGTCGGAGTCGAGGCCGACGCCGGTGATCCAGTCCTTGTAGGGCAGCGACTCCAGCAGGGTCGCCATCGCGTACTCGGCCTGGAAGTCCCGCAGGAAGCACATGATCAGCTGCGAGTGCAGCCCGAGCACCCGCCACGCGTCGAGCTGCGCGCGGCGCAGCCCCCTGATCACGGTGGCGAACTCGACGCCCCGGGAGGTATGGCCCTGCGGGTCGAAGAAGATCTCCGCGTGCTCGACTCCCTCGGCGGCGGCCCTCTCGAAGTAGGCGTAGGCGAGCTCGTAGAAGTCCGGCTCGGTGACGAGCACGGACATGCCCTGGTAGTAGCCGACCAGGAACGAGGTGAGGTCGTGGAAGTCGTAGGCGGCGCGGGCCTCCTCGACGGTCCGGTACGGCAGCTCGACGCCGTTGCGCTCCGCGAGACGGAACTTCAGCTCCGGCTCGAGCGTGCCCTCGATGTGGAGGTGCAGTTCGCACTTGGGCATGGAACGGACGAACTCCTCGAGGTCAACCATGGCGGCGAGCCTAGCGACGTGTGCTGGACGGGTGCGGGACGTGTGCGGGCGTGTGTGCAGCACGGCGGCCATGCTCGAGGGCATGGGCAGTGCACCGGCCCGAGCAGCCTGAACCTCAGGTCGCCCACCCACATCCGACGACGGTGTGCGCCGTACGGCTCCATCCTGGCCGCGGTCCGGACGAGCGGGACCGGGCCCCCTGAATGGGTGCTGGCAGGACTTGCGCTGGAGCGCACTCCAAGTCATAGCGTCGATGGCATGACCACTCCACAGCACAAGATCGGCTCCGGTTTCGGGGCCACCAGCACCGCCGCCGACGTCCTCGCCGGCATCGACCTCACGGGCAAGCTCGCGCTCGTCACCGGCGGCTACTCCGGCATCGGGCTCGAGACCACCCGCGCGCTCAGCGCGGCCGGCGCGCACGTCGTCGTCCCGGCCCGGCGGCGCGCCACCGCCGAGGAGGCGCTGGCCGGCCTCGGCGAGGCCGGAGTCGAGGCCGGAGTCGAGATCGACGAGCTGGACCTCGCCGACCTCGACAGCGTCCGCGCGTTCGCCGAGCGCTTCCTCGCCTCCGGCCGCCGCATCGACCTCCTGATCAACAGCGCGGGCATCATGGCCGCGCCCGAGACCCGCGTCGGCCCCGGCTGGGAGGCGCAGTTCGCCACCAACCACCTCGGCCACTTCGCCCTGGTCAACCGGCTCTGGCCGGCCGTCAGCCCCGGCGCCCGGGTCGTCTCCGTCTCCTCCCGCGGCCACCACTTCTCCGGCATCCGCTGGGACGACGTCGACTTCGCGCGCGGCTACGACAAGTGGCTGGCGTACGGCCAGGCCAAGACCGCCAACGTCCTGTTCGCCGTCCACCTCGACGCGCTCGCCCGGGAGCGGCCCGGCGTCCGCGCCTTCTCCCTGCACCCGGGCCGCATCGCGACCAACCTCGCGCGGTACCTGACCCAGCGGGAGATGATCGACGCCGGCTTCATGGACGACGACGGCAACATCATCGGCGACGTCAAGAACCCCGAGCAGGGCGCCGCCACCCAGACCTGGGCCGCCACCTCGCCCCAGCTCGCCGGCATGGGCGGGGTCTACCTCGAGGACTGCGACATCGCCGAGCCCACGCCCGCCGACGGCACCCGGGTCGGCGTCCGCGACTACGCCGTCGACCCCGCGCAGGCCGCGCGCCTGTGGACCCTGTCCGCCGAGCTGACCGGGGTCGACGCCTTCGCCTGAGGGCTACGGTCGACGCGTGCGCATCCTCTTCTCCTCGACGTCCGGCGCCGGGCACTTCGGGCCGCTCGTGCCGTTCGTCCGGTCGTGCCTGCGCGGCGGGCACGACGTGCTCGTGGCCGGGCCGGCCTCGCTCGAGGGGAGCGTCACGCCGACCGGCGCGGGGTTCTGGCCGTTCGGCGACCCGCCGCCGGAGGACATGGCCACGGCGTTCGGCCGGCTCCAGACGATGTCCCACGACGAGGCCAACGCCTGGGTCGTCAGCGAGGTCTTCGCCCGGCTGGACGCGACCGCCGCCGTCCCGCAGCTTCGCGAGGCGATGACGGCGTGGCGGCCGGACGTCGTGGTCCGCGAGTCGGCGGAGTTCGGCGCGGCGGTCGCGGCCGAGCTGCACGACGTTCCGCACGCACGGGTCGGCATCGGGCTCGGCGTGGTGGAGCACCTGTTCATGGGGATCGCGGGCGCCAACATCGACGCGCTGCGCCACTCCCACGGCCTGGCCGGCGGGCACCGGCTGGCCGAGGCGCCCTACCTCACGATGTTCCCGGCCGGGCTCGAGGACCCGGCGGTGGCCGACCCACCGCGGACGCTGCGCTTCCGCGACCCGTCCTGGGCCGTGTTCACCGCCGCACCCGAGCCCGCGCGGCCGTTCGTGTACGTGACGTTCGGCAGCGTCGCGGGCGGGATGCCCCACCTCGCGGCCGTCTACGCGGCGGCGCTGGAGGCGGTCGCGGACCTCGACGCCGACGTGCTGCTGACGGTCGGCCGGGCCACCGACCCGGCGACGCTCGGCACCCCGCCACCGCACGTGCGCGTCGAGCCCTGGGTCGACCAGCTCGAGGTCCTCGGCCGCGCGAGCGCCGTCGTCTGCCACGGTGGCGGCGGCTCGACGCTCGGTGCGCTGGCCGCGGGCGTGCCGCTGGTCGTCGTGCCGCTCTTCGCGGAGGACCAGCACATCAACGCCCGCCAGGTGGCCGCGGTCGGCGCCGGCCTGCACACCCCGGCCGACGCGGACGCGATCCGCGCCGCGCTGCACACGATCCTCGGCGAGGAGAGCTACCGGGCCACCGCCCGCGGGCTGGCCGCGCAGATCGCCGCGCACCACAGCACGGACGACGTCCTGGCCGCACTACGGTGATCCGGATGAAGCTCAGCGTGGTCGCCGCGTCCAGGGAGGACGACCAGCCGCCGTTGGAGGCGCTGCGGGTGGCCACCCTCGCCGACCGCCTCGGCTACGGCGAGGTGTGGCTGGGCGAGGGGCCGACGTGGGACTCCTTCGTCCTGGCCACCGCGGTCGCCGACGTCACCAGCCGGATCGCGCTCACGGCCGGGCCGATCCCGGTGTCCGTGCGGGACCCGCTCACCGTCGTCCGCGGGGCGGCCGGGGTCGAGGCGGTCACCGGCCGCCCGTGCGGCGTCGCGCTCGGCACGTCCAGCACCCGGGTGGTCGAGGGCGTGCACGGCCGGTCGCGGGCCAGGCCGGTCACCGACCTGCGCTCGTGCGCGGCGGCCGTCGTCGCGCACCGGGCCGGCGAGTGGTTCGGTGCGACGGACACGCACGGCTTCCGGCCGCGGCTCCCGCCGGCCCTGTGCCCGCTGACGGTCGCGGCCTTCGGCGACAAGGCCATCGCGATCGCCGCGGAGTACGCCGACCGGATGCTGCTGGACCTCGTGTCGGTCGACCAGGTCCGCACCCTGCGCGCGAAGCTCGACGCGGCCGCCGCCCGCCTCGGCCGTCCCGCGCCGACGCTGGCCGCGTGGCTACCGGCCGCGATCGATCCCGACGAGGCGTCGTCGACCCAGCTGCTGCGCAGCGTCATCGGGTACTTCCCGGTGCGCGGCTACCGCGAGGTGTTCGTCGAGGCCGGGTTCGGCGCGGCCGTCGAGCTCGCCGACGCCGGGGCCGGGCCGGAGGAACTCCTTGCCGCGCTGCCGAAGGAGGCCGCCGGGACGATCGGGCTGGTCGGCGACCTCGGGTCGGTGCGGGCGCGGATCGCCGAGTACGCCGACGCGGGCCTCGACGAGATCGGCCTCGTGCCGGCCACCGCGGGTGACCCGGGCGCCGAGCGGACCCTCACCGCGCTCTGCCCTTAGTCCTCCGCCCCTAGTCCTCAGTGGACTGTCGTGCTCGTCGTGCGGCGGCCGGCCGGATCGGGCACGTTGGTACCGACAGAGTCGTCCTCGGGAAAGGGAACCGCCGTGCGTCGAACAGTGCTGTTGGGAACGTTATCGGCCGTCGTGGCGACGATGACCGCCGCGGTGCCGGCGAGCGCCGGTGGTGATGCGCCGGGCGGGCCCGGCGCGCCGGCGGTCTACCAGCCGGCGGACAAACAGGCGTTCGGCACCGCGCGCAGCGGCGCGGACAGCCCGGTGTGGTTCACGCTGGGCGGCGGGCGGATGACCGAGGTGTTCTACCCGGACCTGAGCACGCCCGCGACGCGGGAGCTGCAGCTGGTGGTCACCGACGGGACGAGCTTCACCGAGCGCGTCACCGGCCGCACCGAGCCGGTGTCCGACCTGACGTTCCGGCAGGTGGCGCGCGGTACCGGGTGGTCGGCGACGCTGACGTACGTGACCGACCCGAGCCGGGCGAGCGTGCTCGTCGACGTGGACCTGAAGGCCCACCGGCCGCTGCAGGCCTACGTCGTGTACGACCCGGCGCTGTCGCGCGAGGGCAACGACGACAGCGCCCGCTCGGGTTCGACGCTCGTGGCCTCGGACGCCGCCGCGGCGAGCGCCCTGGTCGCCGGCCGCGGGTTCGCCGCGACCTCGTCGGGCTACCTGGGGACGAGCGACGGCTGGACCGACCTGGCCGACCACCGGATGGACTGGACGTACGGCAAGGCCGGCCCGGGCAACGTCGTGCAGACGGGGAAGCTGCGCGTGGACGGCACCCGGCAGCGGCACGACACGCTGGTCCTGGGCTTCGGCCGGCACGCGGACGAGGCGGCGCGCACGGCGAGCCGGTCGCTGGCCGCGGGGTTCCGCGCGGTGGCCCGCGAGTACGCGCAGGGCTGGCAGGGCTACGCCGCCGGACTGCGGCGGCCGCCGTCGAGCGTGCGGACGGCGCAGGAGCGGGCCGTCTACCGCAGCTCGGTGCTGGTGCTGGCGGCCAGTGAGGACAAGCGGCATCCCGGCGCGTACATCGCCGCACCCGGCTTCCCGTGGGCGTTCGGCACCGACCGCCAGATCGCGCCGGAGTTCGGCTCGTACGCCCTGGTCTGGCCGCGTGACCTCTACCAGATCGCGACGGGCCTGCTCGCGGCCGGCGACCGGCGGGGGGCCGACCGCGCGCTGGACTTCATGATCGGCGTGCAGCAGCAGCCGGACGGCCACCTCGCCCAGAACACCCGGGTGACCGGCGAGCCGTACTGGACGAGCGTCCAGCTGGACGAGACCGCGGCGCCGATGCTGCTCGCGTGGCTGCTCGGCCGCACCGACAAGTCCACACTGGACGGTCTGCGCCGGGCGGCGGAGTTCATGGTGACGTACGAGAAGGACGGCAACAAGGCGCCGTGGACCGAGCAGGAGCGGTGGGAGAACCAGAGCGGCTACTCCCCCGGCACGATCGCCGCGGAGGTCTCCGGGCTGGTGTGCCTGGCCGACCTGCTGACCCGCGCGGGTGACACCGCGGGTGCCCGGCACTATCTGTCCATTGCCGACACCTGGGCGTCCAAAGTAGAGCAATGGACGGTCACGAGCACCGGTCCGCTGTCGGCCAAGCCCTACTACCTGCGCCTGACCAAGGACGGCAACCCGAACGCCGGCACCACCTACAACCTCGGCGACAACAACCCGGGCGAGGTGGACCAGCGCACGGTGGTCGACCCGAGCTTCCTCGAGCTGGTACGCCTCGGCGTTCGCCCGGCCGACGACCCGGCGATCGTGAGCTCGCTGGCGGTGGTGGACCGGGTGCTGGGTGACCGGACCCCAGCGGGCGTGCTGTGGCACCGCTTCACGAGCGACGGCTACGGCGAGCAGGCCACCGGCGGGCCGTGGAACGTGATCTGGCCGACCCCCGAGCCGACCCGCACGTACGGCCGCCTGTGGCCGATCTTCGCCGGCGAACGCGGCGAGTACGACCTGCTGGCGGGCAACCCGGCCGCAGCGGGCAGCCGCCTGCGGACGATGTCCGAGACCGCCAACGAGGGCCTGATGCTGCCCGAGCAGGTCTGGGACAACCGCCCACCGGCCCCCGCCGGCGCCACCCCGGGCACCGGCACCACCTCGGCGACGCCGCTCGCGTGGACCCACGCCCAGTACGTCCGGCTGGCCTGGTCCCTCGAGCAGGGCCACCCGGTCGAGCGCCCGGCGGTGGTCGCCTGCCGGTACACCGGCGACTGCTGAGTCACTCCTTTGTGGACCGTTGGGCCGACTGACCGGGCGCGTTACGGCAGTCGGCCCACGACGTTCGGCGCAATGACGCTCCGCACTCTTCCATCTGCGTGCGGATGACCCTTCTGGGCGCTGGCGCCGAGCCGCGTCGGTTCCTAACGTCATCTGAGTGAGGTGAGAAGTTTCCTCACATTTGCCGCCTGGCGGCTTGGCGGAGGGTAGCGCCTGTCGGGGTTCCGGGCGGCGACGCCAAGAGAAAGGTGATCCCTGCTCATGACACTCTCCCGAAGCGGAGCCTTGGTCGCGCTGGCGGCCGCGGCGACGCTCGTCCCCCTGAGTACCTCCACCGCGCAGGCCTTACCGGCCGGCTACAGCGAGCCCGTCGCGCGGGCTGCCGCGGCCACGTTGGGCGGTGGGGCCGACGCCATGGCGCGGCTCGCCGCGCAGCCCGGGCTCGTCGACAAGGGCGAGCGGCTCGTGGCGCAGGCCGGTGACAGCTCGGCCGGCATGTGGCTCGACCACGGCACGCTCGTGGTCAACGTGGTGTCCCAGAAGGCCGCGGACGGGGTCCGCGCGGCCGGGGCGACCGCCGAGATCGTGCGGCACAGCATGACGGAGCTGGCGTCGGTCCGGGACGCGGTCGCGGCGACGCTGCCGGCGGACACCGCTGCGGGCATCGACGTTCGGGCCAACCAGGTCGTGGTCCAGATCGGCGACTCCGCCAAGGCCGGGGCACTCACCGCGAAGGCCGCCGAGTTCGGCGACACCGTCCGCGTCGAGCACCTCGACGGCTCCTTCGACACGACGATCTCCGGCGGCGACGCCATCACCGGCAGCGGCAGCCGGTGCTCGCTCGGCTTCAGCACCACCGGGAACACCGGCATCACCGCGGGCCACTGCACCTCCGCGATCCCCTCGTGGTCCGACGCCAACGGCGCGTACTACGGCCCGTCCGTCGGCGCCAGCTTCCCCGGCAACGACTACGGCCTCATCCGCAACGACGGCGGCCTGCCCCAGCCTGACAACGTCAACCTCTACAACGGCGGCTACCAGGACATCACCGGCGCCGCGGACCCGTACCAGGGCCTGTCGGTGTGCAAGAGCGGCAGCACCACCGGCCTCACCTGCGGCACGGTGACCGCCACCGGCCTGACGATCTGCTACGCGCAGGGCTGCGTCAGCAACATGGCGCAGAGCGACGCGTACGTCCAGCCGGGCGACAGCGGCGGCTCCTGGTTCTCCGGCTCCACCGCGGTCGGCATCACCTCCGGCATGGGCGGCGGCTACAGCTACTTCCAGCCGGTCGTGCCAGGCCTGAACATGTTCGGCGTCTGGGTCTTCTGACCTCGTCGCACCAGGAGTGAAGCTGTCGGACCGCCCGGCCGCGCCTTCATCCGGGCGGTCCGACAGCGGGTCTCAGCCGACGGCGACCGATCCGTCGGCCTGGCGCACGCACGACACCGTCCGGCTCGCGGTCGTCGCGGCGCCCGTCAGGCAGCGGCCCAGCACCTGGTAGCCGGACGCGTTCGGGTGCCAGGACTCCTGGCACGTCTGGAAGTACGTGACGCAGGCGTTGGCGATCCGCTGGATGGCGATCTTGTCCTTACCGTCCAAACTGGTCACCGGCACACCCGTCGGCCCGTCCTGCAGGCGGATCGGCGTCGCCAGCGCGTTGGCCGGGCTGCCGTCCTGCTCGCACAGCCGCGCGCCGTCGAACGCGCCCTGCACGTTCAGGTACACCAGGTCCGCACCCGGGAACTCGGCCGACAGCGCCGAATGCGTCGACTGCACGAGCCGGCCGAGACCCTGGGAGAACAGGTGACCGGCCGCGAGGCTCGCCCGGTGCGCCGGGCAGCCCGCCGCGTACCGCTCGGCGCCGAGGGCGCGGAACTTGTCCCGGTCGTCGGCCCGGCCGTCCTCCTCGTGGTAGCGCTGGGCGTAGTCCTGCGGCAGCGGGTTCGTGTAGTCCTGGAACACGATCCGGTGCTGCCCGTCCGCGTCCACCTGGTCCAAAGTAGACAGCAGCTGGCGCAGGGCCGCGGTCGTCTCCGCGGTGGCCGACGCCAGCTCGGCATCCGTTGCCAGGTCGGAGATATTGCACGGCTCCTGCGGCACGTCGCCGCCCAGGTAGGCCCAGAACTCCCACCAGCCGGTCCACGCGTCGGCGATGAACCGGTTGGCGCACACCGACGCCGCGTCGCCGAAGGTGAACGAGCTGTTGTTCGAGCCGAGGCCCACGAGCACGAGGTCGATGTCGTGGGTCTGGGCCACCGCGCGCAGCTGGTCGAGCTGCGCGGGCACGGTCCGGCCCTTGTCCCTGCTGGCCGAGGCGTTCGCGATGTCGTGCGGCTGGCCGCCCGAGCAGGCGAGGTTGAACCGGTCCTGGATGCCCGCGAGGTCGGCCTGGAACAGCGACGCGTTCGGCGAGCGGTGGCAGAAGTAGGCGTTGTCGTTAGGCGCGGACCAGCCCGGGAAGCCTTGGGACACCCCGTTGACGTCGGTGACGGCGGCGTAGCTCCCGCCACCCTCACCGCTGATGAAGCTGTCGCCGAGGGCGACGGCGGCGGTGGGCAGAGCGGCGGCGGCCGGGCCGGACGGCGCGGCGCCGGCGGACAGCACGCCGGCGGAGGTCAGGGTGACGGCGACCGCCGCCGCCACCAGTGAACGTCGGAGCAGGGTCACCACGGCCTCCCGAATGGCCACGAGATGAACGTGAATAAGTTTCGGAACGATGACACCACCCTGTCCACCGGCCGTCAAGATCAGCGGTAAACCATTTGCGATCCGAACCGCCGACCAGCGAGGCTCTCGCCTCGTGCCTGCCGAAGTCCCGCGCCGGGTGATCGTGCTCCTGGCCATCGCCTGCGGTGTGGCCGTCGGCAACATCTACTTCCCCCAGGCGGTCAGCCCGCTGATCGCGGCCGGCCTGCGGGTGAGCCCCGACGACGCCGCGCTCGTGGTGACCGCGGTGCAGCTCGGTTACGCGGCGGGCATCTTCCTGCTCGTGCCGCTCGGCGACCGGTTCCCGCACCGGCCGCTGATCGCCACGCTGCTCGGCGCCGCGGGCCTGTGCCTGCTCGCCGCCGGGTCCGCGCCCGGCCTCCCGCCGCTGGTCGGCGCGAGCGTCCTCGTCGGCCTCACCACCGTCGTCGCGCCGATCGTCGTGCCGATGGCCGCCGGGCTGGTCGGCGAGGACCGCCGCGGCGCGGTCACCGGCACGCTTCTCGCGGGCTCGATCGGCGGCATGCTGCTGTCCCGCGCGCTCGGCGGCGCCGCCGGCGAGTGGCTGGGCTGGCGCGCGCCCTACCTCACCGCCGCGGCGGTGGCCATGGTCATCGCGACCGTGCTGGCGTTCACCCTGCCGGCGACCACCCCGCCGTCGCGCCAGCGCTACCCGGCGCTGCTGGCCGAGACGCTGCGGCTGCTGCGCGACGAGCCGGAGCTGCGCCGGTCGAGCTTCTACCAGGCGACGATCTTCGCCGCGTTCACCGCGGTCTGGACCGCGGTCGCGCTCCTGCTCACCGGACCGGTCTACGGCCTCGGCGGGCAGGCGGTCGGCGCGCTCGCGTTCGTCAACGCGGCCACCATGATCGCCACGCCGATCGCCGGCCGGCAGATCGACCGCCGCGGCCCGGATCCGGTGAACCTCGTCTGCATGCTCGGCGTCCTCGGCTCTGCCGCCGTCCTCGCGTTCGGCGGGCTCGGCGGCGCGGCCGGGCTCACCGCGCTGGTCGTGGGCACGCTGCTGCTCGACGTCGCGATGCAGTCGGGCATGGTGGCGAACCAGGTGCGGATCTTCGCGCTGCGCCCGGAGGTCCGCAGCCGGCTCAACACCGCCTATATGACGTGCGCGTTCCTCGGCGGGAGCGCGGGTTCCTGGCTCGGAACCCGCGCCCACACCGTGTTCGGCTGGCCTGGCGTGTGCGTGCTGGTGGCCGCGCTCAGCGTGCTCGCCCTCACGCGTCACCTGTTCCGCGCCCGGGCACTCGCCGCAGTACCCGCAGTAGGTACTCCCGCCGGTTGAGCGGGTTGAGATCGGTCCGCGACCGGCTCGGGACCGTGCCGGTCACCGGCTGGTGGTGGTCGAACGCGCTCTCCAGCACGCCCTCGCCCCGGGTCAGCGCCGGCAGCTGCTGCTGGAGCTCGTGCACCGCGGCCGCCGGGAGGTCGCCCTCCAGCACGTAGGCCGCGCCGCGCACCGACGGCGTGTGCGGCACCGCCCGCAGCCGGCCCAGCGCCGGGAGCACCGCGCCGAGCGTGTCGGCCGGGACCTCCAGCCGGAACCGGTGCATCGGCTCCTCGACCCGGGTCCCGGCCCGGCGCAGCGCGTCCGTCAGGACGAGTGGCGTCAGGTTGCGGAAGTCCCCGGCGGTGCTCGACATGCTCTTGTCGAACGTGCCGTGCGCGTGGCTCTGCCGGGCCCAGTAGCCGGCGTGCGTCATCGTGACCACGGCGTCGGGAATCTCCCAGCCGTGGAGCCCCTGCCGCAGCGTCTCGGTGACGGTCTCCTCGACCGCCTTGAAGAACGCGTACGGCATCGACCCGAGCTCGACGCCGAGCCGGAACGCCACGCCGCTGCCGACCGGGGCCGGCTCGACGCGCAGGCCCACCGTGGCGAGGAACGGGTTGGGCTCCTTGTCGATCACCTCGACCGCCTCGCCGACGCCGACCGGGCGCTCGAGGCAGATCGTGGTCGTCTCGCGGAAGGTGACGTCGAGGCCGAACTCGTCGGCGAGCGTCGCCTGGATGACCTCCTTCTGCACCTCGCCGTAGAGCGACACGCCGATCTCCTGCCGGATCTCGTCCTGGCGCAGGTTGATCAGCGGGTCCTGCTCGGCGAGCTGGGCGAGCGCCACGTGCAGCACGCCCTTGTCGGCCGCGCGCACCGGGACCACGATCGTCTCCAGCGTCGGCGGGGCGAAGTAGTGCTCCCCCGCCGCCCGCGGGACGCCGATCGCGTCGCCGATCCGCACGTCGCCCAGACCCCACAGCAGCCCGATCCGCCCCGCGCCGACCGACGGGCCGCGCACGGCCGCGCCCTGGTCGAACACGCTGATCGCGGTGACCTTGGCCTCCTGGCCGCGGAGCTCGAGGCGGTCGCGGGTGCGGACGGTGCCGGAGAACATCCGCACATAGGCGATCTTCTCCCCCGCCGGCCCGCGGTCCACCTTGAACACCGTGCCGGACACCGGTCCGTCCACATCGGACTCGTCGGTGGGCAGCAGCTCGGTGATGCCCGCGATGAGCGGGTCCACACCGGCCCCGGTGATGGCCGAGCCGAAGTAGACCGGGTGCACGAGCGCCTGCTGGGCCTGTGCGGCCAGCTCCTTGCGGAGTGCCTCGTAGGACACCGTCTCGTCGTCCAGGTACGCGGCCAGGAACGCATCACTGCGCTCGGCGAGCAGCTCGCCGAGCCCGGCGGTGAACGTGCCGTCGGCCGCGGTGAACGGCGTGGCGCGGGCGTCGCGGGTGCCGAGCCGGTCGGCCGTCCCCATCGCGACGATCGCCGGCGCCAGCTTCTCCCGGACGGCATCCAGCACGTCGTCCTGCCGCGCGCCGGCCCGGTCGATCTTGTTGACGAAGATCAGCGTGGGGATCCGCAGCCGCCGCAGGGTGCGCATCAGCACGCGGGTCTGCGCCTGCACGCCCTCGACCGCGGAGATCACCAGGACGGCGCCGTCGAGCACGCTCAGGACCCGCTCCACCTCGGCGATGAAGTCCGGGTGGCCGGGGGTGTCGATGAGGTTGACGGTGACCCCGTCGACGACGAACGACACGACAGCGGACTTGATGGTGATGCCGCGGCGGCGTTCGAGGGCGAGGGAGTCGGTCTGCGTGCTGCCGGCGTCGACGCTGCCGATCTGGTCGATGGCGCCGGCCGCGTAGAGCAGCCGTTCGGTCAGGCTTGTCTTTCCGGCGTCAACATGGGCGAGAATGCCCAGGTTCAACGTACTCATGGAAGGTGCGGTCCTCGAGGTAGGCGTCGGTTGCCACTGGGGTGGACCGGAACGCCCCTCGCATCGCACACTCCTCGGTTGACTGCCTCTGCTCTCCCAGCACAGCACACGGTGCTGGCGGCGGCAACCGAATTTACCTGGCGGCGCCGTGGCTGAAGGACGCCGCCTCGTCGCCGCGGACCGGCGCGGCCTGTTCCCGCAGCCGCGGCAGGCACGCGGTGAGGTCGTCGAACATCAGGTCGGCGAGGTCGTGGGTGAACCCGGTGCGGACGACGACGCGGAGCACGCTGAGGTCCTCGCGGTCGGCCGGGAACGGGTAGGCGGGCACGAGCCAGCCGCGCTCGCGCATCGCCGCGGAGACGTCGAAGACCGAGAAGGGCTCGCCCTCGGACACGGTGAACGCGAAGACGGGGAGCTCGCTGCCGTCGGTCAGCAGCCGGAACGGGCCGAGCTTCGCGACGCGCTCGGCGAGGGTCGTGGCGACCTCGCGGCTATAGGACTGGACGCGCTGGAAGCCGGCGAACCCCAGGCGCAGGAACAGGTAGTACTGGGCGGCGACCTGCGCGCCGGGCCGGGAGAAGTTGAGCGCGAAGGTCGGCATCTGGCCGCCGAGGTAGTTGACGTCGAACACGAGGTCGGCGGGCAGCGCGGCGGCGTCGCGCCAGACCACCCAGCCGACGCCCGGGTAGACCAGGCCGTACTTGTGGCCGGAGGTGTTGATCGAGCAGACCCGGTCGAGGCGGAAGTCCCAGACGAGGTCGGGGTCGCAGAAGGGGGCGATCATGGCGCCGGACGCGCCGTCGACGTGGACCGGGACGTCCCAGCCCTTCTCCTCCTGCAACCGGTCCAGCGCCGCGCAGATCTCGGCGACCGGCTCGTAGCTGCCGTCGAACGTCGACCCCAGGATGGCGACGACGCCGATGGTGTTCTCGTCGCAGTGCTGCGTCACCTCGTCGGCGGTGAGGTGGAAGCGGTCGCCGGACATCGGGACGAGGCGGGCGTCGACGTCCCAGTAGTTGGCGAACTTCTCCCAGCAGACCTGGACGTTGATGCCCATGACGATGTTGGGCCTGCCGGGCAGGTTCCGCCGCTGCCACCGGCGTTTCATGGCGAGGCCCGCGAGCATGCAGGCCTCGCTGGAGCCGGTGGTGGAGCAGCCGGTCGGCGGGTCCGCCTCGGGCGCGTGCCAGAGCGTGGCGAGCATGTGGACGCAGCGCTGCTCGAGCTCGGCCGTGCGCGGGTACTCGTCCTTGTCGATCATGTTCTTGTCGACGCACTCGGCCATCAGCGTGCGGGCCTGCGGCTCCATCCACGTGGTGACGAACGTGGCGAGGTTGAGCCGCGGGTTGCCGTCGAGCATGAGCTCGTCGTGCACGACCTGGTAGGCGGTGTCCGGATCGAGCTCGCCGGCGGGCATCCGGTGCCGCGGGATCTCCACCGGCTCCCGCGTGACGATCGGGTTGACCGCCAGGTCCCTCCGACCGCGCCGACGATGATCGCTGGGCTTGGCGAGCGGCATACCGACCTCCGGGGTTGGGCTCAACCCAGCCTCGCACCGCCGAGGCGGAACCGCAGGGCGATATCGGTAGGCGGCAATGAAGACGCCTCACCGGCAGGTCACCCACCGCGCACAGTGAACCGCCCGGGCCGGCCGCTCGTGTGGTGATTGTGACCGTGTCCCTGTCCAGTACCCTGCTCGTCGACCGAGGCCCAACCTGGCTCGCCCGGGCGGTCGTCGTGCAACCGCGAAAACCAACCTCCGGGCAGGTGATGGCAGGCGTGGCGATCCCAGGCAGGAAGTCGCGGCGAGCGCGGCGGGTGCCCGGCGAGGAGCTGATCCGCTCCCTCTACGAGGAGCACGGGCGCAGCCTGCTGGCCTACGCCGTCCGGCTCACCGGCGACCGCGCCGCCGCCGAGGACGTCGTGCAGGAGACCCTGCTGCGCGCCTGGAAGCACGCCGACGACCTGGAGCACGGCACGGGCTCGGTGCGGGGCTGGCTGCTCACGGTGGCCCGCAACCTCATCACCGACCGCGCCAGAGCCCGGGCGGTCCGCCCCACCGAGGTCAACCAGCAGGTGGACGTGCCGACGCCGCAACGTGACCACGCGGACGACGTCGTCGACACGATCACCGTGCTCGGCGCGCTCGACCGGCTCTCCCCCGAGCACCGCTCGGTGCTGGTGGAGCTGTACTACCGGGGGCACACGGTCAACGAGACGGCGGCCGCGCTGCGGATCGCGCCCGGTACCGTGAAATCGAGGACTTATCACGCCGTCCGCGCCCTGCGGGCGGCGCTGGGCGGGCCGCGGGGAGGTGCGCGATGAGCCCGGTGGAGCACGACGGCGCCCAGCTCGCCGCGTACGCGCTCGGCGCGCTCGACCCCGCCGAGCAGCACGCCGTGCACGCACACGTGGCCGGCTGCGCCGACTGCCAGCGCGAGGTCCAGGAGATCGCGAGCCTGCGGGCGGCGCTCGACGAGGTGCCGCCGGAGGCGTTCCTGAACGGCCCGCCGGCTGACGACATGCTGCTGCAGAAGACCTTGCGCCGCGCCAGGGCGCAGGCCCAGCCCGCGGTCCGCCGCCGCTCGCCGCTGGTCGTCGTGGCGGCCGCGGTCGCCGTCGCGATCGCACTGGGCGGCGGCATCCTCATCGGCCGCCAGTCCGTGCCCAACGACGTGGCAGGCCCGGCCACCACGCTGCCCCCCGACGCCCGCACCGCACAGGTCACCGACCCCCACACCGGCGCGACGATGGCCGTCACGCTCATCCCGAAGGCCGGCTGGGTCGCGGTGCACGCGGACGTGCGCGGCATCCCCGCCGGCCTCAAGTGCGAGCTGCGCGTGGTGCCCCGCAACGGGGAACCGCTGCTCGCGGGCAGCTGGCTGGCGTCCCCGTCCGGTGCGAAGAAGGGCACCACGCTGGACGGCACCGCACTCGTCGACCCCGCCGACGTCAAGGCGGTCGAGGTGGTGACCACCAGCGGCGACACGATGGTCTCGGTCCCCCTCTGACCGGCCGGCTAACCGCCTCCCCGGGATTAACAGTGTGCGTTGCGTCCCGGCGAATGGTGCGGGTGTCGAGGTGGATGGTGGCTGGGTGCCGTCACTAGTCCGCCTCCCCGGGATTCAAAGTGTGCGTTGCGTCCCGGCGAATAGTGCGGGTATCGAGGTGGATGGTGGCTGGGTGCCGTCACGGTCCCCTGAGGTTCCGATGGTCGGCGCAGTCGGCGCAGTCGGCGCAAGACTTCACCCGATGATCTACGAGACAGGCCTTAGACCAGCTGCTTCTTGATCAGGTTCGGGTGCCGGTCCTGGAAGGACAGCAGCGCGGTCAGCGCGCGGGCACCCACCCACGACACCGGCTCCACCGGGAACCGGCGCTCCTTCCGGTTGACGAACAGCAGGTTCGAGT
>NZ_DASWSJ010000069.1:0-14296 GCF_036402745.1 Actinophytocola sp. | reverse complement strand
CGTTACGTCCCGGCGAATGGTGCGGGTGTCGGGGTGGGTGGTGGCTGGGTGCCGTCACGGTCCCCTGAGGTCCCGGTGGTCGGCACAGGACTTCACCCGATGATCTACGAGACACCTAGTCCGCCTCCCCGGGATTTACAGTGTGCGTTGGGTCCCGGCGGATGGTGTGGGTATCGGGGTGGATGGTGGCTGGGTGCCGTCACGGTCCCCTGAGGTTCCGGTGGTCGGCGCAGGACTTCACACGATGATCTACGAGACAGGCCTTAGCGCTCCAGGGCCGCGTCGAGGTCGGCCACCAGGCGGGACTTCGGGCGGGCGCCGACCATCGTGTGGATCGGGTGGCCGTCGCGGAACAGGATCATCGTCGGTAGGGACATCACCTGGTAGTCGATGGCGGTTCGCTGGTTCTCGTCGGCGTTGATCTTGCGGATGGTGAGTGTGTCGGCGCGTTCGCCGGCCAGCTCGGTGAGCATCGGGGCGATCATCCGGCACGGGCCGCACCACGTCGCCCAGAACTCGACCAGCACGGGCTTGTCACTGGCGAGGACCTCGGCGGCGAAGGTCTCGTCGGTGACGGCGGGAACGGCGGAAACAGCGGGGACAGTGGTCACTGGGGCTCCTGGGTCGGGACGGTGCACGGGTCGGCGGTGAAGCCGGTGAGCGCGCGGGTGAGCTTGTCGTGCAGTTCGGCGCGGACGGCGGCGAGGCGGTCGATGCAGGCGTCGACCTCGGCGAGCTTGCGGCGGTAGACCTCGATCGAGCCGACGCACGCGTCGCCGGAGTCGTGGCCGGCGCGCAGGCACTCGACGAACGGCCGGGTGTCGTCGAGGGTGAGCCCGACGGTCTGCAGCGTGCGGATCTCGGTGACGAGCCGCAGGTCGTCCTCGTCGTAGTCGCGGTAGCCGTTGGCCGAGCGCTGGGCCGTGAGCAGGCCCTGCGACTCGTAGAACCGCAGCGTCCGCGTGGTGGTCCCCGTCCGCCTGGCGAGCTCGCCGATGCGCATGCACCCGAGCGTAAACATTGCCCCCGACGTCAAGGCAAAACAAACCTCGCGAGCGGCGCCGGCGCCACGGCCCCGAGCGTGCCCGGCCCTACAGCGCGGCGGTCAGGCGGTCCAGAACGGCCGGACCTCGACCATGCCGAGCTTCGCCATCGGGTGCTTCGACGCCACCTCGATCGCCTCGTCCAGGTCGGCGCAGTCGACGATGTCGAAGCCGCCGATCTGTTCCTTGGTCTCGGCGAACGGCCCGTCGGTGACCATGAGCAGGCCGTCGCGCACCCGCACGGTCGTCGCGTCGGCGGGGTCCTGCAGACGGTTGCCGGCCGAGCGGATCCCGCGCCGGGTCATCTCGTCGACCCACGGCTGGGCGTCCAGCTCGTCGGGCTTGTGCGCGGCCGGGTCGAACGCGCCGTCGGTGCAGATCATCAGCAGGTACTTCACGGGTGGTCCCTTCCATCGAGTAATACCCCACCGACGAACGGCCGCGGCCCGTATCGACCGCGGCCGGAAAAGAAATGTCCCCGCCACGAAAGCCGTGGCGGGGACCTCGGATCAGTAGCCGGGCGGGTCGTCGGACAGCTCGGTGGACTCCGGTGGCCGGCCGGTGCCCGGCGGCCGGTACGCATCCTCCGCCGGGGGCGGCGGGGTCTGCTGCGCCTGCGGGGCGGCTGGCGGCTCGGGCGGCGGGGCCACCGGCCGCGGTGCCGGCGGGATGTCCTGCGGCGGGGCGACCGGCGCGGCCGGCCGTGGGGTGAGCGCCGGCGGGGATGACGAGCGGGGGCCGGTGCCGGTGGTCAGCGGGCCGGGCACCTCCTGCCGGGCGACGGCCTCCGCGGCCCGCACGGCTTCGGCGACCTTCGGGTCGGTGGACGTGTCGAACCAGCTCTCGATCTCGGAGTCGTCCTGCGCGGGCCTCGACGACGGGTCGTAGGCCGGCGGCTCGTAGCGGAACACGCCGTCCTCGCCCGGCGCGCCCAGTGCCCGCGCGAAGCCCTCGAGCGCCTTGCCGAAGTCGTTGGGCACCATCCACACCTTGTTGGCGTCGCCCTGCGCCATCTGCGGCAGCGTCTGCAGGTACTGGTAGGCCAGCACCTCCGGCGTCGGCTTGCCGGCCTTGATCGCGTCGAACACCTTCTCGATGGCTTTGGCCTGGCCCTGCGCCTGCAGATACCGGGCGGCGCGCTCACCCTGGGCACGCAGGATCCGCGACTGCCGCTCACCCTCGGACGCCAGGATCGCCGCCTGCTTGGCACCCTCGGCGGAGAGGATCTGGCTCTGCTTCTGGCCTTCCGCGGTCTTGATCGCCGCTTCCCGGGTGCCCTCCGCGGTGAGGATCATGGCGCGCTTCTCCCGGTCCGCGCGCATCTGCTTCTCCATCGAGTCCTGAATGGACGGTGGCGGGTCGATGGCCTTGAGCTCGACCCGGGCGACCCGGATGCCCCAGCGGCCGGTGGCCTCGTCGAGCACGCCACGGAGCTGGCCGTTGATGGAGTCGCGGGAGGTGAGCGTCTCCTCCAGGCTCATGCCACCGACGACGTTGCGCAGCGTCGTGGTGGTCAGCTGCTCCACACCGACGATGTAGTCGGAGATCTCGTAGACCGCGTCGCGCGGGTTGGTGACCTGGAAGTACACGACCGTGTCGATCGACACGGTCAGGTTGTCCTGGGTGATCACCGGCTGCGGCGGGAACGAGACCACCTGCTCGCGGCGGTCGATCCGCGCGCGCACCCGGTCGAGGAACGGCACCAGGAAGTTCAGGCCCGGCTCGGCCGTCGACCGGTATCTGCCGAGCCGCTCGACCACAGCGGACATCGCCTGCGGAATCACCAGGATCGACTTCACCACGACCGTGAGTACGAACAAAACCACGACCACGACGATGATGAGAATGGTCAACGTGCCTCCACTCCGGCTCGGGTTGGCGCCTCCTGGTCAGCGCCCGAAAAGTAGATCACAAGATCGACCCGAACCTGTTCATACGACGACCGCGTCCCACCAGAAGTTGGACGCCGTCACCTGAATGCCCCCTCACTCGGAGTCCGCCAGCACCACCGCGGTGGCCCCCGATATCTCCACGATGGTGACCGACGCCCCGGCCGCGATCGGCGGCTGGTCGTCGAAGGCGCGGGCCGACCAGATGTCGCCGTCGAGCTTGACCTGGCCGCCCTGCTGGTCGACCTCCGACACCGCGACCGCCTTGCGGCCGATGAGCGCGTCGGCGTTGGTGTGGATCAGCGCGCCGTGCATCCGCTTCTTGAGCCAGGGTCTGGCGAAGGTGACCAGGCCGATCGACACGACGGCGAACACGACGGCGGCGATGATCGTGTTGCCGGTCGCCCAGTCGGCGGCCGCCCCGAACAAGGCGCCGACGCCGACCATGAGCAGGAAGAAGTCACCGGAGAGAATCTCGGCAGCCATCAGCGCGATGCCGCCGATGAGCCATAGCAGCGCGGCCATGGCTCCATGATCTCAGAGTTTCGGCCTCGCGGTCACTACTCCTCACCGGTGGTGACGAAGTCGATGAGCCGCTCCACGGCGCCGATCAGCGGGGTCTCGAGGTCCTTGTAGCTGCGCACCCGGGACAGGATCCGGCGCCAGCCGTCGGCGGGCTCGCCCCAGCCCAGCGCCTCGCACACGCCCTCTTTCCACGGCAGGCCACGGGGAACCACCGGCCACGCCGTGATGCCGACCGACGCGGGCCGCACCGCCTGCCAGACGTCCACGTACGGGTGGCCGGTGACCAACACGTTCGGGTCGGCCAGCTCGTCGACGATCCGGGACTCCTTGCTGCCGGCCACGAGGTGGTCGACGAGCACGCCGAGCCGCCGGCCCGGGCCGGTGCCGAAGTCGGCGACCCGGCCGGGCAGGTCGTCGATCCCGTGCAGCGGCTCGACCACCACGCCCTCGACCCGAAGGTCGTGCCCCCACACGCGTTCCACGAGCTCCGCGTCGTGGATGCCCTCGACCCACAGCCGGCTGTCCAGCGCCGTGCGCGCGGTGTGCCCCTGGACCCGCACCGATCCCGACGCGGACACCGTCGGCGCCGGGGCCGGCGCGGCGGCGGGACGGGTGAGCGTCACCGGCTTGCCGTCGATGAGGAAGCCGGCCGGGGTGAGCGGGAACAGCCGGTGGCGGCCCTGCCGGTCCTCGAGCACCACGTGCCCGTGCTCGAACCGGGTGACCGCACCGCAGAAGCCGCTGGCCGGGTCCTCGACCACGAGCCCAGGCTCGGCCACCACCTCGGGCACCGGGCGCCGGTTCGGCTTGCGGGACAGGATGTCTCCGCCGTAGCGGTCGTAGCTCTGCGAACCCACGACGGCGACCTTACTGATCTTTCGGGTGAAAACTTCGGCACCTGCCCGTCGGAGTGTCGGTCCCCCGGACGACTATCGGGATGTGAGCACGCCAGGTGTGGCGCCCGACCCGGCACTCGGGCTGCTGGAGCTGTACGACGACGCGCTGCCGCACGTCTACGGCTACCTGCTGGCCCGCTGCCGGGACGCCACCCTGGCCGAGGACCTCGCCGCCGAGTCGTTCCTCGCCGCCGTGCACGCCCTGCGCAAGCCGGGCGCGCCGCCGCCGTCGGTCCCGTGGCTCATCGGCGTCGCCCGGCACAAGCTCGCCGACCACTGGCGGCGCGTCGAGCGCGAGCAGCGTGGGTTGCGGCTGCTGGACGGCGAGCCGGAGGAGGTCGAGGACCCCTGGGACGTCGCGGTCGACGCCATCCGTGCCCGCGAGGTGCTCGGCAGGCTCGGCCCGCACCACCGGGCCGCGCTGACCCTGCGCTACCTCGACGGGCTGCCCGTCCCCGAGGTGGCCCGGCACCTCGACCGCACCGTGCACGCCACCGAGGCGCTGCTCGTGCGGGCCCGGTGCGCGTTCCGCCGCAGCTACGGAGAGGAGGGCTCGGCATGAGCGACCCGTTCGAGGCGGCGTTCGAGGCGGCGTTCGACGCACTGCGCGAGCCCGTCGTCCCGGTCGACCCGGACCCCCGATTCGCCGCACGGCTGCGGGAGCAGCTCACCCGCGCGGTGCTCGACCAGCAAGGACTCCACCAGCAAGGAGCAGACATGACCACTACCCAGACCGTGCGGCGCGAGCCCGCCTGGCCGCCCTCGCTCGCCCCGTACATCGTCGTGTCGGACGCGCGCCGCGCGCTCGCCTGGTACGCCGAGGTGCTCGGCGCGCAACAGCGCGGCGAGCCGCACGTGGACACCGACGGCACCATCGGGCACGCCGAGCTCGGCCTCGGCGACGCCGTGCTGATGCTCTCCGAGCCGTCGGACCTCTACGCCGACGTGCCGGTGGCCGCGCCGGACGCGCCCACCACGTTCAGCCACACCCTGCATCTGGAGGTCGCCGACGTCGACGCCACCACCGACCGGGCCCGCCGCCGCGGTGCCGCGGTGGAGCGCGAGCCGGCCGACGAGCCCTACGGCCGTCGTTCGATCATCGTCGACCCGTTCGGCCACCGGTGGCTGCTCCTGCGGCCGCCGGCGCGGGCCACCCGGTTCCGGCAGGGCGACGTCGCGCGCGTCACGATGATCGCCGCCGACCCCGGGCGGACCAAGGCGTTCTACGAGTCTGTCCTGCAGCTGCCGTTCACCGCGGGCAGCCAACCCGGCGCATGGCGCGCCGACGACACCAACCCGCCGCTCGGCCTGTGGTCACCCGAGGGGGTCGAGCCGCAGGTGCAGCTGTGCTTCCGGGTCGACGACATGGCCGCGGCGCTCGGCCGGGTCCGCGCGGCCGGCGGCACCGCGGCCGACGCCGAGCGCAAGCCCTACGGCCTGCTCGCGGAGTGCACCGACGACCAGGGCACGCGGTTCCAGCTGTGGGAGCCCCCGGACTGAAACGTCATTCACTGGCCAACCGGAGTTGGCCCCCACGCCGGCCGCCGGGGTTGGACACTGCGTCCATGACCATCGATCGAGGTGTCACCCGGCGGACGCTGCTGCGCGCCGGAGGGGCCGGGGCGGGCATCGCCGCGGCCGGACTCGCCCTGCCGGGCATCGCCACGGCCACCCCGGCGCTGGGCCGGTCGCGGCCCGTCCTCACCCACGGCGTGCAGGCCGGCGACGCCACCACCGACGGCGCCATCATCTGGACCCGCGCCGACCGGCCCGCGCGGATGCTGGTGGAGCTCGCCGACGACGAGCGGTTCCGGCGCTCCCACACGGTGCGCGGGCCGGTGCTCACCCCGGACACCGACGGCACCGGCAAGCTGCGCCTCACCCACCTGCCGGCCGGCCGCGAGGTGCACTACCGGGTCGTCGCGGAGGACCTCGACGGCCGCGGCCGCAGCGAGGCGCTGGCGGGCTCGTTCCGCACCGCGCCCGTGGGCCGGGCCGACGTGCGGTTCACCTGGTCCGGGGACGTCGCCGGGCAGGGCTGGGGCATCAACCCCGACATCGGCGGCATGACCGCCTACCGGGCCATGCTCGACCGCCGGCCGGACTTCTTCCTGCACAGCGGCGACACCGTCTACGCCGACGGCCCGCTCGCCGAGTCGGTGACGCTGCCCGACGGGCGGGTGTGGCACAACATCGTCACGCCGGCGAAGACCAAGGTCGCCGAGACGCTGGCCGAGTACCGCGGCCAGTTCGCCTACAACATGCTCGACGAGAACGTCCGCGCGTTCGCCGCCCGGGTGCCCTCGATCGTGCAGTGGGACGACCACGAGGTGCTCAACAACTGGTACCCCGGCGAGATCCTGGACCTGCCGCAGTACACCGAGAAGCGCGTCGACGTCCTGGCCGCGCGCGCGTTCCAGGCGTTCCACGAGTGGCAGCCGATCGACGCCCGCCGGGCCGTGGACGGGCGGGTCTACCGCAGCTTCTCCTACGGCCGGCACGTCGAGGTGTTCGTGCTGGACATGCGCACCTACAAGGACGCGAACACCGCGCCGCGCGACCAGCCCGGCGTGATCCTCGGCGAGCGGCAGGCCCGCTGGCTCGTCGACGGGCTCGCCCGCAGCACCGCGACGTGGAAGATCGTGGCCGCCGACCTGCCGATCGGGCTCACCGTGCCGGACGGCGCCGACATCGAGGGGGTGGCCAACGGCCGGCCCGGCGCCCCCGGCGGCCGCGAGCACGAGCTGGCCGGCGTGCTGCGCTCGCTCGCCCGCCGACGGGTCCGCAACGTCGTGTGGCTCACCGCGGACGTGCACTACACCGCCGCGCACCACTACTCGCCGGACCGCGCCGCGGTCGCCGACTTCGACCCGTTCTGGGAGTTCGTGTCCGGCCCGCTCCACGCGGGCGCGTTCGGCCCGAACGCGCTGGACCCGACGTTCGGCCCGGAGGCGGTGTTCGTGCACCACCCACCGGCGGCGAACGCGTCACCGCTGGAGGGCTACCAGCACTTCGGCGAGCTCGACATCGACGGCCACAGCGGCGACCTGACCGTCCACCTGCGCGACGGCAAGGGCACGTCCCTGTGGTCGACAACCCTGCGGCCCCAGCGCTAGCCCGCCTCCCAGGGATTAAAAGTGTGCGTTGCGTCCCGGCGAATGGTGCGGGTATCGAGGTGGATGGTGGCTGGGTGCCGTCACTAGTCCGCCTCCCCGGGATTTAAAGTGTGCGTTGCGTCCCAGCGGATAGTGCGGGTATCGAGGTGGGTGGTGGCTGGGTGCCGTCACGGTCCCCTGAGGTGCCGGTGGTCGGCGCAGTCGGCGCAGGACTTCACACGATGATCTGCGAGACAGGCCTTAGTCCTTCGTGGCGACCAGCATCGCCAGTGCGGTAGTCCGGCCGGGTCGCGGCCGCTCGGGTAGGTCACCGGGCCGAACACGTCGATGATCGTCGGCGTGACGTCGGTGCCGGTGGCCTTCGCGAGGCGGAGGAAGCCCTCGACACCCACCTGACCGGCCTGTTCGGCCCGGTCTGATCCTTGCTTGCCCGAGCAAGCTAGGAACCGCCGGCCGCCCGGCCGAACAACCCTGCCAGCGCCCGCACCTGCGCCACCAGCTCCGGCGGGGACAGCACCTCGAACTCGAAGCCGAGCTGCGCGATGTGCACCGGGAAGTCCGCCAGGTTCGGCCCGCCGACGTGCAGCAGGCAGCTGTGCTCGTCGACCGCCTCCACCACGCCGGACGCCGGGCTCACCCGTTCCGCCGCGGCCTCGGCCGGCGCGTGCAGCCGGATCGTGGCCTGCACGCGGTAGGGCGCGGTCGAGATCGCCCGCGAGATGTAGGCCGCCACGTCCTCCTCCGGCGGGTCGCGTGGCGGGAAACGCGGACCGGGCGTCGGCGTGCCGTCGATCCGGTCCACCCGGAACGTGCGCCACCCGGCCGGCTCGCGGTCCCACGCCAGCAGGTACCAGCGGCGCCCGGTGCAGGCCAGCCGCACCGGCTCGACCAGGCGCCGGCTGAGCGTGCCGTCGGCGCGGGTGTAGCGCAGCCGCAGCGACTCGTGGTCGCGGCAGGCCGTGGCGAGCAACGTCAGCAGCGCCGGGTCGACGGTCGGGCCCCGCGCGGCCAGTGACACCGTGGCCGCGCCGACCGCGTTCACCCGCCGCCGCAGCCGGGACGGCAGCACCTGCTCGAGCTTCGCGAGCGCCCGCACGGACGTCTCCTCGATGCCGGCGATCGTGCCGTTGGCCGCGGTGCGCAGGCCGACGGCGACCGCGACCGCCTCGTCGTCGTCGAGCAGCAGCGGCGGCATCGCCGCGCCCGCCTCCAGCCGGTAGCCGCCGGCCGCACCCGGGGTCGCGGTCACCGGGTAGCCGAGGTCCCGCAGCCGGCCGATGTCGCGCCGCACGGTCCGCAGCGTCACGTCGAGCCGCGCCGCGAGCCGCGGCCCGGTCCAGTCCCGGTGCGCCTGCAGCAACGACAGCAGCTTCAGCAGCCGCGCCGACGTCTCCCACATACCCGGAATCCTCGCAGACAACGATGACCGGAGCTGTCGCCATTGGCCGATAGCGTCCCGACCATGAGGAACACCGAGAGGAACACCGAGAGGAACACCGGGACGAACACCGAGACGAACATCGGGATCCGCCCCTTCCGCATCGACATCCCGCAGGCCGACCTCGACGACCTGAACCGGCGCCTGGCCGCCACCCGCTGGCCCGACGAGCTGCCCGACGTCGGATGGACCCGCGGCGTCCCGCTCGGCTACCTCAAGAAGCTGACCGAGCACTGGCGGACCGGCTACGACTGGCGCGCGCAGGAGAAGCTGCTCAACGAGCTGCCCCAGTTCGTCACCGAGATCGACGGCGCGACCGTCCACTTCGCCCACGTCCGCTCCCCCGAGCCGGACGCGCTGCCGCTGGTTCTCACCCACGGCTGGCCCGGCTCGATCGTCGAGTTCCTCGACGTGGTCGGCCCGCTCGCCGACCCCCGCGCGCACGGCGGCGACCCGGCCGACGCCTTCCACCTGGTGATCCCGGCGCTGCCCGGCTTCGGCTTCTCCGGCCCCACCCGCGAGGCCGGCTGGCACCCCAGGCGGATCGCGCGGGCCTGGGCCGAGCTGATGCGCCGGCTGGGCTACGACCGCTACGCCGCGCAGGGCGGCGACTTCGGCGCGCTCGTCACCCCCGACCTCGGCCGGGTCGACGCCGAGCACGTGATCGGGCTGCACGTCAACGCGGCGACGGCCGGCTTCATCCCGTTCGGCGACGTCGACGAGGAGACGCTGACCGACGTCGAGAAGGCCCGCTGGGCGCGCCAGCAGCTCTACCAGAACGACGGCAACGCCTACTTCCAGCTCCAGGCCACCCGCCCGCAGACCATCGCCTACTCGCTCGTCGACTCGCCGGCCGGCCAGCTCGCGTGGATCGTCGAGAAGTTCAAGGAGTGGACCTACCCGGCCGCCGGCCTGCCCGAGGCGTCGCTCGACCGGGACCGGATGCTCACCAACGTCATGATCTACTGGCTCACCGGCACGGCGGGCTCCGCGGGGCGGATCTACCACGAGGTCATGCACGCCGCCGAGTGGCCGTACCGCACCGAGGTGCCGACCGGGGTGGCCGCGTTCGCCGAGGACATCCCGATCCGGCGCTACGCCGAGGAGACCAACACGATCACGCACTGGACCGACTTCGACACCGGCGGGCACTTCGCCGCCATGGAGGTGCCCGGCCTGCTGGTCGGCGACGTGCGAGAGTTCTTCCGCGGGCTGCGCTGAGGAGGGTGACGGTGGAGGTTCTGAGCCTGCGGGCGGTCAACCGGGCGACGCTGGCCCGCCAGCTGCTCGTCGAGCGGGCGGCACGCACCGCCGAGGAGGCGGTCGAGCACCTGGTCGGCCTGCAGGCGCAGGCGCCGTTCCCGCCCTACACCGGGCTGTGGACCCGGCTGGCCGGCTTCCGGCCGGAGCACCTCGCCGACGCGCTGCTGGAGCGCCGGGTCGTGCGGGTCGTGCTGATGCGCGGCACCGTCCACCTGGTCACGGCCGCCGACGCGTGCTTCCTCCGCCCACTGGTCCAGGTGATCATGGACCGCGACCTGGGCACCAACACCCTGCACGCGCGCCACCTCGCCGACGTGGACGTCGCCAAGGTCGCCGACGCCGCCCGGCTCGCGCTCGAGGAGCGGTCCCTCACCGCCAAGGAGCTGGGCGGGGTGCTGGCCGAACGCTGGCCCGACGTCCCGCCCGGCTCGCTCGCCCACGCCGCCCGCGGGCTGCTCGCGCTGGTGCAGGTGCCGCCGCGCGCGGTGTGGGGCCGCGCCGGGCAGACCGCGTACCGCACCACCGAGCACTGGCTCGGCCGTCCGCTCGACCCGGCTCCGGAGCTGGCCCGGCTGGTGCGCCGTTACCTCGCGGCGTTCGGCCCGGCGACGGTCAACGACATCCAGGCGTGGTCCGGGCTCACCCGGCTGCGTGAGGTCGTCGAGCCGCTGCGCCCGGAGCTGCGGGTGTTCGCCGACGAGCAGGGCCGGGAGCTGTTCGACCTGCCCGACGCGCCGCGGCCCCCGGCCGACCTGCCGGTGCCCGTGCGGTTCCTGCCCGAGTTCGACAACCTCCTGCTGTCCCACGCCGACCGCACCCGGGTGATACGTGAGGAGCTCCGCAAGCGGCTGTTCGGGGTCAAGAACGGCGTGTTCCCGGGCACCTTCCTGGTCGACGGGTTCGTGCGGGGCGCGTGGCGGCTGACCAAGCAGCGGAAGGCGGCGACGCTGACGATCACACCGTGGGCCACGGTGTCCAAGCGGGACACGGCCGCGCTCGTCCGGGAGGGCGCGCGGATGCTCGAGTTCGCCGCCGCCGACGCGCAGACGCGAGATGTGGTGATGGCGCCGGACTAAGGCGTGTCTCGTAGATCATCGGGTGAAGTCCTGCGCCGACTGCGCCGACTATCGGAACCTCAGGGGACCGTGACGGCACCCAGCCACCATCCACCTCGATACCCGCACTATTCGCCGGGACGCAACGCACACTTTTAATCCCGGGGAGGCGGACTAGAACGCCGGCCACGGGATTGCGCGGTAGTCCGCCCCCGGCGTGGGGAACACGGCGGTCCGCTCGAGCTCGTCGAGCCGGGCCCGCAGGGCGCGGATCTCCGCGCGGGTCAGGTGCTCGGCCAGCGACTCGGCCAGCGCCGGCATCCCGGCGCGCAGCGTGCCGAGCATCTCCAGCACGTCCTCCGGCAGCGGCTCGCCGACCCAGCCCCACAGCACGGTCCGCAGCTTGTGCTCGGTGTGCAGGCAGATGCCGTGGTCCACGCCGTAGACGTTGCCGTCGGTGGCGTGCAGCACGTGGCCGCCCTTGCGGTCCGCGTTGTTGATCAGCACGTCCAGCGCGGCCATCAGCCGGATGCTCGGGTGGTCGGAGTGCGCGAGGACGGCCGGCTCGCCGAAGCGGTCGTGGGCGCGCAGCACCCGGCGCCACCCGGGCGGCACGTCCTTCGGTGCGACCACGTCGACGAGGTCGTCGCCCTCCTTGGTGTCCACCCACAGCTGAACCATGCCCGGGCCGAACGGGCCCGCGCGCAGCACGGTGGGCGGGACCAGGTGGACCCCGGCCGCCTCGGAGACGAGGTACGCGCCGATCTCGCGGCCGGCGAGCGTGCCGTCCGGGAAGTCCCACAGCGCGCGCTCGCCGGACACCGGCTTGTAGACGCAGTGCGCCACCTCGCCCGCGCCGCTGATCTCGCAGAACAGAGTGGCGTTGGACGCGTCGACCAGGCGGCCCTCGACCTCGATGCGACCGCGGGTGAGCAGCTCGGCGACGGCCGGATCGGACGGCAGCAAGTTATTCCGTCTCGTCCTCGGTGCGCCGGTACCCGTTCTGCCGCGGGCACACGTGCCCGGCGGGGTCCAGCGGCTCACCGCACAACGGGCACGGCTTGCGGCCGGCGTTGAGCACCCGGTCGGCCCGCTCCGCGAACGCCCGCGCCTCGGCCGGGGTGAGGAACACCCGCACCGCGTCCGGGCCCTCCTCGGTGTCGTCGAGCACGACCGACTCGTCGACCTCGCCCTCGGTGATCGCGAGCAGCTCGATGACCACCGCGCGGGTCTCGGAGTCCCAGCCGAGTCCCATGGTGCCGACCCGGAACTCCTCCTCGACGGGCACCTTCAGCGGGTCGGCGTCGACCTGGTCCTCGGGCGTCTCCTCCGGAAGGTCGGCCCCGAAGCGCCGGTGGACCTCCTCCAGCAGCGACCCGATGCGCTCGGCGAGGACGGCCATCTGCTGCTTCTCCAGCGTGACGCTGATGGTCCGGGCGCTCTCCGAAGCCTGCAGGTAGAACGTACGGTCGCCAGGTTGACCGACCGTCCCGGCGACGAACCGATCGGGCTGGCGGAACACATGAATGACACGAGCCATGGCACCTCCGACCCTACGGCAAACAACGCAGCCGAGCAGGCCTGTTCCCCCCGGCACGACGATGTTGGGCCAACGTTATCGGAGGTCACAGTCGGGAGCCGAACCGTTAGAGTTTCGCGCGTGGTGAAGATCGCACAGTTCGGGAGCTGGGAGTCGCCGTTGGGCGCCGCTGCGGTGGCCGCGTCGGGCGGTGAGCCGAAATGGGTCGACGTGCACGGCGGCCGGGTCTGGTGGGCCGAGACCCGGCCGACCGAGGGCGGCCGGGTGACGTTGCTCCACGAAGGACCCGACGGTCACCCCATCGAGGTGCTGCCGGCGCCGTGGAACGTCCGCAACCGGGTGCACGAGTACGGCGGCCGCCCGTGGACCGTCCTCGACGGCCCGCACGGCGAGCTGGTCGTCTTCACCAGCTGGGCCGACCAGCGGCTCTACGTCGTCGAGGTCGGCGCGCCCGGCACGCCGCGGCCGCTCACCCCGGAGCCCGGGCGCCGGCACGGTGCCCGGTACGCCGACCTCTCCCCCGGCCCGGACGGCACGGTGCTGTGCGTGCGCGAGACGGTCACCGGCGACGGGCCCACCGACCTCCACCGCGACCTGGTCGCGATCCCGCTCGACGGCGGCGAGGCGCGCGTGCTCGCCGCGAGCCACCGGTTCATGACCGGCCCGCGGCTCTCGCCGGACGGCACCCGGATCGCCTGGATCGGCTGGGACCACCCGCGCATGCCGTGGGACGGCACCGAGCTGTGCGTCGCCCCGCTCGCCGACCCCGGCACCCACGCGGTGCTCGCCGGCGGGCCGCGGGAGAGCGTGTGCCAGGTCGAGTGGGAGTCGGCCGGCTCGCTGCTCGCGCTGTCCGATCCGGACGGCTGGTGGAACCTGTTCCGCATCGGGCTCGACGGGTCGAGCCGCAACCTCGCGCCCGCCGCCGAGGAGCTCGGCGGTCCTCTGTGGACACTCGGCATGCGCTGGTTCGCCCCGCTGGGCGAGGGCCGGCACGCGATCCTGCGGTCCGGCCGGCTCGCGGTGCTCGACGAGCAGGCCGCGACGGTGACCGATGTGGACACCGACCGGACGGTGTGGACACCGGACCTCGCGGTGGTCGACGGCGCGATCGTGTCCGCGGCCGGCGGGCCTGCCCGCGACCTCGCCGTGGTGAAGCTCGACGGCGCGACGCTCACGACGCTGTCCGCCGAGCGCACCGACCTGCCCGACGAGGTGTACCTGCCGGTGCCCGAGGAGCGGCTGTTCGCCGGCCCGGACGGCCGGCAGGTCCCGGCGCTGGTGTACCCGCCGCGCAACCCCGGGTTCGCCGGGCCGGAGGGCGCCGCGCCGCCGTATCTCGTCTACGCGCACGGCGGGCCGACCGGCAAGGTCCGCGGCACGCTGAACGTCGAGATCGCGTACTTCACCAGCCGCGGCTTCGGCTACGTCGCGGTGAACTACGGCGGCTCGGCCGGTTACGGGCGGGCGTTCCGCGAGGCGCTCAACGGCGAGTGGGGCGTGGTCGACGTGCACGACTGCGCCGCGGTCG
>NZ_DASWSJ010000068.1:0-9955 GCF_036402745.1 Actinophytocola sp. | reverse complement strand
CGGGACCAGGCCACCCGGCTGAAGTCCTTTGTGGAGAGCCAGCCGGAGCTGCGGCCGGTGGACGTCGGCCGTTCGCTGGCGACCGCGCGGGTCGGGTTCGACCACCGCGCGGTCGTCTCCGGCGCCGAGCGCGACGAACTGCTGAGCGGGCTGGCCGCGCTGGCCGCGGGCGACCCGGCCCCCGGCGTGGTCACCGGCGTGGTGCGAACCGGCAAGCTGGCGGTGTTGTTCACCGGTCAGGGTGCGCAGCGTGCCGGTATGGGCCGGGCGTTGTGCGAGGCGTTCCCGGTGTTCGCGGCCGCGTTCGACGAGGTCTGTGCGCACCTGGATCCCGGTTTGCGCGAGGTGATCGCCTCCGGCGACGGGCTGGACGAGACGGGGAACACCCAGCCGGCGTTGTTCGCGTTCGAGGTGGCGTTGTTCCGGCTGCTGCAGTCCTGGGGTATCCGACCGGACTACGTGGCCGGGCACTCGATCGGTGAGCTGGCCGCCGCACACGTCGCCGGGGTGTTCTCCCTCGCCGACGCCGCCCGCCTGGTCACCGCCCGCGGCCGGCTCATGCAGGCCCTGCCCACCGGCGGCACCATGATCGCCATCCAGGCCACCGAAACCGAAGTCACCCCGCTGCTCACCGACACGGTCGGGATCGCCGCGATCAACAGCCCCGACTCCGTGGTCATCTCCGGCGAGGAACACGCCGCCCGGACGGTCGCGGCAGTGTTCGCCGAACAGGGCCGCAAGACCAAACAGCTCACCGTGTCCCACGCGTTCCACTCACCACTGATGGACCCGATCCTCGACGAATTCCGCACGGTCACCGCGAGCGTGACCTACCACGAGCCGACCATCCCCATCGTCTCCACCGTCACCGGTGACGTCGCCGACCTCACCGACCCCGACTACTGGGTCAACCAGGTCCGCGCCACCGTCCGCTTCGCCGACACCATCACCACCCTCGACACCGCCGGAGTACGCACCTTCCTCGAAGCCGGCCCCGACGCCACACTGACCGCACTCGGCAACGACAACTTCATCCCAGCAGCGCGCCGGGGCCGCGACGAGGTGCTCACGCTGGCCACCGCGGTGGGCACCGCGTGGGTGCGTGGCGTGGACGTCGACTGGGCCGCCCTGCTTCCCGGCGGCCGCCGGGTCGAGCTGCCCACCTATGCGTTCCAGCGCCAGTCCTACTGGCTGCGGCCGACTTCGGGCGCCGCCAACGTGCGGGCCGCCGGGCTCGACGCGGCCGCGCACCCGCTGCTCGGCGCGGTCCTGCCACTCGCCGACGGGGACGGCCTGCTGCTCACCGGCCGGCTCTCCGTGCCGACCCATCCGTGGCTCGCCGACCACACCGTGCTGGGCACCGTGCTGGTGCCCGGCACCGCCCTCGTCGAGCTGGCCGTCCAGGCCGGCGACCGGGTCGGCTGTGACCTGGTCGAGGAGCTGACCCTGCAGGCGCCGCTGGTGCTGCCCGAGAGCGAGGCGGTCGTCACCCAGGTCACGGTGGGCGCCGACGACGGGACCGGACGCCGGACCGTCGCCGTCCACTCCCGCCGGGACGGCGGCGACTGGGTCCAGCACGCCACCGGCACGCTCGGCACCGGGGCACCACCCTCCACTGTGGACCTCTCGGTCTGGCCGCCCGCCGGCGCGACCGCCGTGTCCATCGTGGACGTCTACGACAAGGCCGCCGAGCTGGGCCTGGAGTACGGGCCGGTCTTCCAGGGCCTGCGGGCGGTTTGGCGGCGCGGCGACGAGGTGTTCGCCGAGGTCGCGCTGGCCGAGGAGCAGCACGGCGACGCGGCCAGGTTCGGGCTGCACCCGGCCCTGCTGGATGCCGCGCTGCACGCCTTGTTCGCCGGCAGCGACGAGCAGCAGGCCCGGCTGCCGTTCGGGTGGAGCGACGTCGCCCTGTCCGCCGCCGGTGCGACCGGTCTGCGGATCCGGATCGCCCCCGCCGGCGACGGTGCGATCACCCTGGACGCCGCCGACGGCGCCGGCCGGCCGGTCGCGTCGGTCGGCACGCTGTCCCTGCTCCCGGTCACCCCGGAGCAGATCAAGGCGGCCGCGGGCTCGGGCGTGGGCCAGTCGAGGTTCGGCGTGGACTGGACCCCGACCGAACTGACCACTGTGGACACAGTGGTGGACACGGTGGTCGACACGGTGGCGGTCGCGGTGCGGCGGGTCGACACCGCCCACGAGGCACTGGCGGCCGTGCAGAGCTGGCTCGCCGACGAGCAGCCGGAGGACGCCCGGCTGGCGCTCGTCACCAGCGGCGCGGTCGGCGTCACCGCCGGGGAACGCATCCCGAACCTCGCCGCCGCCGCGGTCTGGGGCCTGGTCCGGTCCGCCCAGTCCGAGCACCCGGACCGGTTCGTGCTGCTCGACGTCGACGACGACACCGACGTCACGACCACGGCCGAAGCCGTTGCCGCGTCCGGGGAGACGCAGGTCGCCGTCCGTGCGGGGCAGGCATACGCGCCGCGCCTGGTACGCGCGCAGGACGCCCCGGGCGAGCTGGCCCTCGACCCCGACGGCACGGTGCTGGTCACCGGCGGCACCGGCGGGCTCGGCGCGCTGCTGGCCAGGCACCTGGTCACCACCCACGGCGTCCGGCACCTGCTGCTCGTGAGCCGCCGTGGCTCGAAGGCCGCGGGCGCCCGCGAGCTGGCCGCCGAGCTCACCGAGCTTGGCGCCGAGGTGCGGGTCGCGACCTGTGACGTGACCAAGCGGCGGTCGATCGCCAAGGTGCTGTCGTCCATTTCCGACGATCACCCGCTGGTCGGCGTGGTGCACGCGGCCGGCGTACTGGACGACGGGATCATCACCGCGCTCACCCCGGAGCGGCTCGACACGGTCCTGGCGCCCAAGGTGGCCGCGGCGGTCAACCTGCACGAGCTGGCCGGTGACGTGGCGCTGTTCGCGCTGTTCTCCTCCGCGGCCGGCGTGCTCGGCACACCGGGCCAGGCCAACTACGCGGCCGCCAACAGCGCCCTGGACGCGCTGGCCCACGACCGGCGCGCGGCCGGGCTGCCCGCGGTGTCGATGGCGTGGGGCCTGTGGGACTCGGCCGGCGACATGGCCGGCGAGCTCAGCGAGACCGACCGTGCCCGGCTGGGCCGCGGTGGCTTCGGCGCACTGTCCACCGAGGACGGTCTGGCGCTGTTCGACGCCGCCGCCACCACCGAACGCGCGCTGTCCGTGCTGATCGGGATCGACCCGGCCGCGGTGGCGAGGACGACCGCTACCGTGCCGCCGATCCTGCGGTCCCTGGTCCGCGCCCCGGCCCGCCGGGCCGGCGGCGCGGGCGCTCCCTCGGGTGAGCTGGCGCGGAAGCTGGCCGGGCTCGCCGAGGCCGAGCAGCGGCGGATCCTGCTGGACGTGGTGCGCGGGCATGTCGCCGGGGTGCTGGCACACGGCTCGCCCGAGTCGATCGCGCCGACGCAGGCGTTCAAGGAGCTGGGTTTCGACTCGCTGACCTCGGTGGAGCTGCGCAACCGGCTGAACGGCGCGGCCGGGCTGCGGCTGCCGGCCACGCTCGTGTTCGACTACCCGAACCCCGAGAAGCTGGTCGACCACCTGCTGACCGAGCTGGCCGGCTCCGCCGCGGCCGCCCCGGTCGTGGCGGCCACGCGGACGGGTGTGGCCGACGAGCCGATCGCCATCGTCGGCATGGGGTGCCGGCTGCCGGGTGGGATCGCCTCACCGGAGGACCTGTGGCGGCTGCTCGTCGACGGCCGGTCCGGCGTCTCGGACTTCCCGGCCGACCGCGGCTGGGACCTCGACCGGCTCTACGACCCCGACCCGGAGACGTCCGGCACCAGCTACACCCGCCGGGGCGGGTTCCTGCACGAGGCCGCCGAGTTCGACGCGGAGTTCTTCGGGATCAGCCCGCGCGAGGCGCTGGCCATGGACCCGCAGCAGCGGCTGCTGCTGGAGACCTCGTGGGAGGCGCTGGAGCGGGCCGGGATCGACCCGCTTTCCCTGCGCGGCAGCCGAACCGGCGTGTTCGCCGGCATGATGGCCCAGGACTACGGCCGCGGCGTCGACGCGAGCCAGGCCGGGGTCGAAGGGTTCCTGGTCACCGGCATCGCCGGCAGCGTCCTGTGTGGACGGCTGTCCTACGTGCTCGGCCTCGAGGGCCCGTCGGTCACCATCGACACCGCCTGCTCGTCCTCGCTGGTGGCGCTGCACCTGGCGGTCCAGGCGCTGCGGGGCGGCGAGTGCGACCTCGCGCTGGCCGGTGGCGTCACCGTGATGACCGGCCCGGAGACCTTCGTGGAGTTCTCCCGGCAGCGCGGTCTCGCCGTCGACGGCCACTGCAAGTCCTTCGCGGACGGCGCCGACGGCACCGCCTGGGGCGAGGGCTCCGGCGTGCTCGCCGTCGAGCGCCTGTCCGACGCGCAGCGCAACGGCCACCCGATCCTGGCGGTCATCCGCGGGTCGGCGGTGAACCAGGATGGTGCGTCCAACGGGCTGACCGCCCCGAACGGGCCGTCGCAGCAGCGGGTGATCGGCGCCGCGCTGGCCGCCGCCGGCCTGACGGTGTCCGATGTGGACGCCGTCGAGGCGCACGGCACGGGCACCCCGCTGGGCGACCCGATCGAGGCCCAGGCGCTGCTCGCCACGTACGGGCAGGGCCGGTCGGCCGACCGGCCGCTGTGGCTGGGGTCGATCAAGTCCAACCTGGGGCACGCCCAGGCGGCGGCCGGTGCGGCCGGGGTGATCAAGATGGTGCTGGCGCTCCAGCACGGTGAGCTGCCGTCGACCCTGCACGTGGACGCCCCGTCGTCGAAGATCGACTGGGCCGCCGGCACGGTACGGCTGCTGACCGAGCCGGTGCCGTGGCAGGCGAACGGGCACCCGAGGCGGGCCGGCATCTCCTCGTTCGGCATCGGCGGCACGAACGCGCATGTCGTCATCGAGGAGCCGCCCGCACCCGAGGCCGCCGTGCCGCGGGCCGAGGTTCCGGTTGCCCCGTGGGTGGTGTCGGCCAAGTCCGCGGAGGCGGTGCTCGCCCAGGTCGAGCGGTTGCGCTCCCTTGTGGACGGTGGTCCTCTGGATGTCGGGTTCTCGTTGGCGACCGGGCGGTCGAGGTTCGACCACCGTGCGGTGCTCGTGGACGGTGTGGAGGTCGCGTCCGGTTCTCGGGTTGCGGGTGGGTTGGCGTTCTTGTTCACCGGTCAGGGTGCGCAGCGGGTGGGGATGGGTCGGGAGCTGTGTGCGGCTTATCCGGTGTTCGCGGCGGCGTTCGACGAGGTGTGCGCGCAGCTGGATCCGTCGTTGCGTGAGGTGATCGCCTCCGGTGAGGGGTTGGACGACACGGGGAATACGCAGCCTGCGTTGTTCGCGGTTGAGGTGGCGTTGTTCCGGTTGTTGGAGTCCTGGGGTGTCAATCCCGATGTACTGGCTGGGCATTCGATCGGTGAGCTGGCTGCGGCGTATGTCGCGGGTGTCTGGTCGCTCGAGGACGCCTGCAAGGTGGTCTCTGCGCGGGGCCGGTTGATGCAGGCGTTGCCTTCGGGTGGGGCGATGTTCGCCATCGAGGCCACCGAAGAAGAGGTTCTCCCGCACTTGACTGACGCGGTGGGGATCGCGGCGATCAACGGCCCGACCTCCGTGGTGATCTCCGGTGAGGAGACGGCCGCGGAGGCGGTTGCCGGGGTGTTCGCCGAGCGGGGTCGCAAGACCAAGCAGCTCGGCGTGTCGCATGCGTTCCACTCGCCGTTGATGGAGCCGATGCTGGAGGAGTTCCGGGCGGTCGCGGCGGGCGTGACGTATCACGAGCCGAGCATTCCGATCGTGTCCACGGTGACCGGTCAGGTCGCCGACTTCGCCGACCCGGACTACTGGGTTGGCCAGGTGCGGAACGCGGTCCGGTTCGCCGACGCCGTCGGCACGTTGGTCGAGCAGGGCGTGACGACGTTCGTGGAGCTGGGGCCGGATGGTGTGCTCAGCGCGATGGGCCAGACCGATGAGTCCACTGTGGCCTTCGTGCCGACCCTGCGCAAGGACCGCGACGAGGTCCGCACGCTGGCCACCGCACTGGGTGTCCTCGCCGTGCGCACCGACACCGTCGACTGGGAGGCGTTCTACGCCGGCACCGGCGCCGTCCAGGTCCCGCTGCCCACCTACGCCTTCCAGCACAAGAACTACTGGCTGATGCCGGGTACCGGCGCGGGCGATGTCGCCGCGGCCGGGCTCGGGGCCGCCGCGCACCCGTTGCTCGGTGCCGTCGTCGACGTCGCCGGGGGCGAAGGCCTGCTGCTCACCGGCCGGCTGTCCCTGCAGAGCCACCCGTGGCTGGCCGACCACGCCGTCCTGGGCACCGTGCTCCTGCCCGGCGCGGCCCTGGTCGAGCTGGCCCTGCACGCCGCGGGCCGGGCCGGCTGCGACGGCATCGACGACCTGACGCTGCAGGCGCCGCTGGTACTGCCGGAGACCGGCGCGGTGGTGGTCCAGGTGTCGGTCGGCGCGGAAACCGAGACCGGACACCGGACCCTGACCGTCCACTCGCGACCGGAGGCGGGCGGGTCCTGGGTCCAGCACGCCACCGGCCGGCTGGCCCCTGGCATCGAACCGGCTGGCGTCGCGCTCACCGAGTGGCCGCCGCCCGGCGCGTCCGCGGTGTCCATTCCGGACGTCTACGACGAGCTGGCCGGCATCGGGCTCGAGTACGGACCCGCGTTCCAGGGGCTGGAGTCGGTGTGGCGGCGCGGTGACGGTGCCACAGCGACGGTGTACGCCGAGGTCGCGCTCGACGAGGCCCAAGGCGCGCAGGCCGCCCGGTTCGGGCTCCACCCGGCCCTGCTGGACTCGGCCCTGCACGCGTTGCTGGCCGCGGCGACGGGGGAGCGGCAGCTCGCGCTTCCGTTCTCGTGGAACGGCATCACCCTGGCCGCGACCGGCGCGGCCAGGCTGCGGGTCCGGATCAGCCCGGCCGGCGAGGACGCCTTCGCCATCGACCTCGCCGACGAGACCGGCGTGCCGGTGATGTCCGTCGGCTCGCTCGCGGTCCGGCCGATCACCCCCGAGCAGCTCGCCGCCGCCACCCCGACCACGGCCGACCAGCACCTGTTCGCGCTGGGCTGGCTGGGGATCGACCACCCGGGCGAGGGCGCGCCGGTCGAGACGGTCGACACGGTCGTCGAGCCCGTCACGGGCAGCGGCGACATCCCCGGCGCGGCACGGGAAACCGCGCACCGGGCGCTCGAGCTGGTCCAGTCCTGGCTGGCCGAGGACCGTCCCGCGCGGCTCGCGCTCGTCACCACCGGTGCGGTCGCGGTGGACCCGGCCGACGACATCGCCGACCCGGCCGCAGCCTCGGTGTGGGGCCTGGTGCGCACCGCCCAGTCCGAGCACCCGGACCGGTTCGTCCTGGTCGACTCCGACGGCAGCGCGGAGTCCGGCGACGCCCTCGAAGCCGCGCTGGCCACCGGCGAGACCCAGCTGGCCATCCGGGCCGGGAGGCTGTTCGTGCCCCGGCTGGCCCGCGGCAAGCCGGCCGGCGAGCAGGCGCGTGCGCTGGACCCGGCCGGGACCGTGCTGATCACCGGCGGCACCAGCGGCCTCGGCGCGCTGCTGGCCCGCCACCTGGTGACCGAGCGCGGGGTCCGGCATCTGGTGCTGCTGAGCAGGCGCGGACCGGACGCCGCCGGGGTGGCGGCGCTGACCACCGACCTGACCGGCCTCGGCGCGACCGTCACCGTGACTGCCTGCGACGTCGCGGATCGGGCCGCGCTCGCCGCCGTCGTCGACGCGATCCCCGCGGCGCACCCGCTGACCGGAGTGGTGCACTCCGCCGGCGTCCTCGACGACGGCACCGTCGACACGCTCACCCCGGAGCGGCTCGACCGGGTCATGCGGCCGAAGGTGGACGCGGCGGTCAACCTGCACGAGCTGACCGCGGGGCACGACCTGGCGCTGTTCGCGTTGTTCTCCTCGGTCGCCGGTGTCCTCGGCGGGCCGGGGCAGGCCAACTACGCCGCCGCCAACACCGTGCTCGACGCGCTGGCCCAGCACCGGCGGGCACACGGCCTGCCCGCGGTGTCCCTGGCGTGGGGCCTGTGGGCCCGGTCCAGCGACCTGACCGGCGAGCTGTCGGCGACCGACCTGGCCCGGCTCAACCGCGGCGGCTTCGGTGCGCTGTCCACTGAGGAGGGTCTGGCGCTGTTCGACAGGGCGACCCGGCTCGACGCGGCGCTGGCCGTGCCGGTCAAGCTCGACCCGGCTGCCCTGCGCAGGTCCGGCACCGACCTGCCGGTGCTGCGCGGCCTGGTGCGGATGCCGGCCCGGCGGGCCGGCAAGGCGGACGTCGCCGCGCTGGTGAGCCGGCTCACCGGCCTGCCGCCGGCGCAGCGGCTGCCCGCGGTGCTCGACCTGGTGCGCACCCAGGTGGCGACCGTGCTCGCGCACGCCTCGCCCGCCGCGATCGACCCCGGGCAGGCGTTCAAGGAGCTCGGCTTCGACTCGCTCACCGCGGTCGAGCTGCGCAACCGGGTCAACGCGGCGACCGGTCTCCAGCTGTCCGCCACGCTGGTGTTCGACTATCCGAACCTGGCGGAGCTGGCGAGCCACGTGCTGGCCGAGCTGGTCCCGGACCCGGACGCGCACGCGCCGGACATCGACGAGAACGCCCTGCGGCGGACCCTGGCCACCGTCTCGCTGGACCGGCTCCGGGAGGCGGGCGTGCTCGACGCGCTGCTGACCCTGGCCGGCTCGGCGGACGAGCCGGCGCCGGAGCAGCCGGCACCCGCGGCGGACCTCGACACCCTGGACGTCGACGACCTGGTCAAGCGCGCGCTCGGCCGGGACCTGCGCAAGGCGTCGTAGGAGACAGCGAAAAGGTCGCCATCCGGTCCGAAGAGGACGGATGGCGACCTTTTGCGCGTGCGGAGGTTGTCAGGTGCGCTCAGGCGGCCGCGACGGCCGCGTGCTCGCGCTCGGCGTGGGACTTCAGGTTCAGCAGCTGCTTGCGCATCATCACCCAGTCGATCATGCCGAGCGGCCGGCCGATGACGTTGGGGCCGTTGAAGATCGTGCGGGCCACCAGCCTGGTGCCCGATCCCTCCGGCCGGACGGCGTAGGTGGTGACGACGCGGCTGTTCCGAATCGTGACGTGGTCGTCCCGTTCGAACGAGTGCAGGGTGAACAGCCGCATGAAGGACTGGCCCACCTCGAGGTCGACCAGCTCCGGCGTGCGGTCCCGGGGACTGCGCTTACCGAAGTTGTCCAGGTAGTCGTAGCTGTAAGGGGCCAGACGAATCTGGCACAACCATGCCCACACCAATGACGGCGGGGCTTCGACTGAAACGGCGCGGTAGGCCGCCAGCCCGTCAGGAAATACATCGTCACAGGGCAGCTTCGCAGCACGTTCTTCGGCTGTGGCTCCCCACACCTCTCCAGGAAACATGGCCCGATTGTCGCACTTTCGGAGTATTGCGTCACCGCTGCTCGGTGCGATTATGTGCGATATCCAACGGGCGATTACCCGGCAATTACCGGATGACTGGTGCACTGGTGGTTACCCACGGATGAGCGTGGGCTGTCACACTGGGTGTCGGCTTCGCCACAGCACAGAACCGGAGGTAGCCGTCGTGAAGATCGTCGTGAAGGGCCCGGCCTGGAACTTCGTCCAGCACCTGCTCGAGATGACGATCGCCATGTTCGTCGGCATGTTCGCGCTCGGCATGCCGGCGGCGATGCTGTTCGACGCGCTCGGCTGGACCGCCCTGGCCGCGCTGGTGCCGAAGACGCTGCTGATGGCGACCTACATGAGCATCGGCATGGCGGCGTGGATGCGCATCCGCGGGTGTGGCTGGCGGGCGATCGCCGAGATGAGCCTGGCGATGTACGTGCCGTTCCTGATCATGTACCCGCCGTACCTCGCCGGGTGGGCCTCGGCCACCGCGGTCATGGTCGTCGGGCACGTGCTGATGACGCCGGCCATGGTCGTGGC
>NZ_DASWSJ010000067.1:0-26683 GCF_036402745.1 Actinophytocola sp. | reverse complement strand
CGGACGGAGCCCCGTTGTGCGGCAAGGGCATGCAGGTGCAGGTGGTGGTCGCACAGACCCGGCAGCAGGGCCCCGCCGCGCGCCTCGACCACGGTCTCGCCGGCCAGCCGGGTGAGCCGCGGCGCGAGCTCGGTGACCAGGCCGCCGCCGATCCGGACGTCGGAAAGCCGATCGTCCACTTCGGTCCGGCGGACGAGAATCCCGGTCATGGCAGCGGAATCCCGTACGCACGCAGCACCTCGCGGGTGTGCTCGCCGCTCTCCGGAGCCGAGCCGTGCGCGGGGCGCCGCCGCGGATCTGCCACGGGAACCGGGCCGGACGCGGTGTCGACGACCCACGTCCCGTTCTCGTCGCGGGCGGCCGCACTCACCGCGTCCCGGGTGTCCGCGTCCCCGGTGTCCACAGTGGAGCCCACTACGGCGGACATGGCGATGTCTACGAGGTCGCCCGGCCGTGCGGACAGGGCGCGGTCGGCGGCCACGAGACCGGTGAGCGGATCGGCCAGCGCGTCGCCGCAGAACACCGGCGTACCGCGGGCGTCCCACGCGACGAGTCCGCTCGCCGCGGCGACGTCGTCGCCGAAGCCGACCCGGTTCGAGGCCCGCCCGCCGGCGGTGATGGAGATCCAGACGGCGCCGGCGTCCACAGTGGCCCGTGCGTCGAGCCCGAAGCCCGCGAGCGCGCGGGGCCGGGACGCCTCGATGACGATGTCGGCCGCCGCGACCAGGTCGGCGAGGGCGCGCCGGCCTCGGGGTGTCGCGGGGTCGAGCACCACCGAGCGGTGGCCGGCGTGCAGCAGCCGGTAGAAGGCGGGATTGCCGCGGCGCGCGCCGTCGGGGCGATCCGGGGTCTCCACCTTCACCACCCGGGCGCCGGCCAGCCCCAGCAGGTGCGCGCACAGCGGCCCGGCCCACAGCGCGCTGAAGTCGACCACCAGAAGCCCGGCGACCCCACGCGCCGGCCCCGGGCTCGGCGACGGGGGAGCGGCAGGCGGCGCGAGCACCGGGCCCGCGGCCACCCCGAGCAGCTCCGCGCGCGTGCCGAGCTCGGCGGATCCGTGGTCGCGCAACCACTGCGCCACCGCGGGCCACGGATCGCTCGGGAGCTCGGCACCGACCAGCGCACCGAGCAGCAGCCGGTCGTCCGGGCGGGCGCAGGACACGGCGGCCCAGCCGTCCGCGGTGGGCAGGAGCCGGCAGCTCCCACCCGCCGACACCGCGCCGCGCCGGCGGTGTCCGGTGAACGCGGCCCGTTCCGAGAGCAGCTGGGTGCCGTCCACCCGCACCGGGTGCGCGGTACCCGCGGTCGCGGCGGCGAACCGGTCACCGAGCTCGCGGGCGAGCGTCGCGGCGCGACCGGGCGGCACCAGCGGCGGGCCGTCCGGCCGCCCGGTCAACGGCACGACACCGCTGCGGGCCCAGTCGGCGACCGGGTCGGGCGCTTCGCTCGGCACGGTCATGATGTTACGTTTGGCCGATCGTGAGTACCGGGATCTCGATCACCGAGCTGGCCGACGGCGCGGCGGGGGATCCGCTGCTCGGCAACGAAGGCCGGGTGGTCGCGCCACTGTTCGTTGTGGACGTCGACGCGCCCGCCGGCGACGCGCTGCTCGAGCGGGCGGAGTGCGCCGCACGTCGCTGCGACCGGATACTGGTCGGGGTCACCGGGGCGGCGGAGCTGGACGATGCCCGACGGCGGCTCGCCGGCCTGCTGGACCTGACCCTCGCGCCGCACGCCCTCGCCGCGACCGGACACCAGTTCGTGAAGACGCCGGACACCTCGGCGGACGCCGCGACGCTCGACGCCGCGGCGCGGGCGAACCCGCAGGCGGCGCTGGTGCTCGGGCACCTTCTCCGCACGACCGGACAGCTCGACGTGGGACAGGCGCTCGATGTCGAGTCCCTGGCCTACTCGACGCTGCTGGGCGGCGCCGAGTTCCGGCGCTGGCTGGCGCGTCGCGGGCCGCGGCCGGTGCCGCCCGCCGCGGGCCCGGTGGTGCTCGTGGCGCGCACCGGTGGCCGCCTGCACGTCACGCTCAACCGTCCTGAGCGCCGCAACGCCTACGGCCGCGAGGTCCGCGACGCCCTGGTGGACGCGTTGCGGATCGCCGAGCTCGACCCGACCGTCGAGCGGGTGGTACTCGACGGGGCCGGGCCGTCGTTCTGCTCGGGTGGAGATCTCGACGAGTTCGGCACCGCGCCCGACCTGGCGACGGCTCACCTCGTGCGCACCCGCGCCGGCGCCGGTCTCGTGGCCCACGCGATCGCGGGCCGCCTCGAGGTCCACGTGCACGGCAGCTGCGTCGGCGCCGGCATCGAGCTCCCGGCGTTCGCCGGCCGGATCATCGCCCGGCCGGGCACCACGTTCCAGCTGCCCGAGGTCGGGATGGGCCTGGTGCCCGGTGCCGGCGGCACGGTCAGCCTGCCCCGTCGCATCGGCCGCTGGCGGACGTTGTTCCTGGCGCTGTCCGGCCGGCCGCTCGACGCGGCCACGGCGCGGGACTGGGGGCTCGTCGACGAGGTCGACGGGGTCGAGGCGTGACACTCGTCAGTCGGCCGCCCAGCGCGGCTCCCGCTTCTCGACGAACGCCAGCGGGCCCTCGGTCTGGTCCGGGTGGCCCCACATGCCGACGAGGTACTGCGAGCCGACCCGGCAGGCGTCGGTGAGCCCGAGCTCGAGCGCGGCCTCCAGCGACTTCTTGGTCGCCGCCATGGCGGCCGGCGAGTTCCTGGCGATCTTCTCGGCCAGCTCCTGGGCGGCCTCGCGGAGCTTCTCCGGCGGGTCGACGACCTCGCTGACCAGCCCGAGCTCGTAGGCACGCCGCGCGCTCACGCGTTCGTGCGCACCGACGAGCGCCATGCGCATCGCCGCCTCGAACGGGATCTTCTTGGCGAGGCCGATGACCTCGATGGCCGTGACCTGGCCGACGCTGACGTGCGGGTCGACGAACTCGGCGTCCGACGCCGCGATCACGATGTCGGCGTCGGCGACGAAGTGCAGCCCGCCGCCCGCGCACAGGCCGTTGACGGCCGCGATCACAGGCTTGGAGACCTTCTGGTGCCAGGCGGTGAAGTGCAGGTCGAAGCCCAGCAGGTCGTCCTTGTAGCGCTCCATGCCCTGCCCGTCGGTGGCGACCTCCTTGAGGTCGGCGCCGGTCTGGAAGGCCCGTCCCGCTCCGGTGTGGACGATGACGCGCACAGCCGGGTCGCGGTCGAGCTCGAGCCACGCCTGCGCCAGCTCGTCGCGCATCCGGTTGTTCATGGCGTTCAGCGCCTCCGGCCGGTTGTTGACGAGCCAGCCGACGTGGCCGTGCTTCTCGATCACGAGGGTCTCGTAGGACCTCATGGGTGATCCTCCCGATCAGCTGATCTTGTCGTCCAGGTGCTGGCCGATGGCCGTGATGTGCTCGCCCACCCGCCCGAGGAGCTGTGCGCCGGCGCGGGCCCGTTTGAAGTAGAGGTGAGCGTCATGTTCCCAGGTGAACCCGATTCCGCCGTGCAGCTGGATGTTCTGCGCGCTGACGGCCGCGTACGCCTCGGCGGCCAGCACGGCGGCGATCCGCGCGTTGAGCGCGAGGTCGGCGCCCGCCGAGCGCACCGCGACGTACACCGCCGAACGCGCCGACTCGACCTGGACCAGGGCGTCGGCCAGCCGCTGCTTGACGGCCTGGAACGACCCGATGGGCCGGCCGAACTGGATGCGGGTCTTGGCGTAGTCGACCGCCATGTCCAGGCAGCGTTGCGCCCCGCCGACCTGCTCGGCGGCGAGCAGCGCCCGGGACACGGCCGTGGCCGACCGGACCGCGCCGTCGGCGCCCAGGGAGCCGACGAGCGTCGCCTCCGTCGACTCGAAGGTCAGCCGGGCCATCGGGCGGGTGAGATCCAACGTCACGAGGCGTTCGCGGGGCAGCGCCGGATCGTCGACGGCGAACACCGCCACGTCGGCGCCGGCGCGGGCCACAACGAGGACGAGGCCGGCGTCGGCGCCGTCGACGACGTAGTTCTTGGCCCCGTCGAGGCGCCACCGCTCGCCGTCACGCCGCGCGGTGGCGCGGACCGCGTCGAGCGACCATTCGCCGTCGTCCTCGGCCAGCGCCACGGTGGCCGTGCGGGTGCCGGCGGCGATCGCGGGGCCGTAGCGCGCCAGCGCGCTCGGGTCGTCGAGCGCGACGAGCAGCGGCACGGCGAGCGCCGCGGTGGCGAACAACGGCGAGACGAGCAGCGCCGAGCCCGCCTCCTCGAGAGCCACCGCCAGCTCGACCGGGCCGAGCCCGCTGCCGCCGAACTCCTCGGGCACCATCAACCCGGCCAGGTCGAGCTGGGTCGCGAGCACCCGCCAGGTCTCCCCGTCGGCCCTCCCGCCGTTCGCCATGGCGGCGCGCACCCGGTCCGGACCGCTGAGCGCCGCGAGCGCGCTCCGCACGCTGTCGCGGAAGTGCTCGAGGTCCTCGGCCGAGGTCTCGGTCTCGGTCGCAGTCTCGGTCATGGTCGCTCCGATCGACTGGGGTGCTCAGACGACGCCGGTGTCGTGGAGCCGCCGGATGGTGGCGGCGTCGCGGCCGAGCTCGGCGAGGATCGCGTCCGTGTGCTGCCCGAGCGCCGGGACGGCGCCCGCGGGTGTGGTCCAGGCCGAGCTGACCGGTGGGGCCAGCGGAGTCCACACCGGACCGTCCGGCGCCGCCACCCGGAGCCAGCGGTCCCGAGTGGACAGTTGAGGGTGGTCGACCACCTCGTCGAGCCGGTTGACGACGGCGCAGCCGACCCCGGCCTCGTGCAGCGTGGTCACCGCGGCTGCGACGTCGAGCGTGGCGACGACCGGCGCGAGGACCTCGTCGATCGCCACCCGGTTCGCCACCCGTGCCTGGTTCGTCGCGAACCGGGGGTCGTGGACCATGTCCGGGCGCCCGAGCACGGTGGTGGCGAGCTTGGCCCACTCGCGGTCGTTCAGGACGCTCACCGTCACCAGCCGGCCGTCGGACGTGGGATACGCGTCGTACGGGGCGATCGCCGGGTGGCTCATGCCCGAGGCCAGGTCCGGCTCGGCGCCGTGCTTGCGCACCACGAGCGGGTAGCCCATCCAGTCGGCCATCGCGTCGAGCATCGACACCTCCAGCGTGGCGCCCGCGCCGGTGCGCTCGCGGGCGTACAGCGCCGAGAGGACCGAGGAGAAGCCGAACATGCCGGCGGCGATGTCGGCCACCGCGATCCCCGGCTTGACGGGCCCGGTCAGGCTGCCGGTGATGGTCGTGAGCCCCGCCTCGGCCTGGATGAGCAGGTCGTAGGCCTTGCGTTCGTCGTAGGGCCCGCCGGTGCCGTAGCCGGAGATCTCGCACACCACGAGCCGGGGCGTGTGCGCGCGCAGCGTGGCGCCGTCGAGGCCGAGCCGCGGCGCCGCCCCGGGCACCAGGTTGTGCACGAACACGTCGGCGCGGTCGAGCAGCTCGTCGAGCACGGCGCGGCCCTCGGCGGTCTGCACGTCGAGCGTGAGGGACTCCTTGTTGCGGTTGACCCAGGCGAAGTGGGCGCCGGTGCCGTTGGCGTAGGTGTCGAAGTGGCGTGCGAAGTCGCCGTGGACCGGCCGCTCCACCTTGATGACCCGCGCGCCGAGGTCGGCGAGCTGGCGCGTGGCGTAGGGCGCGGCGACGGCCTGCTCGATCGAGACGACCAGCAGACCGGCGAGCGGGCTCACGTGCGCTGTGTTCATGGTTCGCTTCGCTCACGCCCGAAGTGGTCGATGGAGGCCCGGAGCGCGCCGTCGAGGGTCGCGGCGCCGCCGATCGGCGCGGGGAGGGTCACCGGCCCGTGCTCGCGGCTGGGCAGGACGACGGTCGCCGTGCCCGGCGCGGTGACCTCGCCGCGCTGGTTCGTCGCCGCGAGCTCCAGGTCCACGGCGGCGTGGACGCCGTTGTCGTCCGCCACGAGGTGCTTGCCCACGACCGTGCCGGTGATGCGCTGCAGGTCACCGACGTAGTTGAACTTGCGGAACTCGACGCGGAGCTTCCACAGCCACGCGTCGTCCCCCATCCAGTCGGTGCAGGCGTGGATCAGCCACGTCTCGCGCATGCGCCCGTAGTCGAAGGTCGTGGGGTTGCCCGAGCGGCGCGCGAACTCCGGGTCCCAGTGCACCCGCTGCATCGCATCCCACACCCCCTGCTCGTCGCGGTGGTAGAAGCGGGGGACGCGCCGGCGGTTCCGGTAGGCCAGCCGCAGCGCGGACACGCCGTAGACGCCCATCCCCATCCCGGTGTGCCAGACCACCATGTCCGTCACCGTCAGCGGCCCCTTGACCAGGGGAGTGATCGCCTCGCCCACCTCGACGTCCTCGAACCACCGCGGCTCGGCGCCGCGGGGTGCCTCGGCGGCGTACCGCGCGTCGACGTCGGCGATGTCGTCCTCGGGCCAACTGTGCGGCTCGATGGCGTCGTACTTCTTGCGCCTGACCGCCTCGGTGCGCTCGGTGCGGATCATGAGCCGGTACTGCCCGGCGAGCGGGGTGCCGTCGGCATCGGCGAACACGTTGGCGTTCCACTCGTGCACCGCTCGGCCGGAGAACTCGCTCGGCTTGTCCAGCACCCCGACGAGCGCGTTGCGCCGGTGGACCTGGCGGTCTGGGCGCAGCGGACTCCACCACTCGCGCTGGCACGCGGCGTAGAAGGCGTGGACGCCGCGCAGCGGGTCGCCCTTGACCTCGTCCTGGCGGGCCAGGTCCGCCTCGGTCAGGACGTCCTCGCCGATGACGCTGTCGCCGCCGACCAGCGGCGGCGGCGCGATCGGCCCCCGCCAGCGCGACCGCGACGCGTAGCCGGGGTCGCAGTACAGCGGGTTGTCGTCACCGTAGGAGCGAGCCACGATGCGGAAGGCGTCAGTCCCGGCGCGCAGGTAGTGCGGCGGCACCGGATTGGCTTGGGGGATACCGATACGCGCACGCAGCGCGGCCACCCCGGCGTCCGTTATCCGCGGCTCCGGCGTGGTCCGGGTGTTCGCCATGACAGACGCTCCTTTCTTTCTTTGCTATCTTATATCTAAAGGCGGGGGTTGAGTCGAGGAGGCGGCCGATGGGGTACCGGACACTCCGGGTCGAGCGGCGCGGACCGGTGGGCTGGCTCGTGTTCGACCGCCCGCATGCGGGCAACGCGATGGACGCGGCGATGATGGCCGAGCTGCCGCTCGCCTGGCGCGAGCTCGACGACGACCCCGGGGTTCGGTGCATCGTCCTCACCGGACGCGGAAAGGCGTTCCAGACCGGCCTCGACGTGGTCGCCCTGGCCCGGGAACCCGAGAGCCTGCGCGAGTCCAGCCGCCGCACGAGGAACGCGGACCTGCGGCTCACCGGCTGGCATCTGGGTGTGCTGACTCCCGTCGTGGTCGCGGTCAACGGCACCTGCGCCGGCGGCGGCCTGCACTTCGTCGTGGACGGGGACGTGGTGATCGCCGCGCGGCACGCGACCTTCCTCGACCCCCATGCCAGCGTCGGGCAGGCCAGCAACTGGGAGGCGGTCGGCATGACGCACCGGATGGCCGCGGGTGTCGCGGCGCGGGTGGTGCTCACCGGCGCCCACGAACGACTCGATGCCGAGCGCGCCCGGCAGCTCGGGATGGTCGGCGAGGTGGTCGAGGCCGACGAGCTCGAGGCGGTCGCCCAGCGCGTCGCGGAGCGGATCGCCGCCGCGGACCCCGACGTGGTCCGGGCACGCAAGCACGCGTTGTGGAGTGCCGAGGAGCGTGGACTGTCCGACGCCCTCGCGGCGGCCGGCGCCGCGCGCCCGGCGAAGGAAGCAGGCCCCCGATGATCACCGCGACGGGCCCCGACGTCACCGCCGCGCAGGCGGGTGCGCTCGTCCGGGCCTGGGTCGAGGAACACGTGCCCGCGCCCTGGCGCGCCGCCGCCGAAGCGGGCGGTCGCCGGGCCGTGCGGGCAGCGCGTACCCGCGAGGACTACCGCGCGTGGTACCCGGTGTTCGGGTCCTCGGGCCTGGTCGCGGCGAGCTGGGATCCCGCGTACGACGGCCTGGGGTGGAGCCGCGCGGCCGCGTCGGCCGCCGAGGCGGTGCTCGCCCTCTACCACCTGCCGCGGCTGAACCCGCTCGGCCTGAACCTCGCCGCGCCCGCCCTGTTCGCCCACGGGACCGAGGAGCAGCGCCGCCGGTTCCTGGGCCCGATCGCGCGCGCCGAGGAGATCTGGTGCCAGCTGTTCAGCGAGCCGGGTTCCGGCAGCGACCTGGCGTCACTGTCCACCAGGGCGGTCCGCGACGGCGAGGACTGGGTCGTCGACGGCCAGAAGGTGTGGACCACCTGGGCCGACCAGGCCGACTTCGGCGTGCTGCTGGCCCGCACGGACGCCGACGTCCCCAAGCACCAGGGCATCAGCTACTTCCTGTTCCCGATGCGCCAGGACGGGGTCGAGGTGCGGCCCTTGCCCCACCTGGGCGGCGAGACCGAGTTCTTCGAGGTCTTCCTCACCGGCGCCCGGGTCCCCGACACCCACCGGCTCGGCGGTGTCGGTCAGGGGTGGAGGGTCGCGCAGGCCACGCTGAGCGGTGAACGCCAGATGGTGTCGGGTGCCGGCTCGGGCGGTGTCGACCGGGTCGGCGGCGCGGGCGCCGCCCATCTCGTGCGGCTGGCCCGCCGGCGCACCGAGCAGGGCCGGCCGGGCGGCTGGGACGAGCCCGCGGTACGCGAACGGATCGTTCGGCTGTGGTGCGAGGAGCAGGCGCGGGCCTGGACCAACGAGCGGATCCGCGCGCGCCTGGCGGGCAACCTCCCGCCCGGGCCGGAGAGCTCGATCGGCAAGGTCCACGGCTCGGAGCTCAACCAACGCATCCAGGAGCTCGCGGCGTCGCTGCTCGGCGGCGAGGCCATCGCGTGGCGCGGCCGCGCCGGCTCGCCGGCCGAGTTCTGGGCGGGCATGCCCGACGAGGTGCGCGGGATGCTGCGCAGCCGGGCCAACACCATCGAGGGCGGGACCTCGGAGGTCAACAAGAACGTCATCGCCGAGCGGGTGCTCGGCCTGCCCAAGGAGCCCGACCCCTACAAGGGCAAGCCGTGGAAGGACGTGCCGCGCAGCGGGTGAGGTCGACGACGAGCATCGACAGGCCGCGGTGTCGCGCGGCTCGCCGGGCCCGGTGCGCAGCAGGAGCAGGCACCAGCGCGACCACATCGCTCCGCTCGTCAGATCTTCTGGGCGTTGACCGCGTGGTGGTCGCCGTCGAGACGCCCGGTCGTGGTGAGGCCCGCCAGGTCGCGCAGACCGCGGAGAAGGCGCGTTGGTCCGGGTCGAGACCGAGCCGCAGGCCTGCTCCTATTACCTATATCTTTGATAATATTTGCCTGAATCAGATGCGGTGGGGAGCGCGCGATGGCAACACGAACGGCCGTGACGTTGTCGGTCGAGGAGCGGGTCGCCTGGATCACCCTGGTCGACGTCGGCCGGCGCAACAGCACCAACGAGGTGCTCGTCGAGCAGCTCACCCAGGCCTGCGCCGCGGTGCGGGCCGACCGCGGCGTGCACGCGGTCGTGCTGCGGGCCGAGGGCCCGGTCTTCTCGGCGGGCGGCGACCTGGACTCACTGGGCACCAGGCCGGCCGATCCCACCGCCGTCTACCGGGGTTTCGCGGCGTTGGCGGCGCTCCCGGTGCCCACCCTGGCCGCGGTCCACGGTCCCACGATCGGCGCCGGGGTCAACTTCATCCTGCCCTGCGATGTCGTCGTCGCGGGGCGCAGTGCGACCTTCGACCCGCGCTTCCTCGACCTGGCCATCCATCCCGGCGGCGGGCACCTGTGGCGCCTGGAGCAGCGGTTGGGCCGGCAGGGCGCCGCCGCGCTCATCCTGTTCGGCGAGTCGATCTCGGCGGCCGAGGCGCAGCGCTGCGGCCTGATCTGGAAGTGCGTGGCCGACGACGACCTGCTGGAGGTCGTCTCGGCCATGGCCGCGCGGGCGGCGGGCCGCCCGCGCGAGCTCGTGCGGCGGACCAAGTCGGTGCTCTCGCTGAGCCGCGCGCTCACCGAGCCCGCGATGGCCGCGAGCCTCGAGCAGGTCGCCCAGGACTGGTCGGTGCGTCAGCCCGACCACGCCGAGGCGGTGCGGCGGGTCCGCGATGGCGTGCGCCGCGTTCGTTAGGCGTCCAGCCGTTCGGCGGCCAGCCGGGTGAGCTCGGACTTGGCTACCTTGCCCACGGCTCCGCGTGGCAGGGCATCGAGAATCCACAGGTGGCGCGGGACCTTGAAGTCCGCCAGCCGCTCGCGCGCCCAGGCGATGAGCTCCTCGCCCCGCACCTCGTCGGCGACCGCGAAGCCGACCGGCACCTCGCCGAGCCGGGCGTCCGGGACGCCCACCACCGCGGCCTCGCGCACGCCGGGATGCTCGGTGAGGACGTGCTCGACCTCGGCCGGGTACACGTTGAAGCCGCCGACGAGGATGAGCTCCCTGGCCCGTCCGACGATCCGGACGTAGCCGTCCTCGCCGATCCAGGCCAGGTCACCGGTGCGCAGCCAGTCGCCGCGCAGGACCTCCTCGGTGCCGCGTGGATCGTCGAGGTACCCGGTCATCACGGTGGCGCCGCGCACCTCCAGCTCGCCCGTGTTACCGGGACCCCGCCGGGCCGAGCCCGGGGCGACCCGGACCTCGACCCCGTCGATCGGCGCGCCGACCGTCTCGCGCACGAGCCCGACCGGGTCGCCGAGCCGGGTCATCGTGCACACGCCGGTCGCCTCGGTGAGGCCGTAGGCGACGACCACGTCCCGCACGCCCAGCTCGTCGACGAGGCCCCGGACGAGGTCGGGCGGGACGACGGCCGAGCCGATGACGGCGGTGCGGATGGACAGGTTCTCCGGCAGCCGACCCGAGCTGCGTGCGTCGAGCACGTAGCCCTGGATCGTGGGCGGTGCGCTGAGCACGGTGACCTCGCCCCCGCGGACCAGGTCCACCACGCTCGCGCGGGAGACCTGGGGGATCAGCACGACCGTCGCGCGGCCGTGGAAGGGCGAGATCAGGCCCGTCTTGAAGCCGCCGACGTGGGCGAGGGGGTAGGTCACCGGGAACACGTCGCCACGGCGCAGGCCGACGTTGCGGGTCCACGTCGCGGCGCTCGCCACGAGGGGCTGCTGCCGCAGCAGCGCACCCTTGGGCGCCCCGGTGGTGCCGGAGGTGAACTGCACGACCACGTGCTCGGTGGCGCCGGGTGGCGGGCCGGTCCCGGCGGGCGCCGCGGCCACCAGGTCCGCCCACCGGGCGACGTGGTCCGGGCCTTCCGTGCCGAGGCGGACCAGCTGGTGCGGCGCGACGATCGCGGCCGCCTCCACGGCGAGGGGGCGGCCGCGGTGGTGGTCGGGAGCGATCATGAACCGGCAGCCGGCACGGTGCAGGATCGCGGCCACCTCGGCCGCGGTGTAGCGCGGGTTCAACGGCACGAGCACGCCGCCGGCGACCACGACGGACAGCATCGCCACGGCGCAGTCGAGGGTGTTGACGGCCCAGACCGCCACCCGGTCCGCCGCCCCGAGACCGTGCCGGTGCCAGGCCGCCGCGCCTCGCCGAACCGCGGCGTTCAGCTCGGCGTAGGTCAGGCTGTCCTCCCCGCAGCGCAGGGCCACGGTGTCGGCGGCGTCCGCGGCCGCGGCTGCCAGCAACTCGGCGACGGACCCTGTTGTCTCGGTGGTCATCGTCCCGGTGCTCATCCGAGGGTGGCCTCGCGGCCGCGGAGCCGCCACCCGTCCGCGGTCCGGACCAGCTCGTCGCGGTAGGTACCGAAGAGCTTGATCGAGGGCGCCGTGGCCGTGTCGCCCATGAACAGGAAGTACGAGACGGCTGTGGCGCTGTCGGCGGTCACGTCGACGTGCAGGGGGACCACGAGGTGCCGCGTCGCCGTTCCCGGGCCGCTGACGCCCTCGGCGCGCCGCTCGCGGGCGGCCGCCACGATCTGCTCGACGCCGACCTGCCTCGTGTCGCCCATGGTCCAGGTCGCATCGGGGGTGTAGAGCCGGCGGTAGTCGTCGGGTTCACCCTCGTCCCCCACCCGGGCGGCGAGCCCGAGGAGGGAGCGGATGGCCGCGTCCGGGTCCGCCGTGGGCGGGCGATCGTCCATTGTGTCCTCCTTAACATTGCAATATTATATGTTATTGCGCCGCCGCCGGCGGTCGCGGCGGTGAAGCCTGACGGGATCCGGGTCCCGGGGTGGGTGGGTTGCCACTTCCTCGTCACCCATCTATCTTGATAATGATTGATTAGATAGACCGCGAAGGCGGCACTCGAAGGGGAGGGCTTGGCTCCGTGACGCATGACGACGAGCGGGTCAAGGTGTCGGTCCAGGCCGTCGGCAAGGTGTTCTCCTCGAAGGCGAAGCGAGTGGAGGCCCTGTCGCGGATCTCCCTGGACGTGCGCGACGGCGAGTTCCTCTGCCTGCTGGGTCCGTCGGGCTGCGGCAAGACGACCCTCCTTCGCGTCATGGCCGAGCTCGAGTCGCCCTCGTCGGGGCGGATCGAGATGCGCCACGACGATCCGAGCCGCCCCCTGTCCGCGGTGGTGTTCCAGGACTACTCCGTCTTCCCCTGGAAGACCATCCGGGAGAACGTCGTGTTCCCGCTCCTGCAGAACGGCTTTCGCCGCCGGGAGGCCCGCGAGGTGGCCGACCACTGGCTGTCCCAGCTGGACCTGACCGGCTTCGAGAGCTCCTATCCGGACACCGTGTCCGGCGGCATGAAGCAGCGCGTCGCCATCGCGCGTGCCCTGGCACTGCGGCCCGAGCTGCTGCTCATGGACGAGCCCCTGGCCGCGCTCGACGCCCAGCTGCGCCTGCTCCTGCAGGAGAAGCTGCTCGACCTGTGGCAGCGCAACCAGAACACCGTCGTGTTCGTGACCCACTCGATCGACGAGGCGCTGCTGCTCGGCGACCGCATCGCCGTCATGAGCGCCCGACCGGGACGGATCGACTCGGTGATCGACGTGCCCTTCGCCCGGCCACGCGACCCGGACGAGATCCGGGCGTCCGCGGACTTCGCCGGGCTGCGCGACGAGATCTGGCACCGCCTGCGAAGGGAGCTCCAAGCGTCATGACGTCGAACGTCTCGGACACGCGGACCCCGCTCGGCTCGCCGGCCCGCACCGTGATCGTGCCGTCGGCCCGGGAGCGCGACCCGCGGGCCTACGCGTTCCGGCGCCGCCTGCTCGAGCGTGGCCTCGCCGTGGCCGTCCCCATTGGACTGATCGCCCTGTGGCAGGGCCTCGCGAGCGCCGGTGTGGCCGAGAGCCCGTACTTCCCGCCACCGTTCGCGATCGCGTCGAGCTGGGGCGACCTGCTGAGCAACGGCGTCTACGCCGACTCCGTCGTCGCGAGCGTGCGGCGGATCGTCCTCGGCTACGTGGCGGGCACGCTGGGCGCGCTGGTGCTCGGGTTCGCCATCGGGTCCAACGCCCTGCTGCGGTCGGCGCTCGAGCCCACGATCGCCGCGCTGTACACGATTCCGAAGCTGGCCATCCTGCCGTTGCTGCTGCTGGTCTTCGGGCTCGGCGAGACGAGCAAGATCCTGCTCGTGGCCCTCACCTGCTTCTTCGTGGTGCTGATCAACACGATCGACTCGGTGGCCGGCGTGTCGCCGCGCTACCGCGACGTGGGCCGGTCGTGCAACGCCTCGCGGTGGGCGATGCTGTGGCACATCACCGTGCCGGCGGCGCTCCCGCAGACCCTGACCGGCATGCGGATCGCCTCGGGCATGGCGGTCATCGTGATCGTCGGCGCCGAGTTCGTCGCCGCCGACACCGGACTCGGGTTCCTGGTCTGGAACTCCTGGAACCTCGGCGTGCCCGAGTACATGTTCGTCGGCATCGTGTCGATCTCGCTGATCGGCGTCATCGCGACCGCGCTCCTGCGCGGCCTCGAGCGGGTGCTGACCCCCTGGAATCGCTGAGCGCGGCCAGGAACGTCCTCGCGCAGCAGGAAAGGAACAGTCGTGATGGGAGCTCTTCGGCGTCGCGGGATCGCGCTCGCGGTGGTCCTCTCGGGTGCCATGACGCTCGCCGCGTGCGGCGCTGGGCCCGCCGCCGGCGGCGGGGGAGACGGCAGCGTCCGGGTGGGTTACATCTCGGGCGCCGCGCTGGCTCCCGCGTTCGTCGCCGACGCCCTCGGGTGCTACCGGAGCCACGGGCTCGACGTCACGTTCCAGCCGATCAACAACCCCGCGGACGCGATCGCGTTCCTCTCCTCGGGCAAGATCGACGCCTATGTCGGGTCGCCGTCCGCCGGCATGTTCAACCAGGTCGCTCGCGGCGCGAACCTGAAGATGGTGGCCTCGCTCGGTTCGGTGAACACGCCGGGCGACGAACCGGCCCCGAGCGGCCTGTACGGTGCCGCGGGCGTCACCAAGGTCGCCGACCTCAAGGGGAAGCGGGTGGCCAGCCTCGGCACCGTGGGCACGGCGACGTCGTTCCTGCTCGGAAAGTCGCTCGAGTCGGGTGGACTGTCCCTGTCCGACGTCGAGGTCGTGCCACTGTCCCTTCCGGACATGACCGAGGCGCTGCGCAACGGCGGGGTCGCCGCCGCCCTTCTCGTCGCTCCTTACACCCGCAAGGCCGTCACCGAGGGCTTCGCGACCGCACTCGTCGACTCCAAGGCCGCCTATGGAAAGGAGACCACCTCGGGCATCATGTACGGCCCCAACCTGCTGGCGAAGAACCGCGAGACGGGTGTCTCCTACCTGCGGGCGGTCGCGTGCGCCGCGGCGCGGATGCAAGGCGACTGGCGCAAGGATCCCGAGATCGTCAAGGCACTCGCCGACTTCATGAAGGTGCCCGGGAACGTGATCAGCGGTGGCGGGCTCTACGCGTTCGATCCCACCCTCAAGGTCAACGCGGGAACCCTGACCGACATGCAGAAGATGTTCGGGTCCCACGACGGCACGCTCACCTACGACGACGCGCTCCCGGCCGAGAAGCTCGTCGACGAGCAGATCCTGCACGACGCCGCGGGTGGTTCGCAGTAGGCGCGGCGGAACCCGGACCTCGTGGGGGACTACCGGCCCGGGGACAGGTCGATGTTGTCGAGCAGGTTGGTGTTCACGGTGTCCTGTTTGGCCGACTCCAGGCTCGACTTCCGGGTCGCGGCGAGGTGCGCGCTCGCCAGGCTCACCGTGCGCTTCTCGTCGCCCGCGGCGATGGCCTCGACCAGCTTCTCGTGGTCGCGCAGGGCCGCGCGGCGCGACTTGCGCGCCATCGGTGAGCTCTGGTCCGACTCCACATCGGTCACGGACGCCGAGGACCACACCGTCGACTCGTGCGCCGTCCAGATCGTCTCGAGCGACCCGACTATGACGATCATGGTCTCGTTGCCGCAGTGCTCGACCAGCGTCTCGTGGAACGTGCGGGCGTGTGTGGGGAACTGCTCGGGATCGTCGAAGGTCTCCTCCTGCTCGGCGACGACGGACCGCAACGCGGGTACCACCGTGTCGGCGCGGTCGGGCCGCGCGGCGCACAGGGCGGCGCAGGCGGGCTCGAGGGTGAGCAGCGCGCCACTGACGTCGCCCATCGTCGTGTCGCGAGTCTGCAACACCATGCTGATGGTGCGCGCGATGCGCTCGGGCGTGGGCAGGTGGACCACCGCCCCGCCGACATTGCCGCGCCGCACCGAGATGAGTCCCTCGGTCTCCAGGATGCGCATCGCCTCGCGTACCGCGGGCAGGCTGACCCGGAACTCGGTGAAGAGCTGGTCCTGACGGGGCAGGCTGTCGCCCTCCTTGAGCTTGCCGGTGAGGATATCGTCACGCAGCTTCGCCGCCACGATCTCCGCCAGCCGCGGTTGGCGCAACTGTCGCATCCGTGCTCTCCTTCACGTCAGGTGTGCACAGCCTAGCGCTCACCGGCGGGCCATCATGGCCAAGACACCAATGACACGATCATTAACGCGTGGCGGGAGCTCACGGTTCCACGGTGGCGCGCAGCTCCCGTCGCAGGACCTTGCCGACATCGGAGCGGGGCAGCCCCGCGACCACGGTGTACTCGACCGGGATCTTGTACGGCGCCAGGTGGTCGCGGCACCACGCGGACAAGGTCTCGGCGTTCGGCGCGTCCGGCCCCGCCGGCACGATCCACGCGTGCGGCACCTCGCCCAGGCGGGGGTCGGGGACCCCGGCGACCGCGGCGTCGCGGACGCGGTCGTGGCGGCGCAGGACCTCCTCGACCTCGTCGGGGAACACCTTGAGGCCACCGCGGTTGATCATGTCGCTCATCCGGCCCTCGATCCACAGGAACCCGTCCGCGTCGAGCCGTCCGATGTCGCCGGTCTTGATGAAGCCGTCGGCGAACCTGCCGTCGTCGCGGGTGTCGCCGGGACCGTCGGTGGTGGCGTAGCCGCGCATCCGGAAGGGGGAGCGGATGTGGATGTGCCCCTGCTCCTCGCGCTCGAGCACCCGGCCCGCGTCGTCGACGACGCGCACGTCCACGTCGTCGTAGGGCCGGCCCGCGGCGCCCAGCTTGTCGGTGCCGAACTCGCGGATGTCGTCGACGGTCCAGCCCACGACCTCGCCGCCCAGTTCGGTCTGCCCGTAGGAGTTCAGCACGAGACCCCCGAAGCGATCGTGGAAGCGCCGGGCCGTCGCGGGCGAGAGCGGGGCGGTGATCGAGCGCACGATGTGCAGGGGTTCGATCGAGTCGATCGCGTCGCTGTCGCACAGGGCCGTGATCATGGCCGGGGCCAGCACCGTCGACTTGATCCGGTGCCGCCGCACGGCTTCGGCGAGCGCGGTGGGGGTGAACGTGTCGAGCAGTACGACGCCGAACCCGGCGCGCAGCGAGAACAGCGTGTTGAAGATGCCCGCCCAGAGCGCGAGTGACAGCGGGATCAGGTTCACCCGGAGGGTCACCTGCTCGCCGGGCTTCGTGGTGGGTCCGCGGCGGAGCTTGCGCAGGCTCGAGTCGAGTGCGGCGAGGGTGCCGCCGTGGCGTAGCTGCACCGCCTTGGGACGGCCGGTCGTGCCCGAGGTCCGCAGCACGAGGGCCACCTCCGGATCGTAGGAGGCGGGAGCGGCCGCGACGGGGCGCAGGACCGTGGGCTGCCAGGTGATCGCGTCGAACTGGACCATCGCGAGGTCCACGGTCTGCCGCGCCAGGTCGTCCGCGTCGCCCACGAGGAGCTCCACCGGTGTCTCGCCGATCAGCTGGGCGATCTCGGCGGGGGTGCTCCGCCGGTTGATCGGTACGTACACGCCGCCGGCGGCCCAGACCGCGAACATGGTGACGACTCCCGACGCTCCGGACCCGACGAGCCCCCCGACCGGGACGCCCTGCCGGACGCCCGCCTCGACCAGGGCTCCGGCGAGGGTGTCGACGGCATGGCGCACCGCGTGCAGGGACATGGTCCGCCCCGCCGAGTGGAGGACGACGGCGTTGTCCGCGGCGGGGAGCTCGGTGAGCAGGCTGAGCAAGGTCTCGGGGCTCGGGTCCGCCGTGCCGGCACCCGGCGACTCGTCGTCGGAAGGAACAGTCGAACTCATCCGCACCCCCTTCGAGTCAGGACGCGCGCCAGACGCGCCCGGCCACCCCATTATTTATAAGATAGATAGGTAAGAGTGGGCACGCAAGCGTGGTGCTGGCAAGATCCCATCTTTATAATGCTTGTATGTTAAGCCGGTATGTCGATGTCGACGGGCTCTCGATCTCCCTTCGAGGTGGGGTGCTGTCCCTCCAGTTGGACGACCCGGGTAAGCGCAACGCCCTGAACGACGTGTCGTTGCGCGGTCTCATCGACGCCCTCGAGCTCGCCCAGAACGACCAGAACGTGCGTGCCGTCCTGCTGTCCGGCGCCGGCGGGCACTTCTGCAGCGGCTTCGACATCGTCGAGCGCAACGTCGACGGTGGCGAGCGCCCGCGTACCGGCGCGATCCAGCGCAGGCTTCCTTCCCAGGCCCACCGGCTCATCGTGCAGCTGTGCGAGCTCCAGGTGCCCGTGGTGAGTGGTGTCTCGGGTTACGCCGTGGGTATCGGGATGCAGTTCGTGCTCGCCAGCGACTTCGTGGTCGCCGACCGGACGGCCACGTTCTGGGAGCCGTTCGTCGCCCGTGGGATGACGCCCGACAGCGGGGCGACGTGGTTGGCGGTCCGCGCGGTGGGGCCGCTTCGGGCCCGCCGCCTGCTGATGCTCGGCCAGCGGCTCGAGGCCGACGTGGCGGCGGAGTGGGGAATCGTCCACGAGGTGGCCGCCGATGGGCGGGCCGAGGCCGAGGCACGCGAGCTCGCCACCAGTCTCGCCGCCGGACCGACCGTGGCGCTCGGACTGACCAGACGGTTGATCAACAGCGCGGCGGAGGCGCGGCTGCGCGACCAGCTGGACAGCGAGGCCTACGCGCTGGAGCTCTCCTCGCGCAGCCCCGACTTCCGCGAGGGACTCAAGGCCTTCGTCGAGAAGCGTCAGCCGACGTTCGGGGGCCGGTGATCGTGACCGCGACCCCCCGGCCGACGACGATCCCGGCGATGCTCGACGCCAGCGCGCGACGTTTCGCCACGGCGGTCGCCGTCCGCGACGGCGATGTCGAGCTGACCTACGAGCGGCTGGCCGAGGCGGTCTGGGAGGTCGCGCGCGGCGTCCTCGCCCTGGGGATCCGCGCCGGGGACCGGGTCGGGCTGTGGGCACCCAACTCCTACCGGTGGGTCGTCGCCTCGCTCGGCCTCCACGCGGCGGGTGCGGTCGTGGTGCCGATCAACACGCGGTACCGGGGCATGGAGGCCCGCGCGATCCTCGCCCGGGTCCGCGCGTCGGCGGTGTTCGTCGACGACGGCTTCCTCGGCTACGGGTACGCCGACGCCGTCGCGAACCCCGTCGAGGGTGACCAGGTGGGCGAGGCGCTCGCCGGCCTCCCCGTCGTGGACCTGAACGAGGGCCGGGCCGAGGACGGCTCGGCGGTGCTCGGCTGGACGGACCTGGTCGCGGGCGGCGCGTCGGTGCCGCTCGCGGCGGCGCGGGAGGCGGCCGCGGCGGTGCGGCCCGCCGACCTGTCGGAGATCATCTTCACCTCGGGCACGACAGGGCCGCCCAAGGGCGTCACCATTCCGCACGGCGCGGCGCTCGACCTCTACCGCGCCTACGGCGAGGTGTGGGGGTTGCGCGAGGGCGACCGGTACCTGGTGACGCTGCCGTTCTTCCACACCGGCGGCAACAAGGCAGGCATGCTCGTGAGCCTCATGTACGGGCTCACGATCGTGCCCATGGCGGTGTTCGACGCGACCGACGCGCTGCGCCTGATCGAGCGGGAGCGAGTCTCGGTCATGAACGGGCCGCCGACCGTCTACTACTCGTTGCTGGAGAACCCGGACAAGGAGAAGTACGACCTCAGCTCCTTGCGGGTCGCCGCGACCGGTGCCGCCGTCGTGCCGGTGGCCCTCGTGGAGAGAGCCCGGACCGAGCTCCCCTTCGACCGTTTCGTGACGGCCTACGGCATGACCGAGTGCATCGGTACCGCGACCATGTGCCGCGAGACGGACTCGCCCGAGACCATCGCCAACACCAACGGCCGTGCGGTGCCCGGCGTCGAGCTGCGCGTGGTCGATCCCGACGGGCACGACGTCGGCGCGGGTGAGCCGGGCGAGGTGCTGATCCGCGGCGCCAACGTCACCCCGGGCTACTGGGAGGACCCGGCCTCGACCGCGAAGGCGATCGACGCCGACGGTTGGCTGCACTCCGGCGACGTCGGCACCCTCGACGCGCGGGGCAATCTCAAGATCACCGACCGGCTGAACGACCTGTTCATCGTCGGCGGGTTCAACGTGTCGCCCGCGGAGGTCGAGCAGGTCCTGGCCCGTCACCCGGCCATCGCCGAGGTGGCGGTCGTGGGTGTGCCCGACGCGCGGCTCGGCGAGGTGCCCAGGGCGTTCGTGATACCGCGACATGGGGCCGAGGTGGTGGCCGAGGACATCGTGGCCTGGGCCCGGGAACGGTTGGCGAACTTCAAGGTCCCGCGAACCGTGTCCGTGGTGGGGGAGTTGCCCCGCAGCGCGAGCGGAAAGGTGCTCAGGCGCGAGCTGCGGCGCGAGGCCCGCACGTGAACGATGGGTACCGCCGTCCATATACACACGAGAAGCTGGGGTAGGGATGGAATCGTCCGACTTCGAGCAGATCCTCGACGCCGTCCGGCGGTTCGTGCGCGACGAGGTCGTGCCCGCCGAGGAGGAGATCGAGGACACCGACGCCATCCCGGACCGCATCCGCCGAGCGGCGGCCTCGATGGGCCTGTTCGGCTACGCGCTGCCCGAGGAGTACGGGGGCTTCGGTGCCACCGCGACCGAGGACGCGCGGCTGGCCATGGAGATCGGCTACACGACGCCGGCCTTCCGCTCCATGTTCGGCACCAACAACGGCATCGCCGGCCAGGTCCTGGTCAACCTCGGCACCGCGGAGCAGAAGCGCGCGTTCCTGCCGAAGCTCGCCCGCGGCGAGTACGTGGCCTCCTTCGCCCTCACCGAGCCCGAGGCGGGATCGGACCCCAGCGGCCTGCGCACCAGGGCCGTCCGGGACGGGGACGACTACGTCATCAACGGCCAGAAGCGCTTCATCACCAACGCCAACTGGTCGAACCTGCTGGTCGTCTTCGCCCGCACCGGCACGCCGGAATCGGGCGCGAAGGGCCTGTCCGCCTTCGTCGTCGACACGGACACGCCGGGCGTACGCGTTGGTCCCCGGGACAAGAAGATGGGGCAGCGGGGCTCGACGACGGCCGAGGTGTTCTTCACCGACGTGCGGGTGCCCGCGGCCCGGCTCGTCGGGGTCGAGGGCGAGGGCTTCTCGGCGGCGATGCGCTCGCTGGCCAAGGGACGCGTGCACGTCGCGGCGTGCTGCGTCGGCATGGCGTCGCGCCTCGTGGAGGAGAGCGTGGGCTACGCCGCCGCCGCGAAGCAGGGCGGCACCGTCATCGGCGAGTTCCAGCAGGTTCAGGCGCTGCTCGCCGACTCCCAGACCGACCTGCTCGCGGGCCGGGCGCTCGTGCTGGCCACCGCTGCCGCCTACGACGACGGGTCGGACCGCCGGCTCGCGCCGTCGGCCGCGAAGCTCTTCTGCAGCGAGATGGTCGGTCGGGTCGCGGACCGCGCGGTGCAGGTCCACGGCGGCATGGGTTACGTCCACGGCGTGCCGGCCGAGCGGTTCTACCGCGACGCACGCTTGTACCGGATCTACGAAGGAACCAGCGAGGTGCAGAAGGTCGTCATCGCCAGGCAGTTGCTCCGGGGTGCGCGGTGACCCGCATCCCGCTGGGCCGGGTCGGCGAGCCGCACGAGATCGCCGACGTCGCCCTGTTCCTCGTCAGCGACCTGTCCAGCTACCTGACCGGAACCGTCACCGAGGTCACCGGCGGACGGTTGATGTGAGCCACCACGCCAAGGAGTCAGCCGTGCCCGACGTCGTCGTCTGCGAGCCCGTCCGCACCCCCGTCGGCCGGTACGGCGGCTCGCTCAAGCCCGTCCCGGCGGCCGAGCTCGGCGCGCAGGCGCTGCGCGGCCTGCTCGACCGCACCCACCTGGACCCCGAGCTCATCGACGACATCGTGCTCGGTCACTGCTACCCCACGAGCGAGGCGCCCGCCATCGGCCGGGTCGTCGCGCTCGACGCCGGCCTCCCCGTCACCGTCCCCGGCCTGACCATCGACCGGCGCTGCGGCTCGGGACTGCAGGCCGTGCTGACCGCGGGCCGGGCGGTGGCCGCGGGCGACGCGCGGGTCGTGGTCGCCGGCGGGGTGGAAAGCATGAGCAACGCCGCCCACTTCTCCCACGACATCCGATGGGGCGCGCGGGCCGGCGGCGCCCAGCTGCACGACAGCCTGGAACGCGGCCGGGTGACCGCGGGCGGCCGCCTGCATCCCGTCGACGGCGGCATGCTCGAGACCGCGGAGAACCTGCGCCGCGAGTACCGGATCAGCCGCGCGGAGCAGGACGAGCTCGCGGTGCTCTCGCACCGGCGCGCGGTCGCGGCGATCGAGAGTGGCGCGGCGGCCGAGGAGATCATCCCGGTCACCGTCCGGACGCGGAGGGACGAGCTGGTGGTCGACCGGGACGAGCACCCGCGCGCGGACACCACCGTCGAGTCGCTCGCGCGACTTCGCCCCATCCGCGCCGCGGTCGACCCGGAGGCCACCGTCACGGCCGGCAACGCGAGCGGCCAGAACGACGCCGCCGCACTGTGCGTGGTGACGACGCGCGAGCGGGCCGAGTCGCTCGGGCTGCGCCCGCTGGTGCGGATCGTCTCCGCGGGCCTCGCGGGGGTCGAGCCCGCCCGGATGGGGATCGGGCCGGTCCCGGCGTCGAGGATCGCGCTCGAGCGGGCCGGTCTCTCGCTGAGCGAGATGGACCTGATCGAGCTGAACGAGGCCTTCGCCGCCCAGGCGCTGGCGGTGCTGCGCGAGTGGAAGTTCACCGACGCGGACCTGGAGCGCGTCAACGTCCGCGGCTCGGGCATCTCGCTCGGGCATCCCGTCGGCGCGACCGGCACCCGCATGGTGGGTGCCCTCGCCCGGGAGCTCCACACCCGCGAGCAGCGCTACGGCCTGGCCACCTTGTGCATCGGCGGCGGCCAGGGGCTCGCCGTGGTCTTCGAACGGGTCGTCGCGTGAAGCTCGGGCTCGCGCTCGGCTACTGGGGCGCCGGTCCGCCGCCCGAACTCGCCGAGACGGTGGCGGCCGCCGAGCGCCTGGGCTACGACTCGATGTGGGCGGCCGAGGCGTACGGATCGGACGCGCTGACGCCGCTGGCCTGGCACGGCAGCTCGACCTCGCGGATCAAGCTGGGCACGTCGATCGTCCAGCTCGCCGCCCGTACCCCGGTCGCCACCGCGATGGCGGCCATGACGATGGACCATCTCACCGGCGGGCGCTTCATCCTGGGCCTCGGTGCCTCCGGGCCGCAGGTCGTCGAGGGCTGGTACGGCCAGCCGTATGCCACTCCGCTCGCGCGGACCCGCGAGTACGTCGAGATCCTGCGCACGATCATCCGGCGCGACAAGGCCGAGTTCAGCGGCGAGCACTACCGGCTGCCGTACGAGGGCGGAACCGGGCTGGGCAAGCCGATCCGGTCCACCCTCCACCCGGTTCGCGCGGACCTGCCGATCTACCTCGCCGCCGAGGGGCCGAAGAACGTGGCCATGGCCGCCGAGATCGCCGACGGCTGGCTCGCGATGTTCTACTCGCCGCACGCCGACGAGCACTACCGGGCCGCGCTCGCCGAAGGGTTCGCACGCCCGGGAGCGCGGCGTTCGGCCGGGGACTTCGAGGTCACCTGCCGGGTGAGCGTGGAGATCGACGACGACGTCGAGGCGGCCGCGGACCGGGTTCGCCCGATGCTGGCGCTGTACATCGGCGGCATGGGCGCCAAGGGGGCGAACTTCCACTACGAGGTGTTCGCCCGGATGGGGTTCGAGGCCGAGTGCGCGCGGATCCAACGTCTCTACCTGGCCGGGCGAAAGGACGCGGCGGCCGCGGCGGTAACCCTGCGCATGGTCGAGCAGGTCGCGCTCGTCGGGCCCGAGGCGAAGATCGCCGACGAGCTCGCGGCGTGGGAGAAGTCGCTCGTGACGACGATGCTCGTCTCCGGTGACGCGGTGAAGCTCGCGCGGATCGCCGGCCTCGTCCTGGCGTGAGTGTGTTGCCTAACCCCGTGGCGTGCCACCATCGCGGCCAAGCGCGGCCTGCGGAGAGGTCAGATCTGTGCCTGGCCGCCGTCGACGAAGAATTCGATGCCGTTGACGAAGCTGGCGTCGTCGGAGGCCAGAAATGTCGCGGCAGCAGCGATCTCCTTGGGCTCACCGACGCGACCGAGCGGAACCACCGCCGCGAACGACTCCAGCATGGCCTGCTGCCGTTCGGGGTCGGCGTTTCCGAGCAGGCCCGGCGTCCGGGTCGGACCGGGGCTGAGGACGTTGACGCGAATGGCCTGCCCCCGGAGATCGACGGCCCAGCCGCGGGCGAGATTGCGGACCGCGGCCTTGGTGGCGGCGTAGATGCTCTGTCCGGGGCCGACCCTGACCGAGGTCGTGGAACCGGTGAGGATGATCGAGGCCTTCTCGTTGAGCAGCGGAAGTGCCTTCTGCACGGTGAAGACGACGCCCTTGACGTTCGTGGCGAAGGTGGCGTCGAACTGTTCCTCGGTGATCTCGCCGAGGACCGCGCGAACGCCGCCGCCGGAGTTCGCCACCAGCACGTCCACGCCGCCCCGGCGCTCGCGCACGGTGCGGTACAGCGTGTCGAGGTCGGCGAGGCTGGACGAGTCGGCGCGGACGGCTTCGACGTTCCCGCCGATCTCGGCCACCGCGGCGTCGAGGACGTCCTTCCTGCGGCCGGTGACGAAGACGTACGCGCCCTCGGCCGCGAACCGCGTGGCGATGGCGAGTCCGATGCCGGTGCCGCCACCGGTGACGACGGCTGTCTTGTTCCGCAGTGTGCTGGTCATGCCTGCTCCTGTGCTGGTGGCGGATCGTGCGGCGGATGGCCGGTTCTTTACCGGTTCGTCCAGAACGTAGCACGTTCTGGACGAACCAGTAAAGAATTTGTACGATCGAGGCATGGCGAGACCACGGAGCTTCGATCAGGACGAGGTCCTGCGCGTCACCCGAGACCTGTTCTGGTCGACCGGTTACGCAGCGGCGCGCGTGGACGACATCGCCGCGGCCACCGGCCTGGGCAAGGGCAGCCTCTACGGCGCCTTCGGTGACAAGCACCAACTGTTCCTACGGGTCTTCGACGACTACTGCGTCGGCGTGACCGAGGCCGTGCGCCGGGCGCTCGACGGCCCGGACGCCGGGGCCTACGAGCGGCTGCGCGCACATGTGCTGGCGATGGCGGACGTCACCGGGGCGGACGCCCGCCTGCGCGGTTGCCTGCTGGCCAAGGGCGCCGCCGAGCTGTCTGGGCAGGATCCGGCCGTCGCGGCACGGGCCCGCAAGACGCTCGACGACCTCGACGAGCTGATCACGTCCTGCGTCGCGGCAGCGCAGCGGGCCGGCGACATCAGCCCGGATCAGGACGCCGCCCGTCTCGGCGGACTCCTGTTGGCCGTGCTTCGCGGGATCGAAGCGCTGGGCAAGGGCGGCCGCAGCCCCGCCAAGCTACGCGCGATCGCCGAGACCGCCTTGGCGGTCCTGCCCCGGCCGTAGGTTCGATCAAGCAGCGTGATCGCCGGATCGGGGCCGGGGGTCGCTGGGTCGTTCACCGCCACGGCGGGGCCGCCTTCCCTGGCGCTGCGCATGCGACGTGCCGTCAGGCGCAGCGGTTTGATCGGCTGCCGGTTCTCGCCGGCTCAGGGTGTCGGTGAGTGTGGTGGTTGGTCGGGCCTGGTGCCGCCCGGTCGCGGTCGGGTGAGCGCTTGTCGCAAGAGGGTCTCGGAGGCTGACAGGTAGCGATCGACGTAGGCCTCGTCGAAGCCCTGGGTGGGCAGGATCGGTTGGGCCTTGTGGCCGAACATGAGCCCGGTCCGACCTTCGAGCTCCGGGGCGAACAGGAGCGGCACGATCCGCTTCGCGTAGGTCTCTGGAGATTGCATCACGAGGCCGACAGCGGTCTCGACCAGTTTGTGGGCGATGCTGCCTTCGCCCAGGAGGTTGCTCCGGATGTCGGTCTTGATGAGGTAGGGGGCCAGGCCGAAGAACGCGGGGCCGGGGAACCTGTCCTTCGCGCCGAGCACGAGGGCCTCGTTCCCTGCGACCGTGTTGGCGTGCGCCACCATGGATCGGTAGGCCTTCTCGGAGTTGAGGTCACCGGGGTCGCCGAGGTTGCCCGTACCGGGGGAGCCCATGACGAAGACGCGTGGCCGGGGAGCGCCGGTTTCGCGTGCTGATCCGAGTCGGGAACCGAGCCCTCGTAGGATCGCGAGACGGCTCAGGTAGCTGATCGCCACATCCCGCTCGACCTGTTCGGGCGTCTCTTCTCGTGTCTTGGCCGCGATGATGCCCGTGGTGAGGAGCACGACGTCGAAGGACTCCGCCGGGAGCTCGCGGGCCACGCGGGTGGCCTCGCTCATCGATGACAGATCAGCCGCCACGAAGGTCAGCCGGGCAGCCGGAGCGTCGCGAAATCTGCGCCCGACCACGGTGACGTCCGCGCCTCGCGCCAAGGCCTGCTGTGCGATGGCCCGGCCGAGGCCGTTGGTCCCGCCGATGACGGCCAGTTTCTTGCCGGACAGGTCGAGCTGCTCGATCGGTGTCAGTCGCAGGGTCACGCTCCGGTCCGGCAGTCCTTTGATGGAGGTCTTGCGCTTCCCGGGAGCTGTGGCATCGCTTGGTGTGGAGTTCTTAGTTGACATCACCGAAATTTCCTTCCTTCTTGTGCGGTGACTGATTTCCGCCGCGTCTGTCACGTGGCGGCCAGGCGCGGCCGGCGTGGCGGGCGGCGTCCGAGCCTCGGCGTGCTGTGGGGCGGCCAGGTCCTGGAGGCCTGCCCTCGCGTGGGGCGCAGTCGGCTTCCGGTGGATCGGCGAGCGCGGCGATGGTCGAGGCGCCGGGCAGGACGCTGGCGTCCAGACGGAACCGGCTCATGGATGCTCCAGTTCGGTGCGGCGTGCCCGGGATGGGTCCCGGTGGCGTGTCGGCGGTGGCGCCGCATGCGAGCATAAACGGACTTTACCCCGCCTGATATTCCCGGCGGTAGGGCAATGCCTGTGGTTCGTCCGATCGTGGGAGCAGCATCTGTTCGGTGACCAGGTCCGGATCCGGCTGCGCCGTGACCGCGGCCAG
>NZ_DASWSJ010000066.1:0-17677 GCF_036402745.1 Actinophytocola sp. | reverse complement strand
GTCGAGCCGCGGGTAAGAGAGGTGGCCAGAAGAGTCGCGGCGTGCCGATGTGCGGCGTCGGCCTGGCTCAGTACCCGGCGGGCGTCCGAACCGCCGGCCGCGGCGATGTGCTCCAGCAGGCGCGCTTTCTGCTCGTACCAGCGGGCCACGTCCTCGACCGACGCGCGTGGACCTGGTACGGCCCGCATCACAAGTCCCATCTCCTCGAGAACGGTCATGACGCACCTTCTTCTACCATCCACAATCATCCAGAACTCGATGCTGACACAACCACCGCTGAGACGGCAGTTATCCGCACACCAACACCCAAGGTAAAAGAACGCACGTGGCCGTGCATTTCTTGGCGTGCTCATTGTGACGACCTAACTCTCCGGGCATGAGGAACTCATGTTGCCCGAAGTGGCCGCGGCTACTGCCAGCAACTCGTGATCGTGGTCGCGCTGCCCGCGGATCCGAGGTGCGTGAGGTTGTACATGTCCTCGATCGTGCGCAGCACGCTGTAGTGCGTGATCCGTTCGGGGTAGGTACCGGTCTTGACCGGCTGCCCGTAGAACACCGTGGGAATGCGGTTGCTGGTGGTGAAGTCGTCCTCGTCGAAGTCGACCACCAGCAGGCTGTTGTGGGTCTTGGCCCAGTCCGCGTATGCCTTCAGGTTGGTCTTCAGCCAGGTGTCCCCCGTGCTCACCGAGCAGTCGTGCATGTCGTTGCACAGGTCGGGGATCACGTAGGACACGGTCGGCAGCTGGGTGAAGTCCGAGGGGAACGCGGTGAACGGCTTGTTCGCGGACGTGGGCACGCTGCTGAAGTTGGCCCAGGGCGCGTGTTTGCGGGCGTAGCGCCCGGACGTGCAGCCGGTGTACCCGGTGGACGGCAGGCCCTCGGAGTAGCCGGCGAAGCTCAGTCCCGCGTCGAGCAGCTGCTTGCCCAGGCTGGCCGCGGTGAAGGTGTGCGGGCAGGAGTCGTTGGTGATGCCCTGGGTGCCGCCGCTGAACATCGCCAGGTAGTTCGGCTGGCTCGGGTGCGTGACCGCGTAGGACTGGGTGAAGTTCGCGCCGCCCTGGGCGAGCGAGTTGATGTAGGGCGCGCTGGGGCTCCCGATCACCTGCGGCTGCTGGTGGTTCTCGAACACCACGATCACCACGTGGTCCGGCCTCGGCACCCCGGCGGCCGCCGATGCCCCCGCGGAAAGGCAGGCCGCGGCGAGCACCGGCAACATCGCGAGCACCACAAGCCTCAGAAAACGCATGACGCTCCCATCGCGGAGGAAACTGACCGTTAGTGACTGTGCCACTACGCGACCGCGACCGGAAGACGTCTGGCCGAACACCGGGCAAACAAGGGCCTCACCGGCGACGCCATGAGCACGAACAAACTTTGCGAATCGTCAACGAGCGGACAATTCGGGTAACTCACGCGGCGGTGTTTTCCGGCTTGACCACGCGGTAGCGCAGGTGCGTCGCCAGCGCGGTGCGGACGACATCGATCTGCTCGAGCCGGGTGTGGTCGATCTTCAGGTCGTCGAACAGCCGGGTGCCGCCGCCGAACAGCACCGGGACCACGTGGAGCACGATCTCGTCGAGCAGGCCCGCCTCGATGAACTGCCGCGCGAGACTGGCCGACATCACCTCGACCACGCCGCCGCCCGCGGCCGCCTTGGCGCGCTCGAGCGCCTCCTCGATGCCACCGGTGACGAACTCGTACACGCCACCCTCCGGGCTCCGCGCCGGCGCCTCGTGGGTGACGACGAACACGGGCCGCCGCCCGCTCGGTCCGTCCGCCTGCCACCACGGCAGGGAGTGGTCGTAGGTGGTGCGGCCCGCGACATACGCCGTGTACCGCTCCTGGGTCGCCGTCCTCAGCTCCTGGCTGGCCGGGTCGCCATCCCACCACCAGTCGTGCAGCACCAGGCCGTCCTTGCCCATCGGCTCGGCCGCGGTCTGGTGCGCCGCGGTGACGTAGCCGTCCAGCGACATGCTGATATCGAAAACTACGGTGGTCATGGGAATCTCCCCAGTTGATCCGGTTGCTGTCACCCACGCGTCGAGCGGCCGGGGTTCAGTTCGACACGGACGGCGGGATTTCCTCTTCGATGTTCTCGACGGCCGCGGGCCGCTTACGGGAGAACCGGGCGGGGGGCACCGCGACGCGAAACAACAAGCTGAGCGGGGACCACTGTCACCGGGCCGCGCCCGCCGCGGCCGGCCGGACGAGTCCGGTCGGCGTCTCCGGCTCGATCGCCGCCTGCACGGCCGCCTCCTCGATCGTCCGCGCGAGGGTGGCCAGGTCCGCGCGGGAGAAGTACCGCCCGTCCGCGGACAGCACCAGCTCGACGGCACCGGGCGGGTCGTCGAGCTGCAGGTAGAGCTTGGCCTTCGGGACGTCGGCCTCCTGCTTCCAGGACAGTTCGCTGTCCGCGAGCGCGGCGCGGATCTCGTCGGCCGTCGGCGGCGCCACCCCGGCGTGCACCCGGTCCCGCTGCCTGCGGTCGTTGTAGTAGCACGACAGGTCGAGCTCCTCGCCGCGCTCGCGTTCGACCCGGCGGACCACCTCGTCCTGTTCGTAGGCGTCGTAGTAGGCGTTCTTGTACGTGTTGAGCGCCCTGCTCGCGGCCCGGGCGACCGCGTCGCCCATGGTGAGGTCCGCGACATCGAGCACGAAGGGACTGACCTTGATCAGTGCGCTGACCGAGTCGGCGTAACCCGGCCGGAACCGGTTGCTCACCAACACGATCGTCACCACCGGGTTGACGCCGGCGACCCGGCCGACGCCGACGACGAAGGACGCGAGCAGCGCGGGCGAGTCGTCGACGCGCTCCCGTGCGGCGACCGCGTGGATGGCCATGCCGATCGCGCGCGACCGGTAGCGAAGCATCTCGAAGCGCGGCTCGCCGTCGTAGCGTGGCTCGCCGAACAGGCGGGTGGGCGCGGTGCGCAACACCCGCTCCAGGTACCGCAGCGACTGCTGGTTCTGCCGCCGCCCGGCCGGTGTCGCCTCCCTGGCCGCTTGCGCGAGCGGCGGGAGCGTCGTGACCGGTCCGGCGGGCGCGCCCGTCTGCGGGTCGCGCGCGCCGATGTCGGTCGCCAGAGCACTCAGCCCGAACGCGTCGATCGAGGTGTGCAGGATGACCGTGACCACGTGCGTGACCGCGCCGCCCGCCACGACCGCGCCCATCCGCACCGGCCACTCGGTCTCGAAGGCGAACGGGACGACCTGCCAGTGTGCCGAGAGGGCCTCGGCGACCTCGGCCGGGTCGTCCGTCCCGGCGGCCACGACGACGAGCGGGATCTCGCCGGTCGTGGACACCCGCTGGCGCGGCGGCCCGGACTCCCGGAGCAGCAGGTGGGTGCGCAGCGACTGGTGCCTGCCGACCATGAAGCCGAGCATGTCGGCGACCGCGTCGACGGTCGTGCCGGGATCGGCCTCGGCGACGTAGGCGACCGTCTTCGTGCCCGACTTCGCGATCGACTGCCAGAGACCGAGTTGGCCGAACGCCAGCTCGCCTTCGCCGGACCCCTCCCCCTCGAACGCGACCAGGACCCGGTCCACGAGCGTGCCCCGCGGCACCTCAGAACCTCGCATCGTTCGCCACCTCATACCTCAGTTCCGGCCCGCGGGCTCGGTTCGGCCGGCCGGCGCGTCATCCGGAGTGCTGTCCGGGTCAGCCGGCGGGTGCTCCGTCTCCAACTGCTTCGCGGCCGCCTCGACGGCGGGCCTGATGAGGACGCCTGTCGCGAGGAAGACACCGGCCAGCGCGAGCCAGCCGTACGGCCCCCGTTCGATGATCCCGGCCGTGATCAGCACCGGGCCGACCATGAGCGCGGCGGCGGAGCCGAGCCAGAACACCGAGAGGTACTCGCCCTGCCGGTCCCGGGGCGCGAGCGCGTAGGACACGGACAGCCGGCCGGCGAAGTGCCACAGCTCCCCGAACGTCAGCAGCACGGTGGCGGCGACCACCGCGATCACCGCACCGACCGGGTTCAACAGGCCCGACAGCGCCAGCACGACCATGCAGGCGGCGAACGACAGCGACGAGCGGCGCAGCGCCCGGACCCCGCCTTCCCTTGTCTCGGTGCCCCGGCTGAGCCGGACCTGCAGCAGGACGACGAGCACCGTGTTCAGCACCACCAGCGGCGCGACGACCGCTACCGGCGCGTCGGTCCGCGTCGTCACCCACAGGGGGATGCCGAGAGTCAGCACGGAGACGTGCAGCATCAGCACCGCGTTGAGCCCGGTGACGATCAGGTACCGGCCCTGGCGCAGCGACCGCGGCCATCCGCGCGCCGTCTTGCGGCCCGGCGGGTCGTCGGCCAGGAGTGGCACCCTCGCAAGCAGGAGACCGGCGAGGAGGAACGTGGCTCCGTTGCCCAGCACGATCATGAGGAACGCCGGCCGGGTGTCGACGACGAGGATCAGCGTGGTGAGCAGGCCGCCGATGGCGAAGCCGATGTTGTAGACCACTCGCATCACCGCCATCACCCGCATGCGCAGGTCCTTGCCGATGTGCCGGTCGACGTACAGCTGGCTGACCGGGTCGATCGCCCTGGTCGGGATGCCGACGAAGCACGACACCACCAGGAAGGTGGCGAAGTCGTGGACGAACGCGAAGGCGACGAACCCGACGCCGCGCCAGTAGTGCAGCAGGATGGACGCCGCCCGCGGTCCGATCCGGTCCGCCAGCATGCCGATCGGGGTCAGCGTGACCAGCCCGCACGCGCTCGCGAGGGTGAACCCGACACCGACCTCGGCGGCGCTCAGGCCGCCGCTGCGGGTGAAGAACACCGCGAAGCCCGCGATGTACAACCCGGTGCCGATGGCGTCGATGAGGCCGATGAACGCCAGCAACCGGCTTTCCCGCGGAATGGCGAGCCCGGGTAGGCGCATCGGGCAGCTCCCTTTCCTGCGCACGGCCGACGGTCGGGCGGCATGATGGGAGGCGTGCGGGGACGGTTGTCGCGTCCCCGCACGCCTCGCGGTCTCCTGTACGGGTGACCGCCGCCAAGCGTCAGAGACGTGTCTCCGACGGGTGACTGGTTCAGGGCTTGTCCTCGATCATGTCTGCCCACCTCCTTCCGCCGCGGACGATCCGATCGGGGCAGCGCCACCGGCCGGGAGCCTTGCCGATGACCAGCCGGCGTAGTTCGGGGCGGGCAATCGGGCCAGTCTTCAGAGGTAAACAGACGTCATTGTCTGCGCCATTCGGCAATACCGCGTCCGCAAAAGCGCAGCACAAATTCTCCCCCCAAGGGGTAAGTTCCGGGTTGCCGCCGAGCCCCATTCTTCGACGGCGAAGTGGAGCGTACGGCAGTTTCCGCGCGCTGAGAAGACAGAGAGTAAAGGAGTGCTTACCGTAATGGATCGATTACCGACGGTTTGCCGACAGCATTCTCCGACTGCTTCTTCCGTCGCACCGCATGGGCGAAATGGAGTACCGGCCATTGGGCAAGGCGTACGAAACCATCGGTAATTGTCTTGACTGTATTGATGGCCGCCCGGGGAAAGAGCCCGGTCCTCAGGCCGACGCCCGCGTGCTGTCCACGGCCGACCTCCACGACCGGCGGGCCGCGATCGCCGCGCGCCACGGGCGCAGGGTCTTCGGGGGTGTGTTGACGGCCACCACGCCGACCACGTGCTCGCCGTTGCGGTAGGCGGCTACGAAGCGGCGGGCGTCGAGGTCGCCGTCCACGATCGCGACCTCCGTGTGGCCGCGTAAGTACCCGTACGCCTGGATCTTGAGGTCGTACTGGTCGGACCAGAAGTACGGCACCGGGGCGAACGGGCGCCGGGCGCCGAGCAGGTTGCGGGCGACGGCCAGGCCCTGCTCGGCGGCGTTCGTGCGGTGCTCGATCCGCATCGTGGCGCCGAAGAGCGGGTTGTGCCACCGAGCCACGTCGCCGACGGCGTAGACGCGCGGCGCGGCCATGCTGAACTCGTCGCACACGAGGCCGTCGTCGAGGGGCAGGCCGCTGTCGGCCAGCCACTCGGTGTTGGGCCGCGAACCGATGCCCACGACGACGTCCTGGGCCGCCACCTCCGACCCGTCCGACAGCCGGACGCCGGTGACCTCGCCGCCTCGGCTCAGCACGCCTTCGACCGTGATCCCGGTGCGCAGCTCGACGCCGTGGTCCCGGTGTGCCCGGGTCAGCGCGCGGCCCACCTCCGCGCCGACGGCGTGCGCCAGCGGCACCGGCGCCGGTTCGATCATCGTCACCGCCAGCCCGAGACCTCGGGCGGCCGCGGCCGCCTCCGCGCCGATGAACCCGGCGCCGACGACGACCAGACGTCGGCCCGGGCGGAGTCGCTCCTTGAGCGTGAGCGCGTCCTCGAGCGTGCGCAGCACATGGACGCCGCGCACTCCCTCGGTGCCGGGCAGCCGGCGGGGCCGGACCCCGGTGGCGACCACCAGGGCGTCGTAGCCGACCGTCGTCCCACCGGCCAGGGTCACCGCGCGGCCCGGCAGGTCGACGCCGGTGGCCGTCTCCCCCAGCCGCAGGTCCAGCCCGAGCGCCTCGACGTCCGCGGGCCGGCGGAGCAGCAGCTGGTCCGGGTCCAGCTCGCCCGTCAGGATCCGCTTCGACAGCGGCGGCCGGTCGTACGGGAGACGCGGCTCGTTCCCGACGACGGTGACCTCGCCCGCGTAGCCCAGCCGGCGCAGCGACTCGGCGGTGGCGAAGCCGCCCGCGGAAGCCCCGACGACGACCACCCGGTCCGGGACGGAGCCGATGCCGGCCGTCACGACTCCGTCAGCCTGATGGCCGCGGCCGGACACACCAGCGCCGCCTCGCGGACCCCGTCGTGGTCCTCGGGAGCCGGCGAGTCGTCGAGGAGGACGACCATGCCGTCGTCGTCCCGCTGGTCGAAGACCTCGGGGGCGATCAGGACGCACTGCCCCGAGGCGACGCACTTCGGGAGGTCAACCGCTACGTGCACGCTGGTTCCTCTCTCTCACCACGTGACGGGCATGAAGCTGGGGCCGTAGGCCGCCGAGGTCTGCTTGAAGGCGACGTCCCGGCCCGGCTCGATCCGCAGGTTCGGCAGCCGGCGGAACACCTCCGGCAGCACGATCTGCAGCTCCATACGCGCGAGTGGCTGGCCGAGGCATTGGTGGATGCCGTAGCCGAAGGCGACATGCTGGCGGGCGTTGGCGCGGGCGAGGTCGAGCGTGTCGGCGTCGTCGAAGACGTCCGCGTCGCGGTTGGCCGAGTTGAGCAGGATGATCACGCCCTCGCCCGCGCGGATCGTCACGTCGCCGACGGTGATGTCCTCGAGCGCCATCCGGGTCAGCCCCGTGTGCGCGATCGTCAGGTAGCGCAGCAGCTCCTCGACGGCGTTGGCCAGCTCCGCCTTGCCCGCGTACAGCCGGGGCAGCTGGTCCGGGTGCGCCAGGAGCGCGAGGACGCCGAGCCCGATCATGTTCGCGGTGGTCTCGTGCCCGGCGAACAGGAGGAAGGCGCCCACGTCGGCGGCGTCCCGCACCGAGAAGGTGCCGGCCTCGACGTGGGCGCCGAGCCTGCTGACCAGATCGTCCGCCGGCTGCCTGCGCCTGTCCTCGACGAGCTGCCGGAGATAGGCACCGAGAGCCTCGTGCGCGGCGATCCTCTCCTCGGCGGCCGCGGCGGTGTCGATGAGCACCTTCGAGTGCGACTGGAAGAACTCGTGCTCGGCGTAGGGAACACCGAGCAGCTCGCAGATCACGAGCGACGGCAGCGGCAACGCGACCGCCTCGACGAAGTCCGCGGGCCCGCCGCCGGCGAGCATCCCGTCCAGCAGCTCCGCGAAGATCCGCGTGGTGGGCTCGCGCAGCGCCTCGATGCGCCGGACCATGAACTCACGCGTCAGCGCACGGCGGAACGTGTCGTGCACCGGATCGTCCTGACCGAAGAAATACCCCGGCGGCAACGCCGCGGCCTCCTCGCGGGCAGTCGGGAAACCGGGCCGGGACGACTGCGAGCTGACCCCCGGACTCGCGAGGACGGTGCGCGCGTCCTCCCACCGGGTAACCAGCCACGGCGTGGCCCGGCCGCCCCACACGGAGATCCGCGAGATCGGCGCCTCCGCACGCAACCGCGCGTACTGCGGCGGCGGGTCGAGCGGCGCACCCTCGGCTCGGGACAGCGAGAGGACGTGCGTGGTATGGGTGTCTGACATCGGACTCCATCCCTACAACGGCGTATTGTTCGGACGCGACACGAATTGGCGAACTGATGGGCCCGCCGTGAACCCTACACGTCCGGAAGAAGCATTCTCGGGGAATGCGATCGTCGGTCACGATACGAGAAAAGACATGGTTTTGAGTCACCATGTGATCGACCGTTTGACGGACGTTCGACGCGGCGGGTTGAATTCGGCGGCAAGGAATTCTTGGTAATTGAGCGGCCTCGGCCGCACGGTGCCGAAGGGTGGCCAATGGAGCCCCTACGTTTCGATGGACGCGTCGCGATCGTCACCGGTGCCGGACGAGGCATCGGCAGGGCCCACGCGCTGCTGCTCGCGGAGCGCGGCGCCCGCGTCGTCGTCAACGACCTCGGGAGCGCGAGCTCGGGCGACGGAAGCGACGCGGGACCGGCCGAGCAGGTGGCGGCCGCGATCCGCGCCGCGGGCGGCGACGCCGTCGCCGACGGGTCGGACGTCGCCTCGGTCGACGGGGCGGCCCGGCTCGTCGGCCGGGCGCTCGACAGCTACGGTCGCGTCGACATCCTGGTGAACAACGCGGGGATCTTCAGCCCCGCCGAGTTCCCCGCCCTCGAGCTCTCGGAGCTACGCCGCTACTTCGACGTGCACGTGGGCGGCAGCTTCAACGTCACCCGGGAGTGCTGGCCGCACCTGGTCCGGGCCGGCTACGGCCGGATCGTCATGACCACGTCGCACGGCATCCTCGGCTCCGCGCCGCTGATCGCGTACGGGACGGCGAAGGGCGGCGTGTTCGCGCTGGCCCGGGCGCTCGCCGTGACCGGGAAGGACCTCGGCATCCTGGTCAACAGCGTCGCCCCCGTCGCGGCGACCCGGCTGGCGGGCGGCGATGACGACGGCACGTCCGGGCAGGGCGTGCTCGACGGGAGCACGCCCGCCCTGGTCTCGCCGCTCGTCTCCCTGCTCTGCCACGAGTCCTGCCCGGTCAGCGGGGAGACCTTCCTCAGCGGTGGTCGCCGGCACGCGCGGCTGTTCGTCGCCGAGACCGAGGGCTACGTCCACCCCGGCGCCGACGTCACACCGGAGGTCGTCGCCGAGCACTGGGCGCGGATCATGGACGAGTCCGCGCACTACGTGCCGGTGGACACGACCACGTGGCTCGACGGCAACGCGGCGCGGATCGCGGCCGGGAGGTGACCGGCGTCGACTTTCCCTTGCCGGCGGGCCGGACGTGAGCGTCGTCGACGAGATCGGCGAGGGCGGGCACGCCAGCCTGACGACGTCCCGCCGCGACGGCAAGCCGTGACTCCCTGACCCGCCGCCGACCGTCAGGCCGGCGCGGCTGCCGAGGTGACCGGCAGGGTCAGCCGCGTGCCATCGTGATCGATCGTGTGGACGGCGGCTTTCAGGCCGGTCCCGGTCGACAGGGACTCCCCCGTACCGAGATTTCGGGCGTGCTGCGGGTGGGCGCCGCCGGAGAGCTGCAGCCTGAGGCGGTGCCCTTTCCGCAACCGGTGCGCGCAGGGCGCCAGCCGCGCGGTGACGTGCTGGACCTCGCCGACGGGCATGGTGGTGTCGAGGCGGACCAGGGTGTCGGTGATGTTGCGGGAGCGGCCTTTCCCGTCGACGTCGCAGATGCGGACGAAGAGGTCGGCGTGGGGGTTGTCCACACTCAACGACACGTCGAGAACCGGGAATCCCTCGAACTCGAGATCGGCGGTGAGTGCCGGCGTGGTGAAGGTCAGGACATCCTGCCGTGCCTCGAGGTCCGCGTTGTCCCGCACACCGGCACCGGCGGCGAGCCGCCGGCCACCCACCGAGGGCGTCGGGTCCGTGGGGTCGTAGCGGAAGGTCGACCGGCCGCCCGCGGCGGTCGTGCCGAGCAGACCGCCGTCGGTCGGCTGCCAGGTGGTCTCGGTGGAAATCGGCGGCCACGCCGGCGCGGCGTGCCACGCGTCGCTGCCGGTGACGAACGTGTGCACCGGCTGGGGACGTTTCGGTCCCTCGTCGCGCAGGTGGAGGTCGAACCAGTTCAGGGCTTCGTTGTCGATGACGGACGATCCCTTGAGGACGTGGCCGACATGGGTCCACGGGCCGAGGGTCAGGGCCACCTCGACTCCCCTGGACCGCAGGGCCGCGTACTGCTCGACGGTCTGCTCGACGAAGATGTCCTGCCAGCCGCCCACGAGCAGGGTCGGCGTCTGGACCCGCCGCACGGCATCGGTGCAGTCGTAGCGACGCCAGTAGGGGTCGGTCAGGTCCGGGTGTTCGAGCCATTCCCGGTACCACGGCGCACGTCCATTGAGGACGGTGTCGCCCGCGTCCACCGTGGGCAGGCCCGCGAACGCGGACGTCAGCTTGCTCGCCCGCTTCCTGTTGCCCGCGAGCTGCTGGAACAGGCTCGGCCGCTGCTCGAACGGGACGCTATTGGTGGCACTCCACCCCAGGAAGGTCTCCAGCGCGAACGACCCGTTCTCCCAGGTGGCCTTGCCGAAGTCGTGCGGTCCCGCGATCATCACGCTCGCCCGCAGCTCCGGTGGCGGGTCCGTCAGCAGCGCCCACTGGGTGAAGGCCAGGTAGGACATGCCCATCGTCGCCAGTTTTCCGTTGAACCACGGCTGTTCGCGCAACCAGCCGACCGTGTCGTGGGCGTCCTCGGCCTCTCGCACCATGGGCTGGAAGGTGTCGGTGGAGCCCGCCGTTCCCCGGCAGCTCTGCAGGACCACGTGGTAGCCCCGCGCGGCGAAGGTCCGGCCCCAGAGTATGTCGTTCGGCATGCCCCGGCCGTACGGCGTGCGGATGAGGATCGTGGCGCTGTCGGAGTCCGGGACCGACGGGGCGTAATGGTCGCTCACCAATACGAAACCGTCCCGGGTCGGTGTGCGCAGACCGCGCTCGACGACGTAGGCGTTGCGTGGTGGCGGCAACTTCCTGAGCCGCCCGAAGAAGCGGTCGAGGGTGCGCGCGGCGAGCCCGGGTGACGTCGTCAAGATACCTACCTCGATGTGTTCGGTCCTCTTGCGACAAGGTTAGTGCGCAAGTGAACGGCCCGCTCCTTCAGCCGGTGTTCGGTCACGATCTGGCCGGGCACCGAGGCTTCGAGTCACGATGTGATCGGGTGCCGCCGGCTGACGGGGATACCGCGTCCGGTCGCGTCAGCAGCCGGCGGCGAAGCAGGAGCGGGACAACCGCGAGTGCGGCGAGCAGGCATGCGCCGGCCGCCGCCCAGAACACCCCGAGGAGCGCGCCGAAGCCCGGGTACAGCACACCGCCGACCTGCTGGGCGCCGATGACCGCCACCGCCGCGACGACGGCGCTCGAGGAGGAGGTGCCGACGGAGCGCAGCAGCGCGTTGAGGCCGTTGGCCGAGGCGGTCTCGCTGGCCGGGACGAGCCGGATGACGAGCGCGGGCATCGCGCCGAACGCCAGCGAGGCACCCGCCGAGAGCAGCAGCGACACCGCGATGATCCAGCCGATGTCGTGGCTCAGCCAGACTCGGGCGACGTAGCCGACTCCCATGCACAGCGCGCCCGTGCACAGCGTGGTGGCCGCCCCGTACCGACGGGTCAGGAGCGCGGACAGCGGCGCGGCGGCGCCGAACGCCACCGACGTCGGCGCCAGCAGCAGGCCCGCGGTCGCCGCGTCGAGCCCGTGGCCGTACCCGGTGCCGAGGGGCGACTGGAGCATCTGCGTGGTGAGGAGGGGGTTCGCGAACATCCCGAACCCGGTGAACACGGCGGCCACGTTCACCAGCAGTACGGCCGGTCGACCGGCGATGCGCAGGTCGACCAGCGGCCGGCGCACCCGGAGCTCCAGCGGAACCCACCCGGCGAGCACGACCGCGCCGCCCAGCACGCACAGCAGGGTGCCCGGCGAGGTCCAGCCCCACTGGCTGCCCTTCGTCAGCGCCAGCAGGAGCGCGGTCAACGCGACCGAGAGCAGCCCGGCGCCCCAGTAGTCGAACGCGCCGCCCGTGCGGATCGGCGACCGAGGCACGGCGACCAGCACCGCGACGAGCGTCAACGCCCCCGCGCCGCCGGTGACCCAGAAGAGCAGGTGCCAGTCCGCGTTCTGGACGATGAGTCCCGCCAAGGGAAGGCCGACACCACCGCCGACCGCCAACGTGGCGCTCATCAGGGCGACCCCCATCGCCACCCTGGGTGCGGGCAGCTCGTCGCGCATGATCGCGATCCCGATCGGGATGAGCGCCACCCCGGTGCCCTGCAACGCCCGCGCGGTGATCGCACCCACCAGGTCGTGGGTGAGCGCGCCGAGCAGCGAGCCGCTCACCATCACCGCCAGACAGCACAGCATCACCGTTCGCTTGCCGTACATGTCCGCCAGCCGGGACGCGACCGGCGTGGCGACCGCCGCAGCGAGCAGCGTCGCCGTCACGAGCCAGGACACGGTGTCCGCCGACGTGCCGAGCAGCCGCGGCAGGTTGGGGAGGACCGGGACGAGAATCGTCTGCTGCAGGGCGGACACCGTGCCACCGAGGCACAGCGTCGCGACGAGAATGGTCACCCGCGGGCGCGAAAGGGTCTCGATCACGAGCCGACGGCGGCCACGGCCGGCTCGGTCCCGGGGAGCGCGTCCCGCGTCCTCAGCACGGTCAGCGAGACAACGATCGCGACCAGCGCGATGCCCGCGGCCAGGAACAGCCCGTACCGGAACCCGGTCTCCAGGTACACGACGCGTAGCAGCCACCCACCCTGGTCCGTCCGGAAAAGCGCGATGATCGAGGGCAGGCCGAGGGAGATCATGGAGTAGCCGAGCCCCACGCCCTCGCACACCATGACCAGACAGACCAGCGACACGACCCGGCGCGCGGTCCAGCCCTGGTCGTCCGGATCGGGATCGTCGGTTTCTCGTACCGAATTCAGAGCGTCCATCATTGGCGTCCTTCGGATGCGCGCGATCCCCCACGAATGCGTTGTTTGAAAAAGAGATGAGCGCCGCAAGATAACCACGCGACTTACCGATGGTCAAGCACGCTTTCGCATTCTTCCACGGTCGGTCGAATCGCATTGTGACTCCAGCATCGCGGCTCGATCACCATGTGATTTTTGCTGCTCCGACCCGGAAACCTGCCGTTGACAATCGCTGGACGCGAGTTAGGGTACGTGGATAGTTGGACGTCCTAGCATCGGTTTGCCGGAAATTAATGTCCGGTCGAGTCGAATTGCTCAGAAAGGCATGACGGTGGGTTCGCCGATCAATATTCCCAAACTCGGCTGGACGATGGAGGAGGGCACGGTGACCGAGTGGCTCGTCGACGACGGCGCCACGGTGGCCGCCGGTGATCCGCTGTACCTCCTCGAGAGCGACAAGGTCGAGAACGAGATCGCCGCTCCGGCAAGCGGTGTGCTGCGCCAGGCCGCGACCGCCGGCGAGTCCTATCCGGTCGGTACCGAGATCGGAACGATCGAGTAGCGAGGAGGCCCCATGGGCGGCACGGCCCAGAAGAACATCAACTTCGTGAAGGCCGTCAACCTGGCCATGCACGACGCCCTGGCGGCCGACCCCTCGGTCTTCCTGATGGGCGAGGACATCGCCGACCCGGAGGACGGCGGGGTCTGGAAGGCGACCGCCGGCCTGTCGACGAAGTTCGGGACCGAGCGCGTCCGGTCCACCCCGATCGCCGAGGAGGGCTTCGTCGCCGCCGGGGTCGGCGCCGCGCAGGCGGGCCTGCGACCCGTCGTCGAGGTGATGCTGATGGGCTTCATCACGCTGGCGCTGGACCCGATCCACAACACGGCGGCGAAGTGGCGCTACATGACCGCGGGGCAGAGCTCGGTCCCGATCACGATCCGGACGTTGGGCGGCGCGGGCAGTGGCGTCGGCGCCCAGCACTGCGACCAGCTGGAGAGCTGGTTCGCGGCCAGCCCGGGCCTGAAGGTCGTCCAGCCGTCGAACCCGGTCGAGGCCTACGGCCTGCTGACCGCGTCCATCTTCGACGATGACCCGGTCGTGTTCATCGAGCAGTCCGCGCTCACCGGCCGGCCGGTCCGCATGCCCGCCCCCGAGCCGGGCACCCGTTTCGCGCTCGGCAAGGCCAACGTCAGCCGGGCGGGCACCGACGTGTCGGTGATCGGCTACGGCGCCCAGATCGCGGACGCGCTCGGCGTCGCGGAGAAGCTGGCCGAGGAGGGCGTCTCCGTCGAGGTGGTCGACCTGCGCACCATCGCGCCGTTCGACGCACCGGCGGTCCTCACCTCGGTGGCGAAGACCAAGCGTGCCGTGATCGTGCACGAGGCGCGGACGAACTTCGGGCCGTCCGCCGAGATCGCGGCGCAGATCTACCACGAGCTCTACGGCGAGCTCGCCGCCCCCGTCGAGCGGGTCGGGGCGCCGTTCACGCCGGTTCCGGCGAGCCCGCCGCTCGAGTCGCGATTCATGGTCGGCCCGACGGAGATCGAGGCCGCGATCCGCCGGACGGTCGGCTGACCGTCACCACGCCCGACACCGCCGTCAGAAGGGTGCACGAAGATGACAGCAACGCACGCGCGGTACACCGAGTCCGCGCTGATCCCGAAGGAACGCTACATCTCCGCCGACTGGCTCGCGGCGGAATACGAGCGCCTGTGGCCGAAGGTCTGGCAGATGGCGTGCCGGCTCGAGCAGATCCCGCGCACCGGTGACTTCCACGAGTACCGGATCGGCAGCCAGTCGATCCTCGTCGTGCGCGAGAGCGAGGACTCGGTCAAGGCGTTCCACAACGCCTGCCCGCACCGGGCGACGCGAATCTGCTCCGGTACCGGCAACACCGACGACGAGCTGCGCTGCCCGTTCCACGGCTGGGCGTGGCACCTCGACGGATCGGTCCTCGAGATCCCGGACGCGGACGACTTCGCGCCGGAAGTGTTGTCCCGCAAGGATCTCCGGCTGCGCGAGGTGCATGTCGGACACTGGGGCGGGTTCGTCTTCGTCAACCTGTCCGAGGACCCGCGGCCGCTGCTCGACTTCCTGGCCCCGGTCGTCGAGGGCCTGGCTCCGTTCGAGGTCGACAAGATGCGGCTGATCCGGAACCGGACGACCGTCATGGACTGCAACTGGAAGGTCGGCCTGGCGGCGTTCAACGAGGCCTACCACCTCGAGGCCACGCACATCTGGGACCTCAGCGGCTACGCGGCCGGCCGGCTGAACGGCGCGGCCCGGCGAACCAGGCGCCCCGCCGGCATGCGCACCGGGGAGTCGGGCGCGACCAAGCGCGTCGACGCACGCGACCCCGAGGGCCGCACACCCGGTTCCTACCAGTTCCTGTACGAGACGTTCCAGACGCACAACAAGATGCGCAACGTCCCCGAGCTGCTGACCGAGAGCGCGCCGCTCGCGGACATGGGCGACCCCAAGAAGGCGGCGGTCGAGATGCTCCGGCTGAGCCAGCTGATCTCGCTGGCGCACCAGGACGACATCGACTACGTGGAGGCCCTCGACGACGTTCCCACGGACGTGCCGTCGGTGCGGTTCTTCACCGACGTGCGCCGCAAGGTCGGCGCCGCCGGCGGTGTCGACTACTCGCACATCCCGGACGAGGACATGCTCGCCGCGATCGACTACTGCATCTACCCCAACCTGGTCGGCCCGATCAGCGCCGGCAACTGGATCCTGTTCCGGTTCCGGCCGAACGGCAACGACCCCGACACCTGCCTCTACGACGTCATGTTCCTGCACCGCTTCGGGGACGGCGAGCAGGTGCCCGAGGTCGAGCACGAGTTCTACGCCAGGTGGGAGGACCACGACGGGTGGGGCCCGACCATCGGGCAGGACCTCTCGAACATGGGCCACGTCCAGGCCGGGCTGCACCAGACGTCGTTCACGGCGCTGCGGCTGAACCGTCAGGAGGCGGGCGTGCGCAACTTCGAGAAGTTCGTCGACAGTTACGTGCTGGCCGATGGTGACCCCACCGCCTGAGGTACGGATCCGGGTGCTGCCGCTGGACGTCGAGCTGACCGTCCACACCGGAGAGTCGGTCATGGCGGCGGCGCAGCGCCAAGGATATTTCTGGCCGACCCGCTGCCGCGGCCAGGCACTCTGCACGGCCTGCCTCTTCGAGGTCGTCTCGGGAGGCGACGGCTTGGCGGAGATCGAGCCGCTGGAGCAGGAGGCCCTGGAGACGCTGAGCGCGTTCCAGGAGAAGCGAGCCGGCCAGCTCCGGCTCGGCTGCCAGGCCCGCCCGCTGGCGGCGGTCACGGTCTTCAAGCGCGGCATGAAACCCGCTGACCAAGGGAGGAAGACGGCCGCATGGCGATTCCCGATGACGTGACCATCGTGCCGCACACGACCGTCCGCAAGCGCATCGCGCGCCACATGGCCGCGTCGAGCGCAACGGCCGCCCACGTCTACGCCATGATCGACGTGGACTACAGCGCGGTGGACGAGGTCCGGCGCCGGGAGGCCCCTCGATGGCGGGAGGAACGCGGCCACAGCCTGACGTATCTCCCGTTCGTCGCCCGCGCGGTGGCGATCGCCATCGAGCGGTATCCGAACCTCAACGCGCGGTTCACCGACGACGGCCTCGAACTGCGGCGCGAGGTCGGGCTCGGCGTGGCCGTCGACCGGAACTTCGAGGGCCTGGTCGTGCCGGTGATCCAGCGGGCGCACCAGCTGGCGGTGCCCGCGCTCGCCACGGCGATCGACGACCTGGCCGGCCGGACGCGCGAGGGCAGGCTCCGGGGCGAGGACGTCACGGGCGGGACGTTCACGCTCTCGAACCCCGGCCCGTTCGGCGCCCGGACCACGCTGCCGATCATCAACCAGCCACAGGTGGCGATCCTGACCGTCGACGCCATCGCACCCCGGCCCGCCGTCGTGCCCGACGGCGAGGGCGGGCACGCGCTGGCGATCCGTCCGATCGGCAACCTGACCCTCGCGTGGGACCACCGCGCCTTCGACGGCGCCTACGCGGCGAGCGCCCTGGCCTCGATCCGCTCCGCACTGGAGTCACCCGACTGGCGCGCCGAGTTCGCCTGAGCATCGCCACCGATTGGAGTTTCCATGACCATCACCACCGACCAGCTGCGCGAGGTGTACGCGATCTCGACGTTCGCCAAGCAGCTCGACGAGAAGGTCCAGCAGCTGCTGATGGCGGGCACGATCCGCACGACGTGGTTCTCGTGGCGGGGATCGGAGTTGCTCGGCGCCGTCGTGGGTAGGTCGATGCGCGCGGACGACTACCTGGTCGCCTACTACCGCGACGGGATGTCCCAGCTGGCGAAGGGTTTCCCGGCGAGGAAGCTGTTCGCCGAGGCCCTGGGAAAGGTGACGGGCAGCCAGCGGGGGAAGTCGGGCTGGGTGCACTCGGTCGACCTCGGGTCCGGGGTCGTCATGAACTCCGGCGTGGTCGGCGGGCAGCTCCCCATCGCGGCGGGCTGGGCCCTGTCCTCGGTGCTGCGCGGCGACGACAAGGTCACCGTCTGCAACTTCGGTGACGGCGCCGCCAACGAGGGCGCGTTCCACGAGGCCCTCACGCTGGCGTCGCTGTGGAACCTGCCGATCGTGTTCGTCTGCCACAACAACCTCTACGCCGAGCACACCGCGTTCAGCAAGA
>NZ_DASWSJ010000065.1:0-5967 GCF_036402745.1 Actinophytocola sp. | reverse complement strand
CACCGGCCGGACCGTCCGCGAGCTGGTTCTCGAGTCCGGCTACCGGGTCGAGCTCGGCTTCCTGGCCATCGCGTCGGTCGTGGCGTTCGCCATCCCGGCCACGGGACAGATCTCGCTGCTGCTCGGGTTCGCGCTGCTGGGCTTCTTCGTGTTCTACCTGTGGAAGATGTCCCGCGCCGAGGTCGGCGAGCCGCACCTGGTCGGCCCGGCCGCGATCATCGGTGCGCTGCCCCGCCGCGCCCGCCGCGTGCTGGTGGCCGGGCTGTTCGTGTTCGCCGCCGTGGTGATCGTCGCGAGCGCCGAGCCGTTCGCCCAAGGTCTCATCGCCACCGGCAAGCAGCTGGGCGTCGACGAGTTCCTGCTCGTGCAGTGGCTCGCGCCGCTCGCGTCCGAGTCGCCGGAGTTCATCGTGGCGATCCTGTTCGCGGTGCGCGGCAAGGGCGACGACGCGATCGGCACGCTCATCTCCAGCAAGGTCAACCAATGGACCCTGCTCGTCGGCAGCCTCCCCGTCGCCTACCTGCTCGGCGGTGGCGGCGCCGGCGGGCTGCACCTCGACGCCCGCCAGGTCGAGGAGTTCCTGCTCACCGCCACCCAGACCCTGCTCGGCGTCGCCGCGCTGCTCGCGCTGCGGTTCCCGCGCTGGGCGGCGTGGACCTTGCTCGGGCTGTTCGCCGTCCAGTTCGCGCTGCCCGGCCAGACCGCGCGCTACGTCCTGTGCGGCATCTACCTGGCGATCGCGCTCGCGGCGCTCGTCCGCAACCGCCGGCACATCGTGCCCACCCTCACCGCACCGTTCCGCCGCACCACCGACCACGGCGCCGAGCTCGCCGAAGCCTCGACGTCCCGATAACCCTGTCAACCCAACGAAGCAAGGAGAACCGATGGGCCTGGGCGCCAAGGACCAGGTCGCCGAGGTGACGGGCACCGTCGACGGCGTGACCGAGCAGGCCACCGAAACCGTGGCCGGCATCCGCCAGGACGGCCAGGCCGAGACGGAGAACACCGGGACGACGGTCGGCGACGCGGCGAACAAGATCCGCGGCGAATGACGCCTCTCGGCTGAACGAAAGGAACTTCAGCGCCTGGCCGAGTCCGTTCCGGCGGACCCGCCCGGGCCTGATGACCCGACGCGGTGCCGTTCCGCCCCAGGACCTCGGGCGAGAACGGCACCGCGCCGCGGTGATCTCCCGGCGTGGCGCCGGGTTGCGATCGTCTGCTCCTGTCCGCGGTGCTGGCGCGGTTCGCGAAGCGTCAGCCCTTCATGCCGTGCTCGATGGCCTCGACGATCCGGGGCCGCAGCTCGGCGGCGCTGATGATCGCGTCCACCGAGCCGACCTCGACCGCGCGCTGGATGCTGTGCACCCGGTCGAACTCCGCGGCGACCTCGCCGAGCTTCTCGGCCCGGACGGCGGACTGCACCTCGGCGAGCCGGGCGTTCAGTGCCGCGCGCTCGGCGCCGCTGGCCGCCGAGACCAGCGCGTGCAGCTCGGTCACCCGCGGGTCGGTCGCGGTGCGGTTGTTCACCTCGCCGGAGAACACCACGGCCGCCGCCGGGGCGCCGCCGAGCACCGAGGCGAACGAGCCCTCCAGCGCCAGCACGGTCATGTTCGGGTTGAGTGCCTTGGAGAACACCACGAACGCGCCACCGTGGTAGCGGGAGATCACGCAGAACACGATCGGGCCGTCGAAGTTGACGATCGCCCGGCCGATCTCGGCGCCGTACTCCAGCTGGAGCTTGCGCATCGACTCCGGCGAGCCGTCGAACCCGGACAGGTTGGCCAGCACGACCAGCGGCCGGTTGCCGGACGCCGAGTTGATCGCCCGCGCGGTCTTCTTCGACGACCGCGGGAACAGCGTGCCCGCGGTGTAGGTGTCCGGCCCGTCGGTGGGTGGGAAGCCGCGCCGCGGCACCGACCGCGACTCGATCCCGATCAGGCAGACCGGCCAGCCGCCGATGTGCACGTCCTGCACCGCCGAGGTGTCGGCGTCGGCCATTCCCGCCCAGCGCTCCAGCACCGGGTGGTCCTGGTCGGACAGCGCGCGCATCACCGTGCGGATGTCGAAGGCCTTCTTGCGGTCCGGGTTGTGCTCCGCGGAGAAGATCTGGCCGACGGTGGTGAAGTCGCTGCCGGCGACCGCGTGCGGGAACTCGGAGACGTCGCGGTCGAGCGGGTCGTTCGTGTCCGCCTTCCGGGGCGCCGTCTCGCCGGGCACGACGTAGGTGTGGTCGTAGTGCGCCATCAGCACGTCCCGGGCGGCCGGCAGGTTGGGTGCCCAGTACTGCGCCTGGCCGTTCGGGCCCATCACGCGGTCGTAGCCGCCGATGCCGTAGTTGTCCTCGGCCGACACCCCACCGGAGAAGTCCAGCGACTGCTTGCCGGTGAGCACCATCGCCGAGTCCGGCGTCATCACCAGGATGCCCTTGGTGTGCATGAGCATCGTCGCCTCGGCGTTCCAGTACGGCTGGGCGCCGACGTTGATGCCCGCGACCACGATGTTGATCTCGCCGCCGTCCTGGGTGAACGTGACGATCCGCTTCAGCGCGGCCGCGACCCAGTCCATGTTCTCGGTGCCCGAGGACATCGAGATCCGCGCGCCCGCCGACAGCGCGAACCACTCCAGCGGGACCCGCAGCCGCTCGGCCAGGTCCAGCGCGGCGATCACCCGCGAGCACTCCGGCTCCGACAGCGCGCCGAGCGCCTTCGTCGGGTCACCGAGCAGCACGACCCGGGTGACGCCTTCGGGGTGCCGTTCGGTCGGCGTGGTGACGACGCCCGCCACGATCGCCGCGGCGTTCTTCCCCGCCGGCCGGTCGACCGGCTCGAGCACGCCGTTCTCGTCGAGGTCGTGCTCGGTGAAGCGACCGTCGGGCCCGGCGAGCATGCCGGTCAGCTCGTACGGGTAGACGTTCCCGCGCCGGGCGGCGCGCAGCACCTTCTGGCGGTACTCGTCCAGGGGTTGCACCGGCTCGGTCGACGGCTCGCCGACGTGCAGGTGCGCGCCGTGGCCCGGGTCGAGCACGATCCGCACGGCGACCTCGGTCATCCTGCCCGCGGCGGTGCGCCGGCGGGCGAGGAACTGGACCTCCTCCAGCCCGGCGCCCGCCGTGGTCGGCAGGACGCGCTGGACCAGCATGTTGAGCTCGTCGGCGGTCACCTCGGTCGACGGCCAGACGTACATCATGATGCGGTTGGTGTCGAACCGCTTGTTCTGCGGCCGTTGCGCCTGGATGTTGCGGATCGCGTCCAGGCACGCGGTGATCGCGTCCTCCACCGCGGGCAGCGCGACCAGCCGGCCGTCGGCCTCCCGCAGCGGCGTCAGGTCGCGGACCTGGCCCATCGCGATGAGCCGCTCGTCGGCGGGGTTGCTCTTCGCGATTGCCTTGAACAGGTAGATCTCCTCGTCGGCCGAGGGCAGCCGGGTGAGGTCGAACGCGCGCAGCCGCTGCAGCTGCAGCCGCTGCGCGATCTGCGGGTGCAGGCCGCGGATCAGCCGGTCCTCGGCGAAGCCCGCCCCGTCGGGCCGGAAGGTGAAGTGGTGGTGCGTCACCGCACCGCGGGTGCCGGCGACGGTGGTGGTGATTCGGCGGACGCCCGCGGGCAGCGGGTACCCGGCGAGGAACCGGCCGAGCCACACCGCCATCGCGTCGGCGTCCGGCTGGTCCTCCCACGTGAGGTAGAGGTCGGCGACCAGCCCGTGCTCGGCGACGTCGGCGGCGAACGCGCAGACCGCGTCCATGGCGTCGGGCAGGGCGGCGACGTCGATCGCGGTGGCGACCACGCGCGTCACGCCGCCTGGACCGGTGTGCTCGGCGGTGACGAACCGGCAGTCCGCGGCCTTCCGCGCGGTCACCGCGGACAGCCCGCGGTTGCCGTAGTAGCGGCGGGTCAGCACCTCCAGCAGGGGAGCGTGGTCCCGGCCGGGCCGCCCGATCCGCTGGCCGATCAGCCGGACCAGCGGCTCCGCGCCGGCCATCATGGCCTGGATCCGCGCCGCGCGGTCCGGCGCGTCCGGGTTGCGGTCCAGGTAGCGCAGCTCGGTGCGCACCGCGGCGTAGACCTTGGCGCGGTTGCGCCGCAGCAGCGGCTGGGCGAACCAGCGGAACACCACGCCGCGGGCCAGGTCCGACACCGCGGGGAACCGCACCTGCGTGGCCTCGACCAGGTGCTCCAGGGTGAGCCCGGCGCGCTCCCGCAGCGACTCCACCGGGGGCGGCCCGGCCAACCACTGCCGCAGCAGCTCCGACACGACCGCGACGTCGGTCGACGTCCGCTGTTGGGCCAGGAAGATCCGGAAGACCGCGGCCTCCAGCTCCGGCGTGCGGTCCAGGTCGGCGACGCCGTAGTGCCCGAGCACCTGCCTCAGCTTGGCCTGGAACCCCTCGGTGACGCCGGCCCGTTCGACGTCGAGGCTCCCCAGGTAGCTGTGGAAGTTCTCGCGCGGGCTGTGCACCGGGCTGCCCGGCTCGACCTCGAGCTCACCGCCCGGCTTGTTGCGGCTCAGCTCCGACAGGTCGGCGAACACCGTCAGCAGGTCCAGCTCACCCGGCAGCGGCCCGCCACCGAGCTCGGCCCGGGCGGCCAGGTACCCGGACAGCACGCGCTTGCGGTCCTGCGGGTCGACGTCGAAGCCCAGCAGCAGGCTGCGCAGGTCCTGCAGGCCGCGCTCGACCCGCTCGGCCGCGGACACGTCCGCCGGCTCGGCGGGCAGGTCGAGCTCGACGGTCTCGCCGGCGCCCGCGGCCTCCACCTCGGCGCCTTCGTCGACGAGGGGCTCCAGCCGCATCACCGGTGCGCCGGTCTCGACCTGGCTGCCCACCGACACCGGGCACTCGCGCACCCGGGCGCGGAACGGCGCGCGCAGCACCGTCTCCATCTTCATGCTCTCCAGCACCAGGATCGGCGCGCCCGAGTCGACCTCGTCGCCGACCGACAACGGCGTCGCCACGACCAGCGCGGGCGCGGGGGAGCGGACGACGCCGCCCTCGTCGCGGCTGATCCGGTGGGTGACGCCGTCGACCTCGACCAGGTGGGTCGGGCCGTGCGTGGCCGACACCAGCCGGAAGCGGTGCCCGTTGACCACGATCCGCCCGCTGTGCTCGTCGAACCGCTCGACCTCGGCCGCCACCCAGGCGGGCACGTCCTGGCCGCCGCCCAGGACGCCCACGCGGAAGCGCTTCTGGCCGACCCGGGCGACGCTGACGCGGTAGCCGACGCCGCGGAGCTTGAGGTCCAGCGGCCGGCCGCTCTCGTGCTGCACCTGCGGGCGCCCGCCGTGCGCGGTGGACAGCAGCCGCTGGCGGCTGACCTCCTCCTCGTCCTGGTAGGCCTCGATCGCGGCCGCCGCCAGGGCGATCGCGGAGTGCCGGTGGGTGACCAGGCGGCCTTCGGCGCGCACCCGGTCGATCCAGCCGGTGTCGGCGCTCGCGTCGATCACCTCGGGCTGGTCGAGCAGGTCGAGCACGAAGCTCTTGTTGGTCGCGCCGCCCTCGATGATCACGATGGTCTCGGCCATCGCGCGGCGCAGCCGGCCAAGCGCCTCGTCGCGGTCGCGGCCGTAGGCGATGATCTTCGCGATCATCGAGTCGAAGTCGGCCGGGATGCTGTCGCCCTCGCTGACGCCGGTGTCGACGCGGATGCCGGGGCCGGCGGGCAGCACCAGCCGCGCGATGCGGCCGGGCGACGGGGCGAAGTCGCGGTCCGGGTCCTCGGCGTTCAGCCGGGCCTCGACGGCGTGGCCGGTCTCGGCCGGCTGGGGGCCTTCCAGCTTCCCGCCGTTGGCCACGTGCAGCTGCAGCCGGACCAGGTCGGTGCCGGTGGTGAGCTCGGTGATCGGGTGCTCGACCTGCAGCCGGGTGTTGACCTCGAGGAAGGCGAACAGCTTCTCGCCGGGGTGGTAGAGGAACTCGACGGTGCAGGCGCCGCGGTAGCCGACGGCCACGGCGAGCCGCTCGGCCGACGCCTT
>NZ_DASWSJ010000064.1:0-13548 GCF_036402745.1 Actinophytocola sp. | reverse complement strand
GCGGCACGCGCGATCGCCGAGCGCATCTTCGACCGCACGCCAGGAACCGAGCCCGCGATCCAGCTGGCCAACCAGTTGGGCATGGTGTTCTCCAAGCTCGACTGCACGCCACGCTGGCGCGAGCGCCTGCCCGAGCTCGCGCTACCGACACTCGTGGTGCACGGCCGCCGCGACCCCTTCTTCCCGGTCGGCAACGGCGAGGCACTCGCGCGCGAAATCCCTGGCGCGCGGCTGCTCGTGCTCGAACAGGCCGCGACCGCGATCCCCGACGCCGCCGCCCACGAGGTCGCCGCGGCGATGCTCGCGCTAGGCGGTCGTTGATCACGCAGGTGCCTGCGGCGGCGGCGCGCTATCGACCGACACAGCAGAGGAATACGACGGGGTTTGAATACTGCTACTCCGCCGGTTGGCGCGCGGTGTGGCGGCGCGACGGGTTCGTGTCGCTGTCCAACGGTGCGTTGCCCGGCCTGGGTGATCCCGGCACGGTGACCACGAAACCGTTGGCCCGCAACGCGGACACGCTGGGGCGGCACCAGGTCGTGGGTGTCCGGCCGGGTCCGCAGGATGAGACTGTCGCCGTCGAGGTCGATGGTGCCGCGGCGGAGATGTCGCCCTGAGGATGATCACGAGCGTACCCAGGCGGTGAGTCGTGGTTCAGCCGTCCAGCTGGTTCAGGAGGACGTCGAGCAGGCCGGGGAACCGGTGCTCCAGATCGGTGCGGCGTAGCGCCGCGTACTGGTACTTGCCTTCCCAGCGGATGCGGATGACGCCGCATTCCCGTAGCACCCGGAAGTGGTGCGAACGGGTCGCCTTGGCGTAGGGCAGGTCGAAGCTCGAGCAGGCGAGCTCGCCTTCGGCTAGCAGGCGCTGCGCGATGCCGAGCCGGGCCGGGTCGCTGAGCGCGTGGAACACGCTGACGATCCGCAGGTCGGCCGGAGTGGGATGAGCTGCTTCTCGCATGGTGCCGTCCATGCTACCTTCCGCGCTACAGTTCGCAATCTATCGAACTGAGGAGGGTGTCAGTGGTGGAGACGGAAACACTGGACGGGACCGCCCGCGCCGCTGGGACGCGCGACCGGGTGCGGCGGAAGTTGGCCCTGGCGGCGATCCTGGTCACGACCTTCATGGATTACCTCGACGTCAGCATCGTCAACGTGGCGGTGCCGGACATCCAGCGTGAGTTGGGTGCGTCGGACGCGGCCGCGCAGTGGGTCGCCGCCGGGTACACGCTGCCGTTCGCGCTGATCCTGATCACCGGCGGCCGCCTGGGGGACAGCCTCGGTCGCAAACGAGTCTTCCTGACCGGAGTGCTGGGGTTCACCGCCGCGTCCGCCTTGTGCGCGCTGGCGCCGACGGCGGGCCTTCTGGTTGGCGGCCGCGTGCTGCAGGGAATCGCCGCGGCGCTGATGATCCCGCAGGTTTTCGCCATGATCCAGGCCCTGTTCCCGCCTTCGGAGCGGGCCGGTGCGTTCAGCGCGTTCACCGTGGTGACCGCGCTGGCCTCGGTCGCGGGCGCGCCGGTGGGCGGGTTCCTCGTCGAGGCGGACCTGTGGGGGCTCGGCTGGCGGTCGGTGTTCCTGCTGAACCTGGTGATCGGTGTGGTCGCGGTGGCCGCGGTCGTGGCGTTCGTGCCGGAGACCGAGACGGCCGGGGGAGCGCGACTCGACCTGGGCGGGTTCGTCCTGGTCACTCTCGGCTTGCTGATGCTCGTCTTCCCGCTGGTCCGCGGCGCGGACGCGGGCTGGCCGGGCTGGTCGATCGGGGTGCTGGCCGCCGGGGTGCCGGTGCTGGTGGCGTTCTGGTACCACGAGCGCGCGATGGCGCGGCGGGGCCGGACACCGCTGGTGGAACCCGGGTTGTTGCGCCGCAGGTCGTTCGCCGCCGGTGTCATCGCGATTCTCGCGTTCTTCGCCGGGATCAATTCGTTCTTCTTCCTTTTCTTCGGCTACCTCCAGGAAGGTCTGGGTTTCTCCGCGCTGAAGGCGAGCCTGATCGTGGTGGTGTGGCCGGTGGCGATCGCCGTCACCTCGCTGCTCACCATGCGCTGGGTCGTCCGGTTCGGCCGGTCGCTGCCGATGGCGGGCATGCTGCTGATGGCGCTCTCGACCGTCGGCACGATGCGGGTCATCACGCACGCGGGCGGAGGCTTTTCCGGTTGGGAGCTCACACCCTCGCTGTTCCTGACGGGGGTCGGCATGGGTCTGGTGGCGCCCGTGCTCCTGCAAAGCGTGCTCGCCGGGGTGCCCTCCGAGGACGCCGGTTCGGCGTCGGGCGTGCTGACTTCGACCATCCAGCTCGGCGCTTCGATCGGGGTCGCGGCAGCGGGCGCGCTCTATTTCAGCCTGCTCGGGACTCGCTCGGGTATCGCGGGTTCGGCGAGCGACGTGGCCACCGCGTTGCCCGGTTCCCAGCGTGCCGAGGTGTTCACGTCCGCGATCGCGGACACGTTGTGGTACCACGTCGGCCTTTACCTGCTGACGTTCGTGTTGCTCTTCTTGATTCCGAAAACCAGGAAAGATGGGGAAAACCGGTGAATGAGAACTTCGCGGGCAAAGTCGCGCTGGTGACTGGCGGTGGTTCGGGTATCGGCAGGGCGGCGGCCCTCGCCCTCGCCGGGGGCGGGGCACGAGTGCTTGTCGCGGGGCGGCGCGCCGAGCCGCTCACGGAAACCGTCGAACTGGTGCGGGCGGCGGGCGGGGAGGCCGCCGCCGCGGTCGCCGACATTTCGCGTTCCGAGGACCTCGCGACGCTCGTCGGCACCGCGGTCCGGGAGTTCGGCGGACTGCACATCGCGGTGAACAACGCGGGCGTCGGCGGAACAGGGCTGCTCGATGATCTCGATGAGGACGACTGGGCGAGGCTCGTCGACATCAACCTCACCGGTACCTGGCTTTCGATGAAACACGAGATCGAACACATGCGCGCGCACGGCGGCGGCAGCATCGTCAACGTCGCCTCGAACGCCGGCGCGCACCTGCGCATGCCGATCATCGGCGCTTATGGCGCGACCAAGGCCGCGATCACCGCGCTGAGCCGCGCGGCCGCCCGCCACCACATCGCCGACGGGATCCGGATCAACGTGGTCAGTCCGGGCCCGGTCGCCACCGACCTGTCCCGTGCGCCAGGGCAGTCCGACGAAGAGCGGGACGCCGGTTACGCCGCGATGATTCCGCGCGGCCGGATCGGGGACCCGGCTGAGATCGCCACCGCGATCGCCTGGCTGGCCTCGGAAAGCGCGAGTTTCGTGGTCGGCGCCGACCTCGTCCTCGACGGCGGCGTTGTGGCCTGAGGGACGTCTCGTTATTGATCTTGTTGTTGGGGTGGTGTCAGTCCTGGCTCCGGTACTTCCTGTGACCCGGTCACCCCTGGCTCGCGAGTACGGCGTCGAGAACGTCTCGCGGGCCGCCCCACCGCAGGTCCGGCGGGACGGAACGCCCTGCGCGGCCGAGGTGGTCGACGCGCGCCCACAGGTCGTCGTCGGCGGTGTCGGTGACGGTGACGTAGTCGCACCTGCGGGCGAGGTACTCCCCGACGCGGTGCTCGCGCGACTCGGGCGCCGGGCTGATCACCACCGTCGGCACGCCGTTGCGCACCGCGTGGCTCGTCGTCGAGCCGCCCATCGACAGGACCACGTCGGACGCCAGGTGGTAGGTGTCGAGACGGTCTGTCGCGCCGACGCACCGGACATCGGCCGGTAGCGCCCCGTCGAGTAACTCGCGGGCGGTTGCGGCGGGCAGCGGCACCACGAGCGGCGCGCCCGCGGGCGCGTGCCGCCACGCTTTCGTCGCCATCCGCAGGACCGCGCGGAAGTAGTCCACCTTCGACGGGTGGTACGAACCGAGCGAGACGGTGACGACGAGACCGGCGGGTGGCAGCCCGAGCCGCGCGCGGGCGGCGGCGCGGTCCGTCGTGGTGGCACGAACGATCGGACCGATGGCGGTCACCTTGTGGCGCAGGGCAGGGGGGACGGCGTCCACCTCCGGCCAACTCGCGAGCAGGATCTGTTCAGCGGCGTCGAACGCCCGCGCACCGCCGTGACTCGACATGTAGTGGCGGAACGAACAGACCATCAGCACGCACGGCAGCCGGTCCGCCCGGCACAACAGCGGCGCGAGGCACAGCTCGTCGGACACCACGACGCGGTCCGTCCGCTGTGGACTCGCGGCGGCCAGGTAGCGGCGCATGCGATAGGCGGCGTACCCGGAGTGGTCCACGTCGTCGGGCAGCCGGAGGTCGTGGCAGGGCGTGCCGACCAGCCCGAAGTACTCGACGGCGCTCCCGGCCGCGGCGACCGCCACGGTGTCGATCTCGGGACGCCCGCGCAGGACGGGCAGGACGGCCGCGGTGCGCGCGGCATGCGCCCAGCCCATGCCCCGGCACAGGTAGTCGACGCGCAGGCTCACCGTGGGCTCACCAACGCGGTCGGGTCGACGCCCCGCGCGGCGAGGAACCGCGCCGCGGGCCAGTACCGCACGACATCGGGCTCCAGTGGACCGAACGTGGTGAGGTACCGGTCCACCCACTCGACGAACAGGTCCGTGAGGCCGCCCGGCGCGCCCACCCGGACGTCGACCAGCTCCACCGGGTCGGGCAGGTGCTCGGGCAGTCCCGGAGTCACCAGCACGGCCAGCCAGACGTCGCTCAGCTCCACGGACAGCGGCAGCAGCCTGCCCGACATGTCCGTGGCGATCACCAGGCCCCGCAGCAGCTCCCGCACCTGGAGCCGCAGGTCGGCCGCGTTCGGCTCGGGCAACAGGTGCGACGCCATCAGCTCCTCGGTCAACCGGCGGGCGCGCTCGTCCAGCCCGGTCACGGCACTGGAGCGAACCGCGACGTGCCCGCGGGTGTGGTCAGGTCGAACTCGCCGGCGGGGACCAACGGCAGGCCGGCGGGCCGGGCAATAGCCGGGTCCCCGGACCACGCCGCCGGGTCCTCGTCGAGGACGCCCGGCGCGCCGATCGGCAGCTGGTCCTGCGGGGCCATCGCAGGCAGCAGCTGTTCGCGCGCCATCGGGTCGTCGGGCCGCTGGAAGCGCGCGTCCACGGAGATCCGGTTGAGCGTGCCGAAGTTGGGCGCGGTCGCGTGCACGGTCAGGCTGTGGAACACGACCACGTCACCGACGTCGCACACCGGCTCCGCGAGGTTGCGCCCGTTCACCCCGGTGGCCGGGGGCAGGTGGTTGGTCTCGGTGCGCTCACCGAGCCCGCGCAGGCCGTCCCGGTGCGACCGCAGCTCCAGCCGGAGACCGCCGGTGTCGCAGCGGTGCAGCGGGGTCCACACGGTCAGCACGTCCTGAGTGCCGTGCACGAACCGGTAGTCCTGGTGGTAGGGCACCGTCCACTTGTCGAGTCCGGTGCCCGGCTTGTTCAGCCGCAGCCAGCGGCGCGGGTGGAGGAACGGCGTCTCGACCTCCAGCACCGCTCCGAGGAACCCGGCGAGCCGGGGGTGGCGGAACAGCGCGCCGTTCGACGGGCAGGCGAACAACGCACGACGCATGGCGAGCAGGTCGTCGTCACCGGCGTCCCGACGCAGCCGCGACCACGTCCAGTCCTCAGTGGACAGTTCGGCGAACGCCTCCGTCAGTTCGCGTCGCAACCCCAGGACCGCCCGCGTCGGCAGCGCGGCACGCAGGATGACGCCGCCGTCCTCGATGAGCGCCTTGCGGGCCCGGTCGGTCTGGTCGAGCCGGTCGGCACGCGAACCGGACAGGTCGAACTCATGCATGTGACGCACCTCCGTCGTTTGCCCCCAGTGCCAGGACACTCGGGTGGTCGGCCCCGGCATACCACGCCCAGTACCGCCGGAAGCTCTCCCGGCAGGCGACGGCCCGCGCGTGTTCGCCCCGCCGCTCGTACACGGTGGCGAGCAGCGACCACAGCATCGGCAAGCCGAGCGACCGGCGGCGCCACAGCGCGCCCCGCCGGTGCAGGCGCTCCCGAAGTGGCGCCAGGACAACAAGACGCGTGCCGCCGGTCAGTCCACCGTGGATCACTCGCGCCAGCACGATCATGCTGGCGTACTGGGCGATCACCTGTTCCGTCACCCACGCCAACAGTGTCTGGTAGCAGTGCTCGGCCTCCGCGAGACGACCGGCCTCGGCGTACAGGTCACCCAGCATCCGCCACGTGTGGTGGTCGAACGGAGTGCGGTAACGCTCGTACAGCGCCAATGCCTCGGCGGACCGGCCGGTCCGCAACAGCGACCAGGCGAGGCGATGCCGGACACCGGCGAGCCGGTCGATCTCATGTGGACAGTCGCGCTCGAGTGCCACGAGGACCTGTCGGTAGGCCGCCGCGGCGTCCCGGAGCCGGCCCGCGCGCAGCAACGCGTCCGCCTCCGCTTCCGTACCGGCAGCCGTCGCGAGGTTCATCGCACGTTCACCAACGCCCCGGCCTCGGCGACGAACCAACGCCACAGCTTCGCCTTGTCCGACTCGGTCATCGCGACCACGTCGAGCGCGGCCCGCATGTGCCGCAGCCAGCGGTCCCGCAGGTCCTCGGTGACCGGGAACGGGACATGCCGCGCGTGCAGGTCGGGAAATCCCCTCGCGTGGAAGTAGTCCAGCGGCCCACCCCAGACCTGGACCAGGAACCAACCGAGATGCCGCGCGGCCATCGTCAGGTCCGCGTCCGGGTAGATCGCCCGGAGCACGGCGTCGCGCGCGACCCTCGCGTAGAACACGTCCGCCAGCTCGACGAGCAGCTCCTCGGTGGCGATTCGCACAGACGCCATCAACCGCACTCCCCTCGCGGACCGTGCTGTCGCAGTGCGGCCAACGCCGCCACGGCGGTGCCGCCGACGCTGAACCGCAGCACCCGCTCCTGTGGGAACACCGTCGCTCCCGTCGCCTCGACGATGTCGGCCAGATGTGTGCCCCGGCAGTCGCCGAACCGCCCGTACACGACGTTGCCGACGGCCGGCCCGACGATGCCGCACGGCAACAGCGCCCGGACGTGGTCCACGCACTGCGCCCTCGCCGTGCGCACCCGGCCGATCATGTCCTGCCAGGCCCGGCGGCCGGCGTCGGAGAACAGCGTCGCCAACGCCGCCACCTGGAAGGCGTCGAGCGCGAACGGGTCCGCCAGCTCCTCGATCTCCGCGACGACATCGGCCGCGGCGAGGAGAACTCCGAGCCGCGCGCCGGCCAGACCGGTCGACTTGGCCAGGCTCACGCAGAACACCCCCCGGCCGGTCAACAGCCTACGGACGCCGGGCAGGACCGGCCGGTCGGCGAGGTCGTCGTAGGTGCAGTCGACCACCGTGGGGATCGCGTCGTTCGCGCACAGCCGGGCCAGGTCGGCGTCGTCGACCACGTGCCCCGTCGGGCTGTTGGGCGTGCACAGCACGGGAATCCGGTCCACGTCCGGCGTTGCCGCGACGTCGTACGCCGACCACGCGATGCCCGCCCGTTCCGCGATGTCCACGAACCCGAACCAGCTCGGCCGGGGCAGCGCCACAGCGGTGACACCGTGCGGCGCGCCCGCCCGCACCGCCCACGCGAACGCCAGCTCCACCGCCTCACGGCAGCCACGGGTAGGCAGGACGTTCGCCGCCGCCACCCCGTAGTGCGCGGCTATCCGGGCGCGGAGATCGGCAGGCGGTTCCGGGTACCGGCGCCATGACGCGCCGGCCAGGGTCGCCAGGATCTCCGCACGCAGGAACTCGGGCAGGTCGGCGGCGGAGGAGAGCATGTCCCGGTTCTTCCGTGCCGCGACGGCGGGCGCCGGCATCAGGACGGCACGCGTGCGGCGGAGTTCACGGCGTCCAGCGAGATGCCGTGGATGTCGTGCAGGTACTGGGTGACACTCCAGTACCTGGCACGCTCCGGGGTGAACTCGCCGAACCGGCTCACGTAGGCGGGCAACCAGAACATCAGCTCGCCGAGCAGGTCGGGCTTATCGCTTTTGTCGGGCTCGCCGGGCTGATGGCCGCCGGCCGCGTAGTCCGCCAGCTCGAGCGACTGGTGGTGGATGAACCGCCCGCCGGGCAGCCGCCGGCACAGCTCCGCGTAGAAGTGGGTCTGCAGGATCAGCTCGTGCCAGACCTCGTCGACCTCGCGCGTCATCGGGATGAACAGCGGATCGGTCTCCGACGCGATGATGAGGAACTTCAGGCACTCCTCGGTCTGTATGCGCAACTCGGCGGGGTCGCGGTCCGCGAGCCGGTGCGCGAGCGTCGCGTAGACGCTGTCGGGAACGTAGTGCTCGATCCCCTGAAAGCCCATGACGGGTCCTCCCTAGCTGACTGGAGCCGGTGTGCCCTGGTCGGGCAGCGCGCGAACGACACCGAGGTCGAGTTCGTCCACCGTGACGAGCCGGCGCAGGTCGAGTCCGGCCGTCGGCAGGTGGCCGCCGTCAGTGATCAGCCGGGCAAGCGCCGGATGCGCCCCGCACCAGGCGCCCTGCACGAAGAAAGTCGCGCGCACCCCGCACTCGGACAATGTGCCGACAATCGCGGCCACACCATTCGGATCCGCACCGGGCTGATCCGGACAGCCCACATCGAAAGTCAGCGCAACCTCGGCCACACGCCGCCCCTAACACACAGAAAATGACAGGGAAAGATTGGAGTCCCGCCCATTCACCACAGCGCGGGACTCCACCCCGGTCCGGTGTCCCGGCCCGGTCGTCAAGCCAGGATCAGCAGCCGGACCAGCAGTTCTCGGCGTACTCGCCCAGGTCCTTGACGTCGACGCCACCCTGGGCCTCGACCACGCCCCTGAGCTCGTCGAGGGTCATCGTGCCGCGCTGGTGCCCATTGGCCTGAATGTCCATGTCGCTCCTTTCGCAAACAATCCGCGGTTATGGGACGGAACCACTTCCCACCATTACACGTTATCGACGAGCGCTGACGGGCGCGCACAATCACCGCATATTCAACGCACATGCCGAACCGGCGTGGACAGTGAGCCTTTTCATCCGGCGGCAATTTCGTAGTTTTTGGAGGACGTGGATGGCTTTGGCGAGGCGGCCGGCGCGGTTGGCGTCCTTCTTGGCCCGGGTTCAGCGCCCCGCCACGGCGACCCGATCTCCCCGCGGTGAGAGCGGACCAGACCCGACACGACGGTGAGGGTCTGACCTGACCACGGCAGCGCGGCACGGCAGAACAGCAGCTGAAGCCCTTGGGTAGGACGTTGATCCTGGTCGATTGCCGTCCTACCAAGGGCTTCGTCTCGTTCCCGGCATCGACACACCGACGATCAGCCACCCCGTGACCTACAACCCTTACCCACCAACACATCCAGACCAGGATCTGCTATGTCCCGGAGCAAAGTTCCAGCTGCGCTGATCGCCGCAGGCGGCGGGCTCACACTCGTCATGCTCCTGCCGTTCCGTTGTCGCACCGCGAAACCCTCGCTGCATATCAGCTCGGGCCGTTCTTGTCATCGGCCAAGGAAGTGGAGTTGGCGAGCGAATACCCGATCGGACTGGACCGCGGCGGTGCCCGCGCCGTCGTCGCATGTCACGGCGTATCCGGGCAACCGCCGGATTTCCTGAATCGCCATGCTCGGCGGCCGCAAAATTCGGCGTGGCGGCTGCGGTAGCATGCTTCCGCCGCAACGGCCCGCAGCATCGGGATGGCGACGGTACTTCGACTCGACGCTCGTCGTTTCCCGCTGTCGACCTCCTTGCACAGGAAGGACGCGATGTCTGACTCGCCATCGTCTGAGGCACCTACCCCGCCATGGGGACTCCGGCTACATGACGATCATTCGGACGGCATCGGGCGCCTTCAAACACGGCTGTTGCAGATCGGACTGTCCCTGCTGGCCGTCGTGCTTCTGGGCGGCAGCGCGGGGGTGCTGGCGATCGCCGCCGACCAGTCTCGAGCGTTGGTCGTCTCGTTGTGCGTTGTCGGGGGGTGCGTGATCGCCGTCCTGGTCGCGTTGGTGGCAGCGATGTCCGCCGCCCGCGCGGTCGATGCGCCGGCGACCCGCCAGCCCCAGGGCGCCGCCGTCGCGCCGCCGTACCCGGTGCCTACGCCGAGCGAGTCGGTTGTCGAGGTCGCGCGCCGACCGCAGCCCGCGCCGCTGTGGTCCTATCCGGACGCACACAATTCCGCGATCAGCGACGATCCCAGCCAGCGACGAGAGGTGTTCGTCAAGCTGGCCCGACGCCTGCAGTCCCTGATCAACCGCGCCATCAAGCGGATCGACGAGCTCGAGCAGGAGAACGAAGACCCCGTCCTTCTCGACGGGCTGTACGAGATCGACCACCTCTTCACCCTCGCGCGCCGCCAGGGCGAGAATCTCGCGGTCCTCGGCGGAGAGGCGCCGCAGCGTCGCTCGAACAGGCCGGTGAGCGTGTACGCGGTGCTGCTCGCCGCGGTGTCCGAGGCCGAGCACTACCGGCAGATCGCGATCGTGCCGGTCGAGGATGTCGAGATCCACGGTCACGCGGTCGCCGAGATCATCCATCTTCTCGCCGAGTTGCTCGAGAACGCCACCCGCTTCACCTCGCCGGACGGACCGAAGGTGGAAGTGCGCGCCCAGAAGGTCACCGCCGGCCTCGCCATCGAGGTTCAGGACCGCGGCCTCGGCATGAGCTATGAGGATCTCGAACGAATCAACCACCTGCTCGCCGGCTCCACCCGCATCGATATCAGCGAACTCCTCCAGGACGGTCGTATCGGTCTGGCGGTCGTGCGGGAGCTCGCTCGACGGCACGACATCAAGGTGCGGCTCCAGTCGAACATCTTCGGCGGCGTCGCCGCCGCCGTCGTGATTCCTCATCACCTGCTCGGCGAGCCGGAATCGACCTCGGGAGACCGGCGTCGGACCCCACCGCCGCCGGTGCGTCGGGAGCGGCGTCTGGAACACACCGCCGTCACCGCCACGCCGGAGCCGCCCGCCCCGCTGCCCCTGACTGCCGCACGTGTCGCCGCCGCACCGGTTCCCGCCGCCGCTCCCGGTCTGGGTCCTGTCCGCCCAGGCCAGTCGACGGGGCGGCGGCATCGGGCCGAGTCGCATGAAAGCCCGGCCGACCGCGACTTGTGGGGAGAGCAGCGTGGCGGCGCGGAAGCCGAACTGCCGGAGCTACCTGTGCGGGCTCCGGGCCGGTCCTACGACGACCTGCGGTCCGGGAGGTTCGGCGAGGTCGAGGTCGAGGTCGACGACGCCGGCACCGGCGAGCAGACCGGCCTCCAGCCACCACCCCTGCCCCAGCGCCGTGGCACCCATCTGCGCGAGGAGCTACTGGAACCACCCGCACCCCCGACGCCGATGCCGGGCCACAACACGCGCCTGATGGCCACAGTTCAGGAGGGACGCGAACACTGGCTGGCCGAACAGAACCGTGACGCAGAACCGCAGCAGTCCAACCAAGGAACTAGCGAGGGAGACTCCGCACCATGGCCGACGACCTGAACTGGCTACTCCGCAGACTGGTCGAGGCAGTGCCCAACACCCACAGCGCGCTGCTGCTGTCGGTCGATGGGATTCCTAAGTACTGGTACGGATTGGACATCGATGACGCGGATCGCCTGGCGGCCCTGGCGAGCAGCATGTGCTCGCTGGCGAACCAGGTGGGGAAGAAGTTCAGCAACGACGGGGTCGACGGCGTCCGCCAGGTGATCACGGAGCTCAACGAGATCATCCTCTTCGTCACCGCTGCCAGCGCCGGTAGCGTGCTGACCGTACTGGCGGCCCGTGACGTCGACGCCGGCATCCTGAGCTACGAGATGCAACGGCTCTGCACCCAGGTGCCCGCGGTTCTGGTCACCCCCACTCGCTACCACGTCGCGCAACCGAGCAATGGAATTCGGTGACGGTGGTCGGTACGGACGAGGACCCCGATGGGGACCCCGACCTGTTCGGCGTGCGTCCGTACGCCGTGACCAGTGGGCGAACCCAACCCAGCACGCCGCTGGATCTCCTGTCCCTGGTCCGGGCGACGGGCCACGGGATGGTCGGCCCCGACCAGTTGGGGATCGCGCACGCCCAGGCGCTGCGACTGTGCCAGTCACCCACCTCCGTCGCCGAGGTGGCGGCGCACCTGCGCCGTCCCGTCACGGTGACCAAGGTTCTGTTGTCCGACCTCATAGAACTGGGAGCAGTGATCGCACGATTTCCGCCGAGCGATTCCTATTCCAACGACCCAGCAGTACTGGAGGCGGTGATTGATGGCCTCCGACGGATTTTCTGAGGCGTTTCCCATCCAGGTCAAGATACTCATCGCAGGCGGCTTCGGCGTGGGCAAGACGACCTTCGTTGGCGCCGTGAGTGAGATCGAGCCGCTCACCACCGAGGAAACGCTGACCTCGGCCAGTGTCGGCACCGACAGCGTGACCGGCGTCGAAGGCAAGTCGACCACCACGGTCGCGATGGACTTCGGCCGCATCTCCTTTCCGGACAAGAACCTGGTGCTCTACCTTTTCGGCACCCCCGGCCAGGACCGCTTCTGGTTCATGTGGGACGAGTTGTCCCGCGGCGCCCTGGGCGCGGTGGTGCTGGCTGACACCCGCCGGCTGCAGGACTGCTTCGGCGCGGTCGAGTTCTTTGAGCGGCGCGGCATCAAGTTCCTTGTCGCTCTCAACGAGTTCGACGGCGCCTACCGCTATGACGACGCCGATGTGCGGCGCGCGCTCGCCCTCAAGCCACACGTACCGCTGGTGCGGTGCGACGCTCGCACGATCCGCTCGGCGAGCGAGGTACTCATCACCCTGCTCGAATCCGTCCTCGCGACGTTCCGCCTCGCCGGGACCGCCGCCCCCGTCCACAGGATCCGGAGCCACCCATGAACCACGACATCATCGACCCGCGACTGCTGACCGCGCCGCACGATCCCGAGATCCCCCAGCGAGTCGCCCGCCTGCAGGCGCTCGGGCTGGGCAACAAGCCGGACCCGGAGTTCGACGCGTTCGCCGCCAGGCTGGCGGAGGCCGCCGGCGCCCCCTACGCGATGGTCAACTTCATCGGCGAGGAGGAGCAGTACTTCGCCGGTCTCTACGGTCCGTCCAGCACGAAGGCCGACGCCCTGGAGGCCGCCCAGTCGTCCTCTCGGGCCACGCCGGGCAGGACGATGTCCCGCAGCGACGGCTACTGCCCGCACGTCGTGGTGCGGCGCAAGGCGCTGGTCCTCGACGACGTGTGCGCCTACCCGCGGTTCGCGGTCAACCCGGTGGTCAACTCGATCGGCGTACGTGCCTACATGGGCGCCCCGCTGATAGACCGGACCGGGACCGCTCTCGGCACGATCTGTGTCGTCTCCACCCAGGAGAGCAACTGGGGCCGTCCGGGCCTTGCGCTGATCAAGTCGATGGCGGCCGAGGTCGAGGACCTGATCCACCGACGGGAACAGCGTTAACGCCCGTCGCAGAGATCGCCGGGTACCGCCCTGTATGCGTTCCGACAACGCTGTCGGGAGCCGGCCTTAGTCGCCGGCGGCTCGCAGCAGGGCGCTGCTGGATCTGAGCTGGTCGGCGAAACGCGCGGACCACTGTTCCTGGTACGTGCCCAACGCCACCTCAGCCAGCCGCAGCCGCTGGACGTCCGAGGTGCCGGCCGGCGCGTAGATGTGGTTCGCATCGCGGAAGAAGCGCTCGACGTGC
>NZ_DASWSJ010000063.1:0-7757 GCF_036402745.1 Actinophytocola sp. | reverse complement strand
TCGGGGTGCGCGGGCTAGAGTCCCCCGGGTGAGTGAGGGCGGCAGGCCGCCGGGGGTTTTCTCGGTCGCCGAGTTCAGGGTGCTCTGGGCCGCTGCGGCGCAGTCGATCGTCGGGGATCAGCTGGCTCGGGTCGCGTTGTCGATCCTCGTCTTTCAGCGGACCGGGTCGGCTGGCTGGACCGCCGCGATGTACGCGCTTACCCAGCTTCCCGCCCTGCTGTCCGGGGTTCTGCTCAGCGGGCTCGCCGACCGGTACCCGCGGCGCGCGGTCATGGTCGGCTGCGACCTCGCCCGCGCCGGTCTCGTCGGGGTCATGGCGTTGCCGGGGGCACCGCTGGCGCTGCTCGCGGCCCTGCTCGTCGTCGTGCAGCTCGCGGACGCGCCCTTCGCGGCGGCGCAGGGGGCGACGCTGCCGCACGTGCTGCCCGGCGAGCGGTTCGAGCGCGGCCAGCGCGTGCTGCTGATCACCCACCAGGCCGGGCTCCTCGCCGGGTTCGCGGTCGGCGGGATCATGGTCGCCTGGGTGGGCACGCACACCGCACTCGCCGTCGACGCCGTCACCTTCCTGCTCTCCGCCGCGCTCATCCGGGCCGGCGTCCGTGCCCGGCCGGCCAGCGGCGAGCAGGGCCAGCGGATGGCACTCCAGGTACGCAGCGGCGCCCGGCTCATCTGGGGCGACCGGCGCCTGCGTGCCCTCGTCGGACTGGCCTGGCTCGCCGGGTTCGCCGTCGTCCCGGAAGGCCTGGCCGCGCCGTTCGCCGCGGAGGTCGGGGTGGGGGTCGCGGCCGTGGGGTGGCTGCTCGCCGCGGACCCGGCCGGGATGGTCGTCGGCGCGTGGCTGCTGGGCAAGCTGTCCACCGAACGGCGCCTACGACTGCTCGGCCTGCTCGCGATCGGCACCGCCCTACCGCTGGCCTGCTATGCCTTCGCGCCGTCCCTCGCGGTCGCGCTCTGCCTCCTGGCGGTTTCCGGCGCCTGCTCCGCCTACCAGGTCACCGCCGGCGCCACGTTCGTCCAGCTGGTTCCCGACCACCAGCGCGGCCAGGCGCTGGGACTCGCCCGCTCCGGGCTCGTCGCCGCGCAAGGCTTCGGCGTGGCCGCGGGTGGGGTGCTCGCCGAGCTGCTCGGCAGATCGAGCACGGCGATCGCGATCGCGGGGGTCGCGGGGCTGATCTTCGCTGTGAACGCGGCCGCAGCGTGGGCCCGAGTGGACCCGCGCCGCGTGGCCGCCGCACTGAACGCTGACAACTGAGAGTGTTTCACCAGATCTTGTCGCGCATCCCGTGTCACCTCCTTGGCGTAGTCATTAACGATGATGACTTGCGCGCGGTGACGGTCCAGCCCGGGGCCGGGGTGCATCGGTTCAGGGGCTGACACCAGCGCTACCGGCGGCTACTGTCCGCCTCAGTCGAACTACCGCACGAGGTGACTCCGGGAGCACGTTTGGGTGACGTTGCGGCCCACCGACGTCGTGGCCTGATCGCGATCGTCCGGGGCTGGAAGGTGTGGGGCCTGCCCCCGCGTGCCCTCGGCTATGTCCTGACGATCGACGCCGTCGCACTGGTCATCGCCGTCTGGACGGCTGTCCGCGAACCGGGCACCCGCGACCAGTGGCTGGTCACCGCGGTCCTCGCCGCCAGCGCGGGCGTCCACCTGCACCTCAGCAACGCCGTCGAGCGCATCCGCCGCGACCACAGCCACACCCCGCACGTCGACCTGTGCGGCATCTGGACCTTCGCCGGCGCGCTGCTCCTCCCGCCGCTCCCGGTCACGCTGCTGGTCATCGGCATCTACGTGCACCGCTGGTGGCTCGTCGGCCGCTGGGACGCCGGCCGCCCGCCGCACCGCACGGTGTTCACCATCGCGATGATGACGCTCGCCGCGCTGGCGGTCGTCTGGCTGGTCAACGCGACCGGGCTCAGCGACCGGCTCGCCGGCCAGGAGCCGCTGAGCTGGGTCGACGGCCTGCTCGTGGTCGCCGCGATCGGTGTCGAGTGGACGGTCAACACGCTGCTCGTCGGCGTCGTGATCCTGCTGACCGCGCGGCTCAAGCGGGTGTGGGAGGCGATCGGCAGCGGCGCGGACAACCTGCTCGAGGCCGGCCAGCTCGTGCTCGGCGTGTTCGTCGCGCTCGCCGCGGTGCGCCAGCCGTGGCTCGCGGTGCTGATGATCGTGCCTGTCGTCGCGCTGCACCGAACCGTCCTGCTGCACCAGCTGCAGCTCGCCGCGCGCACCGACGACAAGACCGGCCTGCTCAACGCGACCGCGTGGCACCAGCAGGCGAAGGCCGAGCTGCTGCGGGCGCGGCAGGAACCGGACGGCTCGGTGGGCCTGTTCATGCTCGACCTCGACCTGTTCTCCGAGGTCAACAACCGCTACGGACACCTCGCCGGCGACGCCGTGCTGCGCCGCGTCGCGCACCTGCTGACGACGTCCATCCGTCGCGGCGACGCGGTCGGCCGGTTCGGCGGCGAGGAGTTCGCCGTGCTGCTGCCGGGTGTCGACCAGGCCGAGGCGCTGGCCGTGGCCGAGCGGATCCGCAGGCGCATGCACCAGGTCCAGGTCACCGACGGCGACGGCGGCCTGATCGAGGGGCTGACCGTGTCCATCGGCATCGCGATCTACCCGGAGGTCGCCGAGGACACTGTGGACGGCCTGCTCTCGGCCGCCGACTCGGCGCTGTACGCCGCCAAGCACAACGGGCGCGACCAGGTCCGCTTCGCCGACGAGGAGCGCGCGCTGCCGTGGCTGCCGACGACCCGCCGCCCCCTCAAGCTCGACGAGACCCCGGACAGCGTCGACCAGGGCTGACTCCTAGGGCTGGTGGAAGATGCCCTGCCCCGGGGTGAGCACGTGGTTCGGGTCGAAGTGTTGTTTCGCCAGGGCGACCTCGGCGTAGCGCGAGCCGTAGTGGGCGCGCCAGTCGGCGGGGGTCAGGGGGATCGCGCCTACCGGGTAGTGGGTGCCGCCCACCGCTCGGGCCTCGTCGTACAGCACGCGGTTGTCGGCCAGCAGGCGTTGGACGTCGGCGTCGTTGGGTGGGCTCACCGCGCGGAGGATGGCCAGCAGGAACACCACCGGGCTGTCCGGCAGCATCACGAGCGGGCGGGTGATCTCCGCGCGGGGCACCGGGTAGAGCAGGACCACGCCACCCGCGTCGGCCGGGGCCAGGTTGGCCAGCACGTCGCCGACGTAGGCGTCGGTCGCCTGGTCGGGCAGGAACACGTTGATCCACGGGCCGGGCAGGCGCAGCGGCTTGAGCTGCTCGACGAGCGCGTAGATCCGGTTCAGCCAGTCGAAGTAGGGCATCTCGGCGATCTGGCTCGACACCGGGCCCAGGCCCGCGAGCAGCGCCGCGTCGTCCGGTGTGGACGGTGGGGTGTAGTACGCGACGCCCTCGAGCATGTACTGCCAGCCGCCGCCCTCGGCCGGGATCAGCTGGCCCTCCAGGTAGCTGAACCGGCGGTCGGCCAGCGCGGTGCGCTGGGCCGCGGTCATCGACGCGAGGTCGGGATAGAACAGGTTGTACACGCGGGCCGTGGTCTCCGCCGGCGTCAGCCGGACGGTGGCGCGCACGATGATCGCGAACTGGCCGAGCCCGCCGAGCACCGTGCGGAACAGCTCGCTGTGCTCGGTCGGCGAGCAACGCAGCAGCCGGCCGTCGCCGGTGACGACCTCGAGTGCCAGCACGTTGTCGACCTGCAGGCCGAAGTGCGAGGTGGCGCCGCCGATCCCGCCGACCGACAGCGTGCCGCCGACCGAGAGGCCGAGGTAGTCGGTGGCCACCGGTGGGGTCAGGCCCTGGGCGAGCGTGGCCCGGATGAGGTCGAGCCAAGCCACGCCGGCGTCGACGACCGCGCGGTCGGCGTCGATGCGGTGGATCGTGGCGAGCGTCCGCGAGTCGATCACGACGCCGCCGGCCACCTGCGCCTGGCCGAACGTCGAGTGCCCCCGGCCGCGCATCGCGACCCGCAGCCCGTGGGCGTTGGCGAAGCGGACCATCGTGACGATGTCGCGCACCGAGCCGGGCCGCAGCACCGCGACGGGGGTGCGGTGCACGATGTGCCCGTAGTCGTCGGCTGCCTCGGCCCGCGACGCGGGGTCGACGACCAGTTCGCCGTCGAGCCCGGGCACGGTGATCCCACCCGGGCTCGCGTCTGCCTCGGTGACCCACCCGAGCCCCCCGGGATCGAACGCGACCACCGCCACCGCGGCGGCCCCGGTCAGAAAGGCACGACGACCGAGCCGAGTATCCATTTGCGACCCTCCGAGTAGGCGGGACGGACCATAGCCCACGATCAACGGCCGCGGTTGCTCCTTTTGCCGTTGCCACATAAGACAAATGGCCGCTCAGCACGCTGGGTGACGGACCGGATCCGCACGAGAACCGGGCCAGGCGGTCGTCGCCTGGCTGTCCGTCCATGCGCCCCATACGCTGGGTGGCGACGTTGCCACACCGTGATGAAGGTCCACGGAAAGCCCTGTCATGCAACGTAGCCGTGACGATCCACTTCCGACGCGGATGGAGCACGCGGCCACCCTCATCGGCGGGCTCAGCGGGATCCCGCAACTGTCGGACCGGCTTGTCTGTCGACCGATGACATCCGTCGCGGCGAGCCCTGCGGATCGCCAGGGCAACAGGGTCAGGTAACGAGAACGGGCGTATCGGTGAGCGCGACGCGCAACTCACCGCCCCCGACCGCGACCGGCAGCGGGGTGCCGAATGCGTCCACCGCGGCGGCCTTCTCGCCGGGCCATGGCAGCCGGACCTCGACCGGTGGCTGGTCCTCGCCGTCGAACGCGTCGCGGTGGTCCCACGCCACCAGCAGCTGCGGCCGGCCGGCGCGCTCGACGTCGAACACGTAGCCGTCCCCGCGCCGGGTCACGGCGGTGGTGCCGCGGAGGTGCTCGGCGAGCAACGCGAAGGTGTCGGCGGCGGGGTTGCGGCGGGTGAGCCGCCCGTCCTCGTCGTAACGGAGCAGGACGAGCTTGCCGAACAGCAGGTGCATCAGCTGGTAGGGCTCCGGCATGACGGGCACCTCGGGGGCGAGGTTCCAGTAGTTGGTGAGCCGGATGCCGGCGGCGAGTGCCAGGAGGTTGCGGGTGACGACCTGGCGGCAGTTGATCCGGTCGCGCTTGGCGTCGAGCTCGGGCGGGCAGCCCTCGAGGAACATCCGCAGCCGGTCCGGGAGCTCGGCGGCCCGCGCGTAGAGGCCGGTCATCGCGCGGCGCTCGGGGGTGTCCTGGCCCGCGCGCCCGACGAGCTCGCCGACGCTGTGCGTGGTTTGCCCGGCCTGCCCGGCCCGCTCGCCCGCCTGCTCGGCGAACGCGGCCGTCATCGTCTGCTCCAGGATCGGCCCGAGCTCGGGGAACTCGAACAGCACCGGCCCGCCGTACTCGCCGGCCACGACCTCCTTCTCGTAGCCGTTGTCCCGCATCATCTTCCGCACGTCGTCCACATAGGACGGGATGGCGGCGGGGTCGCCGTAGAGGTGGACGTCGAACACGTCGAACAGCTCGCGACCCTCGGCGAGCAGGTGCTGGAAGAACAGGCGCGGCTCACTGCCCGGCTCGCTGGACAGGACGTCGTAGCCGCAGCCGCCGAGGACGACCTTCGCCGTGGGGTCCTTCTCCCTGACCGCGGCGTGGAACTCGGCGAGCTGGCCGACGTACTCCTGCGCCGTGCCGGCCCAGAGCAGCCCGGCGTTGCTCGGTTCGTTGTCGCACTGCCAGAAGCTCACCCGGCCGGCGCAGTGCTCGACCAGCGCGCGCACGAACGCGCGGTACCGCGCGCGGTCCTTGGCCGGCGACGGCGGCAGGAAGTCCGACGGCACCTGGGTGGCCCAGGACGAGCTGGAGCAGACGGTGAGCCAGAGCTCGGCGCCGTCGAGCTGGTCGAGCAGCGCGTCGACGACGCGGAAGTCGAGCTCGCCGGGCCGCGGCTCGACCTGGCTCCAGTAGACGTAGGCCCGCACCAGGCCGGCGCCGAGCGCTCTGGCCTGCGGCACGAACTCGTCGGGCTCACCGAAGAGCCCGTAGCTGATCCCCCGTACGATTCCCATTCGCATGTTTACAACATATACCAGAGCTATACGAGATATACTCGTCCTGTGTCGATCTGGACCGATCCCCCGCCCCGCCAGCAGACCCTCGACCGCGACGCGATCGTCGCCGCCGCCATCGCGACGGCCGACGAGTCGGGCGCGGCCGCGGTGACGATGAAGGCGGTGGCCGACCGGCTCGGCGGCTACACGCCGATGGCGCTGTACCGCTACGTGCACAACAAGAACGGCCTCATCGACCTGATGCTCGACGCGGCGACCGCCGAGGTCCCGCTCGAGCCCGGCGAGTGGCGCCCGGCGCTGCGCCGGCTGGCCCTGGCGACCCGGGCCATGATCAAGCGGCACCCCTGGTACGCGGAGCTGGTGCACACCAGACCGCCGGCCGGCCCGCACCAGATGGCCCACCTCGAGCTGATGCTCACCGCGCTCACCGAGGCCGGCGCCACCCTGCCCGAGGCCATGACCCACGCCGCGATGATCGCCCGGCACATCTACGGCAGCGGCCTGCAGGAGGCGACGGAGGCACGCACCGAGCCCGCCGAGCTCATGCCCGCCATCGCCGAGATGCACCAGCTGGCCGAGGGCCGCTACCCGACGCTGGCGCGGTGGCTGGCCAACCCGAGCGGCCCGTCCCCGGACGACCAGTTCGAGCAGGTCCTGGGCTTCCTGCTGGACGGCATCGCCAGCCGGCTGCCCGGCTAGCTAGCGCGCCGGCCGGCGTCCGGCGGCTACCAGATCACCCCGGCCGCGTCCCCTGGACTGACCGCCACGAGCGGCGGCCCGCTACCCTGGCTCGCGAGGGAGGCGTGGCAGAGCGGCCGAATGCACCTGTCTTGAAAACAGGAGACCCGCAAGGGTCCGGGGGTTCAAATCCCTCCGCCTCCGCACATCTGACCAGGCATTATGGAGTCGGGTTGACGCGATGTCAGCCCCGGGCCGCCATGAGTCAGTCTCATTTGCAGTCTCATTCAGTCCTTGGACTCACCTCCGATGGGCATTCGTAGGCTGCGCCGACCGTCGGGAGCATCACGAGCGGGACCGTGGGCAACCCGCCCCGGCCCAGCTCCCCGCCCAAGCCAAACAGCCAACAGATCACGCGACTCCGCGCTGGTGCGGGAGGCGGGAGCGTCAGTGCTGCCCGCTACGGTCCGGGACTATGGACGACCTCGACGCGCCTGTGATCGACGAACCCGATGAGCCTGACGAAGAGCCTGACGATCCGCACCGCCCGGAGGTGGAGCGGCAGGCGTTCGACTGCCCGCGCTGTGGTGCGTACGCCCACATGGACTGGAACATGATTGGTGTTCCCGCCAGGGGCGGTATCAGTTCGTTCGATAACGCGAGCTGGAACATAGCAACCTGCGCACGGTGTCGACGCCCGTCGGTGTGGCGAGGTGAGCAGATGATTTACCCGTTGACGCGGCGCGGCTCGCGGCCCCACGTCGACATGCCGGATGAGGTGCGGGCCCTGTACGAGGAGGCCGCAGCAGTCGCCGTGGTGTCTCGCCGCGCCGGTGCCGCGCTGGCCCGCGCCACGGTCGAACGGCTGATCAAGCACCTGGACCCCGACGCACCGAAGAAGCTGGCGCTCGACAAGCGGATCGAGCGGATCAAAGCGCTTGGCGTGAGCACCCCGGTCGGGCAGATGCTCGACGTCGTCCGGGTGACCGGTAATGGCGCTCTGCACGTCGACGA
>NZ_DASWSJ010000062.1:0-2051 GCF_036402745.1 Actinophytocola sp. | reverse complement strand
GGTCAACACCCCGGCGCTGTTCGGCGGCATGGGCTACTCGACCGACGTGGACCCGTCCTTCCAGCTGGGCACGGGCACGTGGAGCGGCTCGATCTGCTCGGACAACGTCACCCCGCTGCACCTGATCAACATCAAGCGCATAGCGCACGAGGTCCGGCCATGGCGCACCGTTTATGACCCGGTGCCCCTGTGAGCGGGAGCGACGGAGCGTTCGCCGTCTGGACCGTGAGCGGGAGTGACGGAGCGTTCGCCGTCTGGACTGACGAGCGCGCGCAGGCGCGTCAGCGCCGAGCACGGGAGGAGGGAAGACGGCGAGTAGCGGAGGAGCGGAGCGAACCATTCAACACAGGAGCGTTCGCCGTCTGGACGTGTGAGGGGGAGTGACGGAGCGTTCGCCGTCTGGACCGTGAGCGGAGCGAACCATCAGACACAGGGCACGAGAGGAGGGAAGACGGTGAGTAGCGCAGGAGCGAACCATTCAACCACCATGACGGACGGTCTGCTCACCGCCGCGGCGGGGCTCACCGGTGTGGCGCCCGGGTTCTCGGGTGGTGCGTTGCGGGTCGGCGTCGATCTCGGTACGGCCAGCTGTGTGCTGGTCGCGCTGGACGCTGGCACCGACGAGCCGGTGTGGGTGGACAGCGAGCCGTCCGGGGCGTTGCGCGACGGGGTGGTGGTGGACTTCGCCGCCGCGACGGCGACCGTGCGGCGGCTCAGGACGCGCTTCGAGGCGGCCTTCGGTTCCACTGTGGACAACGCGGCGGTCGGCTACCCGCCGTGCATCCCGGTCGGGGACGCCCGCGCGTGCGGGTATGTGTGCGAGGCCGCGGGCTTTCTCGACGTCGTCCTGGTGGACGAGGTCACCGCGGCGCAGCGGACCCTCGCGGTGCGCGACGGCGTGGTGGTCGACGTCGGCGGCGGATCGACCGGCGTCGGCGTGTTCCGCGGCGGCCGGCTGGTCGCTCTCGACGACCGGCCCGGCGGCGGCCATCACCTCGATCTCATCCTGGCCGGCGCCCTCGGACTGTCCATATCGGACGCGGAGGAGACGAAGCGGCTGCGCCCCACCGAGGCGCTGCCCATCCTGGTGCCCGGCCTGCAGCGCGTCGCCGAGTCGGTGCGTGCGATGACCGGGGCCGCCGCGGACCTCCCCCTGCACCTCGCCGGCGGCGCGCTGATGATTCCCGGCGCCGGCGACGTGCTGGCCAAGTACCTGGAGCGCAAGGTGATGACCTACCCGCACGCCCTGTTGATCACGCCGATCGGGATCGCGAGGTCGGCGCCGTGAGCGAGCTTGCGAGCGAACCATTGGCACAGCGTGAGCTTGCGAGCGAACCGAGGTCACCGGCCGGCCGCGAGCGGCGGATCCGAGCCTGCGAGGAGATGTCGTGACCGGACCGACGCTGCGCACCTACGCGTTCATCGACCGGATGCAGCCGCAGTGCGCGGCCCACATCGCGGCGACGAGCCCCGGCGACGTGCCGCTGGCCGGCATGGCGGAGCTGTACCTGGAGATGTCGCCGGGCAACGAGGTGTTCCGGGCCGCCGACATCGCCCTCAAGGCGGCCGGGGTGCGCCCCGCGCTGCAGATCATCGAGCGGGAGTTCGGCCTGCTGGAGATCCACTCCGAACAGCAGGCCGAGGTGCTCGCCTCCGGTGAGGCGATCCTCGACGAGCTGGGCATGACCGAGGCCGACCGGCTGAAGCCGGTCATCGCGTCGACGCAGTTCATCACCAACGTGCACCCGTACCAGGCGCAGCTGCTGAACAAGTGGCGCAAGGGCAGCATGCTGCTGGCCGGGCAGAGCCTGTTCGTCATGGAGGTCGCGCCGGCCGCGTACATCTCGATCGCGGCCAACGAGGCGGAGAAGGCGGCGTCGATCACCGTGATCGAGCTGCGCGCGGTGGGCCGGTTCGGCCGGATGTTCCTGGCAGGCACCGAGAGCGAGGTGGAGACCGCCCGGGACGCGGCCGTCGCGGCCCTGGAGGCGATCCACGGCAGGGAGACGCCGAGATGACAGTGTGGTCCGCGGCCGACGTCGACGCCACCC
>NZ_DASWSJ010000061.1:0-3272 GCF_036402745.1 Actinophytocola sp. | reverse complement strand
CGCGCTGATGACCCTGGCTGTGGGGTCGGCGGGCATCGGCGGACCAGCAACGCTACGCTCGGGGTGGGATCCTTGGAAGATCTACGTGGCACCTCGGGCTGTTGGCCGCGCGGGTCGAGATCGCCGCGCGCTCGCCTGCATTGCGGCCCAGAGTTCTCGGAAGTTGGGGTATTGAGCCTCCGGAATTGCCCATAGAGCGTTCCGAATACCAACGCCAGCACCATAGTTGTCGGCTTCGATAAGGATTTGCCACTTAGCTGCCGGGAAAGTCAAATCCGAAAGGACAGCTGCGACATCGAGGTAGCCCACTGAGGCCGGGGGGGTTCTTGAACGGTCTCGCCGACGAGGGCGGCTTACCCTACTCGTATTTGCACTCTCTTGCATTCAAATCTCCATCTTTACCACACGCCAATGAGGTTCGACGAGCTTGGGTGAAATATCTCCAACACAACATCGACGATGATTACGGCCGCGTCCGCGGTACTCATGGTCCATCCGCGGACGGGTAGCTCTCAGCGGCGTAGGTGGCCCATCCGCTGTTTCTTGGTGGTCAGGTAGGGGCGTTGTACGAGTTCGCGGTAGGCGGGTTCGCCTCGGAAGACGAAGGTGTTCTCGCCGTTGCCGCGGTCCATGCCGAACTTGGTGGCCAGCTGTACCTGGTCGCGCCGGTCCGCGATCGCGCGCCCGAACGAGCGCCTCGTTGTGCCCAGCGCCGCAGACGTCGGCGGTGTCGATGAACGTCACGCCGAGGTCGATCGCACGGCGAAATGGTGATCACCGAGGAATCGCGGTCCGAGGTCGGTGGCCCTCGCTCATTCCCATGCGGCCCAGACCTTGCGCTGACAGCGTGAGTTCGGTGAGGTTGGTTTGTTGCATTGCGGACTCCTGTTCATGGCGGTATCGGTACCGGGCGGGCGGTGGTTGGTGGGGTCAGCGGTGCAGGAGCCGGGTCGTTTCGTCCCAGAGGCTGTCGGCCTCGTTTTGATCGAGGGCATAGGGGGCGACTCCGCTGCTGCCATAATCACGCGCCTCGGTGACGACGGCCTCGTTGCAGTCCTCGAAGTAGCGCCCGGTGACCCCTTGGACGTGGGGGGACGCGGCGAGCAGGACGGAGGTGGCCGCACCCTGCTGTGGGGTTTTCCAGCCCGGGGGGACATCCATGGCGCGGCCGCGCTCGTCGAGCGCCCCGACGGAGCGCAGTGTTGCTTGGTCGAAGTGGCGCTGGATGTTGGTCATGATGCCGCCGGGGTGCAGCGCGTTGGCGGTGATGGCGTCGGCGGCCCATCTCTTGGCTATGGCGACGGTGAACAGGATGGTCGCCGTCTTCGACTGGGCGTAGGCGAGCATCGGATCGTATGGCCGGGAGGTGAAGTGGATGTCGTCGAAGACGACCGGCGACTGGGCCGACGAGCTGACGACGACGACCCGGGCGCCCTGCGCGGCGGCGAGCGCGTCGTGCAGGCCCAGGGCTAGGGCCGCGTGGCCGAGGTGGTTTGCGGCGAACTGCGCCTCCCAGCCCTGCGGGGTGGTGGTGCGCTCGGGCAGGGCCAGGACCCCGGCGTTGTTGACCAGGATGTGCAGGGGCCGCGTCCAGTCGGCGGTGAAGGCGTCGATGGTGGAGCGGTCGGTCAGGTCGAGGCGCGCGACACCGACGTCGTCGCGCCCCGTGCTGGCCTGGATATCGGCGGCGGCGCGCTGGCCGGTGTCGGTGTTGCGCACGGCCAGGGTCACTTGGGCGCCGGCGGTGGCCAGCGCGCGGGCGGTCTCTAGTCCGATCCCGGAAGCGCCGCCGGTCACGATGGCGCGCTTGCCGGTCAGGTCGACACCGGCGATCACCTCGGCGGCGCTCGACCGAGCATTGAAGGGGGTTGTGATGCGGGGCATTGCTGGTACTCCCTAGGTAGGTAGGTAGGTAGGTAGGTACATAGGCGGAGCGTGGTTGCCGGCCCGGTGTGGGGGTCAGCCGCTCGTTCGGCAGATCAGCCGCACGGCGCGCCGGACCCGGTCGCGGAACTCGGCCCGCGTGGTCACGGTCTGCTTCCAGGTCACGGCGGCGAAAGACGCCATTTCCGTCCCAGGCCGGTACCCGCACCCGTAATCGCAGCTGTGAGTTGGTTCGATTCCACAGCATTTGTCATGATCGGACTCCCTAGCGAAATGATCCTGCGCCCGGTGAGGTCCACCGGCGCCTTTTCTTTGTGTTCATGATCGACGGGTTAGGTTGCGGCGGGCCGCGGATTGGCCCTTTGGCAAAATGTGGTCGGAATTTGGTCGCGTCCCCGCCGGGCAGCCGCCACCCTCGCCCGGGCCTTTTCGCCTCGTCGGCGCGGTTGCGGGGCTTCCTGTGTTCTGGGGTCGGTCCTGTGGCGGTCGCGGTGTGGTCGCTCCGCTCGCCACTCGCAGAGGAACCGAATCGGGCGTCGCCGCTCTTCGACCGGCCGACACACCGTCCTCGCGCAGGATATGAGGCCGATCAGCCAGGCTGGACTGGAAGGGTGGCCCTGATCAGCGTGCCGTCGCCAGCGGGGCTTCGGACGTCGAGCGACCCGCCCAGGGCTTCCATGCGGTCTCGCAGGCCTGTCAAGCCCGACCCTCGGCCCGGGTCGGCCCCGCCGACCCCATCGTCGCCCACCGAGAAATGCAGCACGCCGTCGCGCTCCCGCGCGGTGATGCTCACGTGCGACGCGCGGGCGTACTTTGCCGCGTTGGTCAACGCCTCGGACACAACGTAGTAGGCCGCCACCTCGACTGGCTCGGGGAACCGGGCCTCGGTCGGGGCGTCGAGTTCGACGGGGATCGGCGTGCGGCGGGCCAGCGTTCGCAGGGCTGGGCCGAGCCCGCCCTGCGACAGAATCGCTGGGTGGATCCCGCGGCATAACTGCCGCAGTCCGTCGAGCACGTCGTTGAGCTCATCGGCGACCCGGGCTATGGCGTCTCGCAGCTCGGGGAAGGCCGCTGGGACGGAGTCGTGCACGAGGCGCAGCTCGAGTCCCAGCGAGACGAGCCGCTGTTGGGCCCCGTCGTGCAGATCCCGCTCGATGCGCCGGCGGGCAAGGTCCGACGCGGCGACGACCCGAGCCCGAGAGGCGGCAAGCTCGGTCCGGCCCTCGTCGTTCCCGAAGGTGTCCAGCTCGATGGTGGAGCGGTCGGTCAGGTCGAGGTGCGTGACACCGACGTCGTCGCGTCCGGTGGTGGCCTGGATATTGGCGGCGGCGCGTTGTCCGGTGTCGGTGTTGCGCACGGCCAGGGTCACTTGGGCGCCGGCGGTGGCC
>NZ_DASWSJ010000060.1:0-58534 GCF_036402745.1 Actinophytocola sp. | reverse complement strand
CGGACCGAACGGCGTCGCCGCGTCGGCAGCCCGGATCCCGCTGGGACGGCCCGGTCTGCCCGAAGACGTGGCCGATGTCGTGACCTTCCTGCTCTCCCCCGCGGCCCGGTACGTCACCGGTCAGGCACTGGTCGTCGACGGTGGCCTGACGGCCGCGTGGCCGAGCTGACCGGCCACTGTGTGTGCCGCGGAGTCGCGGGCCAGCCCAGCCCGTCGCGTTGGCCACCCCGAGCGTGGCGTAGGCATGGGCGAGGTGCGGTGATCCCTGCTCCGCAGATGCCAACGTCCATCCATGCGTCCGCGAGATTTGTCACTCGCATCGACAGGGTCGGAGTCAGTGGGGAGTGCCGACTCCGGTGTGACGCTCGGTGAGCGCCGGACTCTGCGTCTCGGCCGCGGCGGCGACGGCCTCCGCGGCGGCTTCGGCGGCCTGCGCCGCGTCGTCGGCCGCGCGGGCGCTGATCTTGTCGTCGTGGGAGGTGTCGCGGGTCGCCGGGGACTTGGGCAGGGCGTCGGTGAACGCGCGGGAGACACTGCTGAGTGCGGCGGTGACCTCGCTGGGGATGACGAAGAAGGTGTTTCCCGGGCCCTGGGCCAGCTGCGGCAGGGTCTGGAGGTATTGGTAGGCAAGGAGTTTGGGGTCCGGGTCGTTGCGGTGCACGGCCTGGAACACCTCGTCGATCGCCTTGGCCTCACCCTCGGCCTTGAGGATCCGGGCGGTGCGGTTGCCCTCGGCGCGCAGCACGGCGGCCTGCTTGTCACCTTCGGCGGTGAGGATCTGGGACTGGCGCTGGCCTTCGGCGCCGAGGATAGCGGCGCGCTTGTCCCGTTCGGCGCGCATCTGCTTCTCCATGGCGTCCTTGATGGTCTTCGGCGGGTCGATGGCCTTGATCTCGACGCGGTTGACCCGGATGCCCCACTTGCCGGTGGCTTCGTCGAGCACGCCGCGGAGCTGGCTGTTGATCGTGTCGCGGGAGGTGAGGGTGCTTTCGAGGTCCATCGAGCCGACGACGTTACGCAGCGTCGTGACCGTGAGCTGTTCGACCGCCTGGAGGTAGTTGGCGATCTCGTAGGCGGCGGCGCGGGGATCGGTGACCTGGAAGTACAACACCGTGTCGATCTCGACGACCAGGTTGTCCTCGGTGATCACCGGCTGGGGCTGGAAGGACACGACCTGCTCGCGCAGGTCGATCGCGGTGTAGACGCGGTCGATGAACGGGATGACGAAGTTCAGGCCGGGCTGCAGCGTGCGGCTGTAGCGGCCCAGCCGCTCCACGTTGCGCGCCCGTGCCTGCGGCACGATCCGGATCGCCCTGATGACGATGAAGATGACCAGCAGCGCGACCAGCAGGCTGGCGATGAGCAGCGGCGAGATGTCCATGTGTTCACTCCCGGGGGTAGACGATGGCGGTGGTACCGCTGATGCGCATGACGTCGACGGCGGCGCCGACGGGGATGACCACGGACTCGTCGAACGCGCGAGCCGTCCAGTCCTCCCCGTCGATGCGCACCAGGCCGTCCCGGTCGGTCACCTCCCGGACCACGTAGGCACGCTTGCCGACCAGGGCGTCGATGCCGAACCGCTCGATCGGTGGTTGGCGCATGTGCCGGAGCGCGACCGGTCGCACCAGCACGACCCCGGCCGCGGCAGCGGCGGCGAACGCCACGAGCTGGATGGGCAGCGGCGCACCGAGCGCGGCGAGGCCGGCGGGTATCAGCGCGGCGCCACCCAGCACGCCGAGCGCCGCGGTGAGCGTGAAGACCTCCGCGACGCCGAACGCCACGGTCAGGACCAGCCAGATCAGCCACATCTCCATGCGGCGCCCTCCAACCCGGGTGGTGGTGAGCCCGAACGCGGTTGGGAGGAGCTTGCTGGCCCGGTGTGCCCCGGTTGGTGGCGCTTGTGCTGCACGGGACCCACTCCTCCGGTCAACGGCTACTGCTCTGCCGACCAGGCTTCCCGGCGCACCTTGTCCCGTCACGGTAGCACTTTTCCCATGACCGGGCCGCTCCCAACGGCGGCTCCGGTCTCCCTGATCGATGTGTCCGTAGTGGACACCGTCCGGTGGCTCAGGCGGCCGTCACCCGCCCGCGGTCCCGCCGAACATCGGGCCAGCACCGTGCACCACCGGCTCGGCGCGGTACTCGGCGGCAACGCCGGGCATCCAGCGGTTCACGGCCAGCGCCGATCGGGTAGGTGGCACACGTGACCGCCGGCTTCCTTGCTGTCGCGGCCTTTTCGACGTGCCGGAATGGCTCGAGTGCGCGCACCCGCGATCAGGAGCCGTGCCCGTAGTGGCCGAATCCGGGGTGGGATCAGGGAGATCCCTCATGCCGCCGGCGGCGCTCGGCGCGCAGACTCGCTGACATGCAGGAACTCCTCACCGACCGGACGCGCCGGGTCCTGGACCGCGCCGCGTACGAAGCCCGTGCGCTCAACCACGACTACATCGGCACCGAACATCTGTTACTCGGCCTCGCCGAGTCGGACAGCGCCCCCCTCGACACGATCGGCGTCGACAGCGTCGGCGTCGTCGGGCAGGTGCACGACATCATCGGCTCCGGCGAACGCCCGCCGGAGGACGACTCGATCCGGTTCACCCCCAGGGCCGCGAAGGTCCTCGACATCGCCAAGCAGGAGGCCGAGCTACTCGGCCACGACCACATAGACGCCGAGCACCTGCTACTCGCCCTGATCCGCGAAACCGACGGCGTCGCCGGCCAGGTGTTGACAAGGATGGGCGCGACCCTCGACTCGGCCCGCGCGGCAGTCGCCGCCGACTGACATGGACGCCACGTCAGTCAAGACGACGTGTACGCGGGAAAGCCGTTGCCGCCGCTGGCACCAGTGCGGTCCGATGCGGTCATGCCGAGGTCTCCTTCCTGGCTGTGGTTGTTCCGCGAGGCCATGCCGCGGCGCGAAGTAGGCGCAGCCCGTTGAGACCGACGATGACGGTGGAGCCTTCGTGGCCGGCCACGCCCAGGGGGAGTGGAAGGGTGCCGAGGAGGTCCCAGAGGACCAGTGCGGTGATGAAGCTGCCGGCGATGACAAGGTTGGCGACGACGACGCGGCGGGCACGGCGGGACAGGGCGATGACGGCGGGGATGGTCGCGAGGTCGTCGCGGACGACGACGGCGTCGGCGGTCTGCAGGGTGAGGTCGGATCCGGCGCCGCCCATGGCGATGCCGGTGTGGGCAGCGGCTAACGCGGGGGCGTCGTTGATGCCGTCGCCGACGACCGTGACCCGCTGGCCGGCGGTTTCGAGCTGCCGGACCGCGGTGACTTTGTCTTCGGGCAGCAGCCCGGCGCGGATATCGCTGATGCCGACCTCGTTCGCGAGGCGGGTCGCGGCGGTGACGTTGTCGCCGGTGAGCAGTACCGGTGCGGTGCCGGTCAGCTTGGTCAACGCCGCGACGGCGGGGGCGGCTTCCGGGCGCAGCTGGTCGGTGATGCCCAGCACGCCGACCGGGCGGCGTTCGCACAGGACCACGACGGCGGTCTGCCCGCACTCCTGCAGCGTCCGCACGACGGCCGCTGCGCCGGACTCCGGGTCCGCGTCCGGCAGCAGCGCTGCGGGCGAGCCGACCTGAACGAAGTGATCGGCGGGGTGACCGGCGATGCGGGCGGCCACGCCCCGGCCGGGTTGGGCGGAGAACTCGTCCACCTCGGGCAGGTGCAGGCCGCGGCGGCGGGCGGCCCGCACGATCGCGGCGGCGAGCGGGTGCTCGCTGGGATGTTCGGCCGCCGCGGCCACCTGGAGCAGCTCGTCGGCGTTGAACCGGCTGTCGGGCAGTGTGTGGATCTCGGCCAGTTCGGGGGTGCCGCGGGTGAGGGTGCCGGTCTTGTCGAACGCGACCTGGGTGGTGGCGCCGAGTTGTTCCATGACGACGGCGGATTTGACCAGCACGCCGTGCCGCCCGGCGTTGGCGACCGCCGCGAGCAGCGGCGGCATGGTGGCCAGCACCACCGCGCACGGCGAGGCCACGATCATGAACGTCATCGCCCGTAGCAGCGACTCCTGCACCGGTTGGCCCCACAGCAGGGGGATCACGAACACCGCGATCGTGGCCGCGACCATGCCGATCGAGTACCGCTGCTCGACCTTCTCGACGAACAACTGGGTCCGGGCCTTGGTGGTGGCGGCTTGCTCGACCAGCCGGGCGATCCGGGCCACCACCGATTCCTCGGCGCGCCGGTCCACCCGTACCCGCAGGGACCCGGTGCCGTTGAGGGTTCCGGCGAACACCTCGTCCCCGCTGGTCTTGTCCACCGGCATCGGCTCGCCGGTGATCGTGGCCTGGTCGACCTCGCTCGCGCCGGCCACGACCGCACCGTCGGCGCCGATCCGCTCGCCGGGCCGCACCAGGACCACGTCACCGACCGCCAAGTCGGTCACCGCGACCGTCCGTTCATCGCCATCCGGCCCGAGCCGGGTCGCGGTCTCCGGCGCCAGATCGAGCAGGCCGCGCACCGAGTCCTCGGTGCGCGCCGTCGCCAGCGCCTCCAAAGCACCTGAGGTGGCGAAGATGACGATCAGCAGGGCGCCGTCGGTGACCTGGCCGATCGACGCCGCACCGATCGCCGCGGCCACCATCAGCAGGTCGACATCCAGCGTCTTGTCCCGCAACGCCCGCAGCCCAGCCCGCCCCGGCTCCCAGCCCCCGGCCGCGTAGCAGGCCAGATACAGCGTCCACCACAGCCACGCCGGCCCGCCGGGCAGTTGCACTGCCAGCCCGGCCAGGAACAACGCCAGCGACACCGCCGCCCAGCGCATCTCCGGCAGCGCGAACAAGCGGGTACGCCGAACGGGTACCCGCCCGGCAGGCGGCGCGGCGCGGGACAGCGTTGCGGTGGTTGAGCTCACCGGAACCTCCGGAGACGACAGCGACGGACGAGCGTCACGATAACAGAACATATGAAGACGTCTTCATATTTGCTGGTGTGACATACGATGCTGCGTATGGGACACGGGGTCGAAGGCCGGGACCGGCCGGTCGCGCAATTGGACGCGGAGAGCGCGGCGACGGTGGCCTCCACCCTGCAGGCGCTGGCCACCCCGAGCCGGCTGTTGATCCTGACCCAGCTACGGCAAGGGCCGCTGCCGGTCACGGAGCTGGCCGAGGCGGTCGGGATGGAGCAGTCCGCTGTCTCCCACCAGTTGCGGCTGCTGCGCAACCTCGGTTTGGTCACCGGCGCCCGGCACGGGCGCAGCATCGTCTACAGCCTCTACGACAACCACGTCGCTCAACTCCTCGACGAAGCCGTCTATCACATCGAGCATCTCCGGCTCGGGCTCGCCGACCGGCCCACCGCTGCGGGCTGAACGCTGTTCCGGTCCGCTGTGCCCGGGCCCGTAGGCCGGCAGCCGGAGGCGGTGGGCCACATAGCCGGCTCCGGTCGCGGCCGTTGGCGGCGTGCCATCGGCGCGCGGTGGAGTCCGCGACCGCGAGGAGGTCGGCGACCATCTTCAGTGGACGGTGCGGACCAGGGACATCCAAACCCGATCGCTTATGCCTCGGTCATTCGGGACGCCAGGTCGCAAAGCCGGGGTCGGTCGGCTCCGGCCGTTCGCAGGTGCAGGTCAGGATGTACCGCACGTGTTCAGTGTGGACCGGCAGCTTCGATGACGCCGTGGACGGCGCGGCCGATGCGGTCGGCGGCCTGATCGGGGTCGGGCTGGCCGGTGTCGAGCCAGGCGATGACGGCGTCGGTGGTGAGGGTGGGCAGGAGTCGCGCCGCCCACCGGGTCCACGGGCCGTCAGGGAGCATCCTGGTGAGGTTGCGGTGGGAGACCTCGGTGGAGGTGGCGGCGAGGGAGTCGGTGATGTCGCGGAACTCGGGCTCGCGGGCGGCGTAGCGGAACAGCAGGCGGAACCCGTCGGGATCGGCCGCGGCGGCGCGGACCAGCGCGGCTATGGAGTTCTCGTCGAAGTCGTCGGCGCCGACCGTCTCGACGAGTCGCGCGGACGCCCGGTCGAGGACGGCGCGGTAGAGGTCGGCCTTGGACTCGAAGTGGCGGTAGAGGATCACGCGGGTGATGCCGGCTTCGGTCGCCACGTCGTCGAGACCGGTGGCGGCGAACCCGGCGCGACCGAACGCGCGGGTCGCCGCGTCCAGGATCTGCTCCCGCCGCTGCGCGCGCGGCATACGGCGGACCGTTTCCGTCATCCCATCCTCCCGGTTGTCTACAGCGAAGTATACATGTAGCGTTGTTTACATCGAAATATACAAACGGAGGCTGTCATGGATGCTCCGCCCTACCCCGCGACCGGCGCGATCCACCGGATCCGGACCGCGGTGGGCGACGAGGCGTGGCTGGTCGCCGAGCACGCGTGGGTCCGCCGGCTCTTGGCCGACGAGCGACTCGGCCGCTCCCACCCGCACCGCGACCGTGCCGCCCGCACCGGCGACTCGGCGATGTTCGGAGGCCCGTTGGGCAACTTCGACACGGAGCAGGCGGATAACGCCCGGATGCGCGTGCTGCTCCAACCACACTTCACGCCCAAGCGGATGCGGGCCCTGCGACCGCGCGTCGACATGTTGACCGCCCGCCTGGTGGATGAGCTGGCCCAGCACGGATCCCCGGCCGACCTGCACGACGCGCTCGCCCTGCCCCTGCCGATCCTGGTGATCTGCGAGCTGCTCGGCGTGCCGTACGAGGACCGCACCCAGTTCCGCGCCTGGACCGAGGCGGCCGCCAACACCCAGGACCGGGCCCGCTCCGAACAAGGACTGGCCGACCTGTTCGGCTACGGCAAGGAGCTCGTCGCGCGCAAGAGGGCCGAGCCGGGGGACGACGTGATCTCCCGGTTGTGCGCGACCGACGGCGTGTCCGACGACGAGGCCGCGATGCTGTCGATGGCGCTGCTGTTCGCCGGGCACGAGACCACGGTCGTCCAGCTCGGCATGGGCGCGCTGCTGCTCCTGACCAACCGCGACCAGTGGCAGGCCCTCGTCGACGACCCCGCCCTCGTCGCCGGCGCGGTCGAGGAGATCCTCCGCGCACCGAACAAGGACGGCGGCGGGATTCCCCGCTACGCGCGGACAGATCTCGAGATCGACGGCGTCCTCGTGCGAGCAGGCGACCTCGTCTTGCTCGACATCAGCGCCGCGAACCACGACGACACCGTTTTCGCCGACCCGGACCGGTTCGACCTCACCCGACCGGCCGCCGGACACCTCACGTTCGGGCACGGCCCGCGCTACTGCATCGGCGCACCGCTCGCCCGCATCGAACTGCAAGCGGTCCTCGCCCAGCTCGTGCCGCGCTTCCCGACCATGCGGCTCGCGGTGCCGGAGGACACGCTGGCGATGCGGACCGGCACGCTCACCGGTGGGCTGACCGCGCTCCCGGTGGCATGGTGAGCGGCATGGACCGCGGCGGCATGGACCAGCACCGGGCCACCCTGCTCGCCGGACTCGGAATATCACCGGCGGCGTACTCCGCGTGCGGCCGGACGTCGAGCACGATCACCTCGCCGGACCGGGCCCGGCGCAGCAGCTCGTCGCGGTCGACGTGCTGGGTGCCCGGTCCGAGATAGGCGGCCCTGACGGTTTCGACGTAACGACACATCCCCTCGATTGTTCATTGCTCGCTGTATTACACCGAGCGCTGTACAGTTCCGCCTATGCTGACCTGTGAGACGCGAGAGGCGGCGCTCGCCCGGCTCGGCCGCGCGCTGGCCGACCCGACCCGGTGCCGCATCCTGGTCGCCCTCCTCGACGGCCCCGGCTACCCCGCCCAGCTCGCCGACCGGCTCGGGCTCACCCGCTCCAATGTGTCCAACCACCTGTCCTGCCTGCGCGGCTGCGGCCTCGCCGTCGCCACTTACGAGGGCCGCCAGGTCCGCTACGAGCTGGCTGACCCGCACCTGGCCCGCGCCTTGCGCGAACTGCTCGACGTGGTGCTGGCCGTCGAACCCACCGTCGACTGCGCCGACGACTCCCCGGCACAGTCACCAGATGCGCGGGCCTCCGCGGACATCTCGTGACCGAACCTCCAGACCGCACCGGAAGCGGGCGCCCACTTCCACTGACAACGCCGGCCGAGGCCGGCTGCGCCGACGGCTGCTGCGCCCCGACCGACGCCACCACCACCGGCACGACTCCGCACCTGCCGAGTCCGGCGCGGCGAGCGGTGCTGGCCAGGCGGGTGCGGCTGCTGGTCGCCGCCACGATCGCCTACAACATCGTCGAAGCCGTCGTGGCGATCAGCGCCGGGACCATCGCCTCGTCCACCGCGCTGATCGGGTTCGGCCTGGACTCCGTCGTCGAGGTCGCCTCCGCCGCGGCCGTCGCCTGGCAGTTCTCCGCGAAGGACCACGAAACCCGCGAACGTACGGCGCTGCGGATCATCGCCCTGTCCTTCTTCGCCCTCGCCGCCTATGTCACCGTCGAGTCCACGCGTGCCCTGCTCGACGCGCACGCCGCCGACCACTCCACCGTCGGCATCGTGCTGGCCGCCGTCTCGCTGGCCGTCATGCCTGGCCTGTCCTACGCCCAGCGCGGAGCCGGCCGCGAGCTCGGGTCGACGAGCGCCGTCGCCGACTCCAAGCAGACCCTGCTGTGCACCTACCTGTCCGGCGTGCTGCTGGTCGGCCTCGTGGTCAACAGCCTGCTCGGCTGGTGGTGGGCCGACCCGATCGCCGCGCTGACCATCGCCGCGGTCGCCGTCCGCGAGGGAACCCAGGCCTGGCGCGGCGACCACTGCTGCTGACCGACTTGACCCGGTAGGCAGGTACAGGGTTCAGGATGGTGGCGTGCGAACCAGCAGCCTTGCTGGCCGACCGAGGAGAACCGTGATGACAGTGGAGATCCTGCACGTTCCGGACTGCCCGAGCGTCGCCCTGCTCGAGCGCCGCCTCCGCCAGGCCCACGCCGAGGAGCTGGACGTGACTCGTCAGGTGATCGAGGACCTCGACACCGCCGTGGCGATGGGCATGACCGGGTCGCCCACGCTGCTGATCGACGGAACGGACCCGTTCGCCAGACCCGGCCTCGCACCGAGCGTGTCCTGTCGGCTTTATCCCGGCGAGGACGGTCACGTCGAAGGCGCACCGCCGGTAGCCGCCCTCCGCCAAGTCCTCCTGGGCGACCAGTGCCACACCGACGCCGACGGTGAGCTCGGCGAATGCTGCTCGCCGGCCGCGGAGGCGTTGCGGACCGCGCGGCGGCGCCGTGCACCCGTCGACCCCACGGACCGCGCGGTGCACCACGCCGTCCTGCGTGCCTTCGCCGCCACCGGCCGCCCGCCGACGCTCACCGACCTCGGACGGATCACCGGGCACGCCGAACAGGTGGCGAGCCGGCTGCACGAGACCGACACCATCCGACTCGGCCGAGACGGACAGATCCTCCTCGCCTACCCGTTCTCCGCGGTGCCCACGCGGCACCGGGTCCGGCTCGCCACCGGCGTCGACGTGTACGCGATGTGCGCCGTCGACGCACTCGGCATGCCAGCCATGCTCGACCTCGACGCCGTCATCACCACCACCGACCCGACCACCGACCGCCCCATCAGCGTCACCCTCGCCAATGGACAGTCCACATGGGACCCAGCGACGGCCGTCGTGTTCGTCGGCGCCAACGCGGGCGACGGCCCATCCGCCGACACCTGCTGCGACCACCTCAACCTGTTCACCGATCACCACACCGCCGCCACGTGGACCCACGCCCACCCCCACATCGCGGGCGAGATCATCTCCCCCGCCGACGCCGAGCTCCTCGGGCGCCGGATCTTCGGTGACCTACTCACGTGACCTGACGACCCACCAGTTCACCGTTCTTGCCTCCGGCGGCGTCAGTTGTGGTGGCCGGGTACAGCCCACGGATCAGCGGCACGGCCACGGCCCCACCGCACAGTTGCGCGACAATGAATGCCGGCGCGGAGGATGGCGCGATGCCGGCGAAGCTGTCGCTGAACATGCGGCCGATCGTGATCGCGGGGTTGGCGAAGCTGGTGGAGCTGGTGAAGAAGTAGGCCGCGCCGATGTAGGCGCCCACCGCGGCCGGCGCACGGTCTGCGCGACCGGTGCGGACCAGCGAGAAGATCACCAGCAGCAGGCACAGCGTGGCCACGATCTCTGACACGCCGTGGGCGAGAGTCGCTCGCGGGGTCGTGCTGATGCTGATCAGGTCGGTCGAGAACATGCCGTTGGCGAGGACCGCGCCGGCGATGCAGCCGAGGATCTGGGCCGGCACGTAGGCCAGCGCGTGCCGCCACGGCAGCGCACCGAGCGCGGCGTCGGCGAGCGACACGACCGGGTTGAAGTGCCCGCCGCTGATGGGGCCGAACATGAGGATGATCGCGTAGAGGCCGGCGGCGGTGGCGGCCGCGTTCTCCAGCAGCTGGAGGCCGGTGTCGCCCGGTGAGAGGCGCTGCGCGGCCATGCCGGACCCGATCACCAGCGCGGCGAGCAGCGCGCTGCCCAGGAACTCCGCGGTCAGCTTGCGGAACACTCGACGCTCCCTTGTCGACGGTGCCGGTCAGCTGGTGAGGACGCCGAGCTCGTCGAGCAGGCCGCGGACCCGTCGCTCGATCTCGTCACGGACGGGCCGGACGTCCTCGACGCTCTTGCCGGCCGGGTCGTCGAGGGTCCAGTCGAGATAGCGCTTCCCGGGGAACACCGGGCAGGCGTCGCCGCAGCCCATGGTGATCACGACGTCCGCGGCGCGGACGATCTCGTCGGTCCACGGCTTCGGGAACTCGCCCGAGATGTCGATGTCCCGCTCGGTCATCGCCGCGATCGCCGACGGGTTGATCTCGTAGCCGGGCTCGGAGCCGCCGGACCACGCCACCGCGCGGTCGCCCGCGAGATGCTGGAAGAACCCGAGCGCCATCTGGCTGCGGCCGGCGTTGTGCACGCACAGGAACAGCACGGTCGGCTTGCCGTCGTGGTGGCCCTCCACCCGGGCCAGGGCGTGCAGCCGCTGGCGAGCGAAGCGCTCGGCGAGCAGCGGCAGGAACCGCGGGATGGTGCTGTGCGCGGCGAACTGGTCGTAGCTGGTGTGCAGGAACCGTTCGATGGTGTCCTCTCCGAACATCCCCTCGAACTCGCCCCGCAGGCGGGTCGCGGCGGTGCGCAACGCCACCTGCTGGTCGATGCTCAGATCAGGGTGGTGGGAAGTGTCAGTCATCGTGTCCTCCGTCGAGGTGAACAGCAGGTGCCAGCCGGTCGACCCGCTCGGCCAGGTCGCGGAAAGCCCGGTCGAACGCGGCGTCGGTGCCGGCGCGGACCGGGTCGGGCACCGACCAGTGCAGCCGCCCGCCGGCCTGATCCGCGAGTTGCTCGTGGGCGTTGTCGCACACCGCGACCACCAGGTCGTCCGGCCGTAGCACCGAGTTGACGTGCGCGGTGCGAGCCCTGGACAGCGACAGTCCATGCCCCCGCGCGGCCACAACCGCCAGCGGGTGGACCCGCCGCGCGGGCTCGGTACCCGCCGACGCCGCCGGCACCCTGCTGCGCCGCTTCCACAACGCCGCGGCCAGCTGCGAACGCGCCGAGTTGTGCGTGCACACAAACACCACCCGCGGCGCAAGCAGCCCACCGGCCGGGGTGAGACCGGCCAACGCGGCCGGCCGCAGCCGCAGGTACGTGCGCCGGTGATCCCCCTCCGAACGTGACCGCTCGAGCACCCCCGCCTGGTCGAGCAGCTTCACGTGATGCGCCAGCAAGTTGCTCGCCAGCCCCAGCTCCCGCCCGATCTCCCCCGGCGACGCGTCACCGAGCAGCAACCGGTCGACGACCGCCAGCCGCGCCGGCTCGCCGAGCGCCGCGTGCAGCCGCGCTCGCTCCACCACCGACGAAGACCACTCAACGTTCATTGACTCAATGGTCATTGACATAGAGATGGAAGTCAACTGCCGATCATCACCTCAGCCGGCGCTGGTGATCCGGGTCCCCCGGCGCGGTGGTCGTCGGCCGCCGCGCAGACCGGTCATCGCGCCGACGGCGCCGACAACGTGAGCAGCTCGGGCGCGGCCGGAGCGCAGCAGCCACCGGACTGGTTCTGCCCGGGGTCGTCGAACACGCCCGCGCCGCCGCACACCCCGGTCTCCGGCAGCACGAGCTCGACCCGCTCCGCGGCGGCCCGGTCACCGGCGAGGTCGGCCGCGATCGAGCGGACCTGCTCGTAGCCGGTCATCGCGAGGAACGTCGGGGCGCGGCCGTAGCTCTTCATCCCGGCCAGGAACACGCCCGGCTCCGGGTGGGCCAGCTCCTTGACGCCGTGCGGGTAGACGGTGCCGCAGGAGTGCACGTTCGGGTCGATCAGCGGCGCCAGCGCGACCGGCGCCTGCAGCGTCGCGTCCAGCGCCAGGCGCAGCTCCGACAGCCACGACAGGTCCGGCCGGAACCCGGCCAGCACCACCACCTCGTCCACATCGGACACCTTGGGCCCGTCGGCCGACAGGAGCGCCAGCCGCCCGGTGTCGTCCCGCTCGATCCGCTCGGTCCGGAACCCGGTCACGACCTCGACGTACCCGGCCTCGACCGCGGCTTTCGCCCGCTGCCCCAGCGCCCCGCGCGCGGGCAACTGGTCGGCCTCGCCGCCGCCGAAGACCGCGCCGACCGCGCCTCGCCGCAACAGCCAGGTGATCCGCGTAGCCGGCTCCGTGTCGGCCACCCCGGACAACGCCACCAATGCGGTCAACGCCGAGTGCCCGCTGCCGGCGACCACCACGTGCCGGCCCGCGTACCGAGCTCGCACTTCGGCGTCGTCCAGGTTCGGCACCTGGTAGGCGATCCGGTCCACCGCCGCCGCCTCGCCGATCGCGGGAAGCCCGTCACCACCGAGCGGGTTGGGCGAGCCCCACGTTCCGGACGCGTCGACCACCGCCCGCGCGGTGATGCGCTCCGCACCGGCCGCCGTACGGACGTGCACGGTCAGCGGCTCGGTGTCCCGGCCCGCGTCGACCACCCGGTCCCGCCCCCGCCGGGCCACGCCCACCACCTCCGCGCCGAGCCGGACCCGCTTCCCCAGCGCGTCCCCCAGCGGCACCACATAACGCTCCGCCCATTCCGCGCCCGTCGGGTACTCGTCCTCGACCGGATGCGTCCAGCCGCGCGACTCCAGCAACCGCCGCGCCGCCGGAGCAACCAGTTCGGCCCACCGGGAGAACAACCGCACGTGATGCCACTGCGCCACCGCCGCACCGGCCTGGCCCGCTTTCTCCAGCACCAGTGGCTCCAGGCCGCGCTCGACGAGTTCTGCCGCGGCGGCCAAGCCCACCGGCCCGGCGCCGACCACCACGACGGGAAGCTCCGACATCACGACTCCATTCATCGATCCTGCTCGATTGACTGCGGCGACAGTATCGACCCACTTCGATGAATGCAATCATCGCTTCGGATCGATGGTCGCCACGGTCCACCAGCTCACCCTCGATTGACTCATCATCGATCCGTATCGATAATCGGCGGCATGACGACCACCGCCCCGCCCGTTCTGCCGGAGCAGGAGGCCGCGACCTACGCCGAGTGGTTCGCGAGCCTCGCGGAGCCGACCCGGGTGCGGCTGCTGCACACCGTCGCCACCACCCCCGGCGGCATCACCGTCGGCCGGTTGACCGAGCTGCTGGGCATCAGCCAGTCCACCTGCTCCCACCACGTCCGCAAGCTCGCCGACGTCGGCTTCCTGCTGCTGCACAAGGAAGGCACCAGCACCCGCGTGACGGTCAACCAGGCCTGCTGCGTCGGCCTGCCGCACGCCGCCGACGCCGTCATGGGCCTGCTCGCCCCCCGCCCCTGCTGCCCCGCCGACGTGCCCGGCGACGTCACCGTCCGCGCGCTCGCGCCCGCCGACTGGCCCGCCGTACGCCGCATCTACACCGAGGGCATCGCCACCGGCATCGCGACCTTCGAGACCACCGTCCCCAGCCGCGCGTCCCTCGACGCCACCTGGCTAACCGGCCACCGCTGGGTCGCCGAGCTCCGGGACGAACCAGGCGAGGTCGTCGGGTGGACCGCCCTGTCCCCCGTCTCGGGCCGCGAGTGCTACGCCGGCGTCGCCGAGAGCTCGATCTACGTCGCCGCCGGCCACCGCGGCCGCGGCATCGGCAAAGCATTGATCCGCCAGCAGGTCATCGCCGCCGACCAGGCCGACCTCTGGACCCTGCAAACCGCCGTCTTCACCGAGAACCGCACCAGCATCGCCCTGCACCACACCGCCGGCTACCGCACCGTCGGCGTCCGCGAACGCATCGCCCAACTCGACAACACCTGGCACGACACGGTCTTCCTCGAACGCCGCACCGACTCCGTCACCCGAACCGCCCCCTGACGATCCTCGTCGACGACCTCACCGGCCCGGAGATCGCCGCGTTCCGCCGCAGCGGTATCGACCGGGGCTCCTGCCCAAGGAGTTGTTCCCGCCAAGTCCGGTTCGCAGGTAGCCGACCGGCTTGCCCGCGACCGCGACGAGTCGAACAAGACATCGCGTTCCCGATATGTTGACCCTCAATAGTTTGTCATGCGACTATTTTGCGGGCAAGGTCGGACCCGACGGACTCGACGACGAGGAGGCGACCACGCCGCACGGAACTCTAGAGATGGAGTACCGCACCGCCGCGTTGTGCGAGATCTGGCTGGAGAACGCACGCGGCTACCCCGATCTGCCCGTCATCCTTGGCGCGGCACCCGCCGGCTGGTGCTCGACCCGTGACACACCGTTCTGAGGAGACTTCCGTGGCTCACACCGCCACATCCTGTCCAGTTGGCGCCATGGACGACCTGCTCGCGCTCAAACCCGACGTCGTGCGCTGCCCGTACCCGGCCTACGCCGCACAGCGGGCCGAGCAGCCCGTCGTGTACAGCGAGCGGCTGAGCGGCTGGCTGGTCACCCGGCACGACGACGTGCTGGCCGTGCTCCGCGACACCGAGCGGTTCTCCAACCGGTTGGCCAGTGGGCCGAGTTCGGTGTCCGGCATCGCGCAACGGATCGTCGACGACGAGACGCTGCCCGAGCGCACCCGCAACGCCGCCGCGCGCCGGATCGAGCTGAGCAAGGCACGGGTGCTGCTGTTCGCCGACCCACCACTGCACAAGCGGCAGCGGGCGCTGGTCAACGCGGGTTTCACGCCCCGGCGCGTAGCCGAGTTGGACACCGTGGTCCACGACCTGGCGCACCGGCTGATCGACGCGTTCCCGGCAGGTAGTCCGGTGGACGTGGTGCCTGCGTTCAGCATGCCCATTCCCATGACGATGATCGCGACCCTGCTCGGGGTGCCGCCGGAGCGGATGGACACGTTCAAGCAGTGGTCGGACGCGTTCACCAGGGGCGTCGGCGCGCTCGAACACGACACCGACGCGGTCATCGACATCTTCGACAAGGTCGACGCGTTCTACGACTACTTCACCGAAGAGCTGGCGGTGCGGCGGGAGTCGCCGGTGGACGACCTGCTCAGCGACCTGCTGGCGGCGCGGATGGGTGGCGAGGAACCGCTCAGCGAGGCCGAGATCCTCCAGATGCTGGTGCAGTTCCTGGTGGCGGGCAACGAGACGACGACCAACCTGCTCACCAGCGCGGTGTGGCGGCTCGCCACCGATCCGCGGGTGCAGACCCGGTTGCGGGACAACCCTGCCGAACTCCCGAAGTTCATCGAGGAGGTGCTCCGCCTCGAGCCGCCCGTGCAGGGGATCTGGCGCGTGACCACCACCGACGTCGACCTCGGCGGCACCGCGATCCCCGAGGGCCAGCTCCTGTACCTGGTCACCGGCTCGACCAACCGCGACCCCGAGGTCTTCGGCCACCCCGACGACCTCGACCTCGACACGGACCGGGCGCGCCACCTCAGTTTCGGCCGCGGTGAGCACGCCTGCCTCGGCATGAGCCTGGCCAGGCTGGAGGCCAAGCTGGCGCTGGACGTGCTGCTCGCGCGCTGCGCCGACGTCGCGCTGGCGCAGCCGGACGGGGAGGTGCCGTTCCACCGCAGTTTCGTGCTGCACGGGATCACGTCACTGCCAATCACGTTCACGTCCCGCTCGGCGTGACGCCGAGACGCGCACTGGCGTTCCGGGCTCGGGACGTCAGTGCGCAGGCGGGGCCATGCGGTGCACACCGCGTGGTGCGCTGAGCCAGCCGCACAGGTGCAGGTCCGCCTCGAAGCGCTCCCCCGCGAGCCACCGGCCGTCGGCGGCGAACCAGCCGACGGTCCCGTCGCGCCGGGTGACCTTGATCCGGGTGCGGTCGTCGTCGTCCACTTCGTACACGTCCCTGGAGTACGGGTGGGTGATGCCGTTCATTCCCCGTCCATCCGCACGTACCGGTCCATCAGCCGGTGCATCCACTTGAGATTGTTCTCCTGGTAGGACGCGAAGGTGACCGTCCGCTTGTGTGCCGACTCCAGTCCGAACTGGACCTTCTCCATGTTGGCGCAGTCCTGGTCGAGCACGTTTCCGAGAATGCCGAGCCCGGCGCTCGCGAACGGGTCGTCCGGGCCGAGCACCACCTCCCGCGCGGGTGGCGGGCGCTCACCGGTGAACGGCGCCACCAGGAACACCTCCATGATCGAGGTGCGGTGGTCGTCGCCGTTGGGCCGGAACCGGTAGACGATCTTGTGGACGCCGCCCCACGGCATCATGTTGGGGAAGACGGTGTAGGTGAAGTTGTCGACGAGGTCGGCGTCCGACCACTGCTCGACCTGTTCCCCCACCAGACCGCGCCACTTCTCGCGCGTACCGCGGACGATGAACTGCCGCGCGGTCTCGTCCGGTGCCGGGGTCACCGGCAGCTCCTCGTCCATGCGCACGTCCATGGTGGAGCGCAGCATCTCCTCGGTCGTCGGGTCCCACGGCATCATCGGACCGACGACCTCCGACGGCGTGATGAACCGGGCGAAGTTGTCGTAGACGTCCACCTGGCAGGCGCCGAACGCCGCGTACGGCACGGTCTGCGGATGCGTCGCCGGGGCGTGCCAGCACTCCATGAACGCTTCCTGGGCCACCTTCCAGTTGGCCCGGATCACCTTCGACACATGGGCTTCGACGTAGCGCTCCGCGGCGAACCAGACCGAGAACTGGTCGACCAGGTCGCCGAGGTAGGACTCCAGCGGCCCGGCGTCCGGGTCCGGGTTGATGAACACGAACCCCGCCCACGTGCCCACCTCGCACTGGGGCAGCTGGAACCGCTCGGGGTCGACGTGCTCGAACTCCCACGGCGCCGGGATGCGCTTGAGCGTGCCGTCGAGATGCCAGGTGATGCCGTGGAACGGGCACCGGATCTCCGCGCACCGTCCCGCGTACTGCTTGAGCTGGCGGCCGCGGTGCAGGCACGCGTTCGGGTACGCGCGGATGGTGTCCGGCGCCGAGCGGATCACGACATAGGACGCGCCGGCGATCTCGTAGACGATGTGGTCGCCGACCTCCGGGATGTGCTCCTCGCGGCACGCGAACTGCCACACCCGCCGCCACAGGTGCTTCTTCTCCGCCTCGTGCCACTCCCGCGAGACGTAGCGGTCGATGGACGCCTCGTGGAAGTCGAAGTCGCCGCGGGACTCCTCGCGCAGGTGCTTCGGCACCTCGCGGCTGTCGAGGTCGAGCACGTCCTGGTAGGTGATGCGACGATCGCCGAGGTCGAGTTTCTCGCCCACGTCCTGCCCTTCCTCATGTCCGAGCCGCTTGCTGTTCGGGTGTCACGCCCGCGCGTCCGAGAACACGGACGACGTTCGCGCCGCCGTCGACGAACCCGGGTCGGTGTTCACCGGAAGTTCGTCGTACGGACTCAGCGGCACGCTCATGCGGCCCGCACCATCGTGGACCTCCTCGTCACGAACGATTCCACGCTATCACTCGATAAATAGATAGTCGACTACTAGAGCTTCGGGTGCGTCCTCGTGCGCGGCCCGGCGCTCTTCGGTGGCTACCACCTGGACCAGGACGCGACGGCGCAGTCAGGCCGAGCCCGCCAGTTCGGCCGCTCCGTCGGCCAGCACGACGCGGCGGTCGGCGCCGTCCGCCGCGCACGCCTCGGTGCGGAAGACCGCCGCCCGCTCGCCCGTGCGCCAGATCGACGTGACGAGCCGCTCGCCGGGGAACACGGGGGCGGTGAAGCGGGCGGCCACGGCCATGAGCGCGGTCGGGTCGCCGTCGCACAAGCCCGTGACCAGCGCGCGGCCCGCGACGCCGTAGGTGCACAGGCCGTGCAGGATGGGCTTCGCGAACCCGGCCTTCTCGCGGGCGAACCACGGATCGCTGTGCAGCGGGTTGCGGTCGCCGGAGAGGCGGTAGATCAACGGCTGGCGGTCGTCGGTCCGGTCCTCGACGGTCTCGTCCGGCGCGCGGTCCGGGATCTCGACCGCGACCGCCCGGGCACCGGGCTCGCCGCCGAACCCGCCCTGGCCACGGAACACCAGCGTGGTGCGGGTCTCGGCGACCAGCTCACCGGTCTCAGGGTCGCTGCCCCGCCCGGCCAGCACCACGATCGCGTTGCGACCCTCGCCCTTGTCCCGCAGCTCGGCGACCTCGGCCACCACCGACAGCGCGCCGGACGGCGGAAGCGGCCGGTGGACGCGGACGGCCTGGGACCCGTGCAGCATCCTGCTGTAGGAGACCTTGCCGATCTTGGGCAGCACGTCGAAACCGGCCGCGACGACCACCGCGAACGTCGGCAGCACCTGCTGCGCGACACCGTGCGAGTTCTCCGTCGTCAGCGCCAGATCGGCCGCGCCCGCCCCGACGCCCAACGCGTACAACAGGGTGTCGCGATCGGTCCACGCGACGTGCTTCGGGCCGGAGGTGGCGCCGAGACTGTCGGCGTTGATGGTCATGAGTTCCCTTTCTGGACCGCGGCACCCGACGCGAGCAGGGCGTCCACATCGGAAAGTCCCCACTCCTCGAGCACCTCACGGGTGTGCTCGCCACGGCGGGCCGGTGGACGTTGCACGGCGCCGGGTGTCCGGTCGAAGCGGGGCGCGGGTGCCGGCTGGCGCACGCCGTCCACTTCGATGAACGTGGTGCGGGCGGCCAGATGTGGGTGCTCGGCCGCCTCCTTCAGGCCAAGCACCGGCGCCACACACGCGTCGGTGCCCGCGAAGACCGCCTCCCACTCGTCCCGTGTGCGCCGGGCGAACGCCGAGGCGATCGCCGCCCGCAGCCGCGGCCACTCGCTCGGCCCCGGTCGCCTGGCCAGGTCGTCCGGCAGCCCGAGGCGGACGGCGAGCTGCGCGTAGAACCGGCCTTCCAGCGGGCCGACCGACATCCAGCCGCCGTCCGCGGTCTCGTACACGTCGTACCAGGGGCGGCCGGTGTCGAGCAGGTTCACGCCGCGCTCGTCGCGCCACGAGCCGGCGGCGAGCATGCCGTGCAGCATCGTGGTGAGCGACGCCGCGCCGTCGACGACCGCCGCGTCGACCACCTGCCCCTTTCCCGATCGACCCACCTCCCACAGCGCGGCCAGTACGCCGGCCACCAGGTACAGCGCGCCCGCGCCGAAGTCGCCGAGCAGGTTGACCGGCACCGCGGGCGGATGGCCCGCACGCCCCAGCGGGTGCAGGGCGCCTGCGAGCGCGATGTAGTTGACGTCGTGGCCCGCCATCGACGCCCACGGGCCGTCCTGGCCCCAACCGGTCATCCGCCCGTACACCAGGCGCGGGTTGCGGGCACGGCACTCCGCAGGGCCCGCGCCGAGCCGCTCCATCACCCCTGGCCGGAAGCCCTCGATCAGCACGTCGGCCCGCGCCACCAGTGACAGCAGTGCGGCCACGCCGTCCGGGTGCCGCAGGTCCAGCACCACCGACCGGCGGCCGCGCTGCAGCACGTCCGCCGCCGTGGTCCGCTCGTCCAGCACCGGACCGGGCCGGTCCACGCGGACGACCTCCGCACCCATGTCGGCAAGCAACATCGCGGCGAACGGCCCTGGACCGATGCCCCCGATCTCGACCACGCGCAGACCACGCAGCGGACCCGTTCCTCCGTCAGCCATCGACGCCCTCCGAAATAGTCTATTGAGCAATAATAGATGGCACGATAACTTTGGGGCCAGGCCGGATCTCGACGAGGAGTGGTGACGCGTGCCCAACGCAGTGGTGACCGGAGCCGGTCAGGGAATCGGGCGGGCGATCGCGCACCGCCTCGCCGCCGACGGGTTCTCCGTGGTCGTCGCCGACCTCGACGAGACCTCCGCCAAGCGGGTCGCGGCCGAGGTGGACGGCACGGCCGTGCGGTGCGACGTCACCGACGCCGACTCCGTGCGGGCCGTGGCCGACGATCTCGACGACCTCGACGTGCTGGTGAACAACGCGGGCATCTACCTGTTCGAGAAGCTCGCCGACGTGACCCCCGAGTCGTTCCGCAAGGTGATGGACGTCAACGTGCTCGGCACCCTGCTGTGCATGCAGGCACTGGCGAAACCCCTGTCGCACGGCGCGGGCGGCGCGGTGGTCAACATCGCGTCCTTGTCGGCGCTGATGCCGGTGCCCGGCACCGGGATGTACTCGCCGTCCAAGGCCGCGGTGCGGTCGCTGACCGCGCTCGCGGCGCTGGAGTACGCGCCGCTGGGCATCCGGGTCAACGCTGTCGCACCCGGCCGCATCACCACCGAGGGATCGGCCGTGCGGCAGAGCGACCCGGAGCGGGAACGCCGCACGGCCGCGTTGATCCCGGCCGGGCGGGTCGGCGACCCGTCCGAGGTCGCGGACGTGGTGGCGTTCCTCGCTCGCGCGGACTCCCGGTACATGACCGGGCAGACACTGCTCGTGGACGGCGGCCTCACGAGCGGCACGATCCCGTACTTCCAGCGGGCTCAGAGCGCGGAGTAAGCGCGCCGAAACCGAGCACCTCGATCACCGCTGCACCGGGCTCACCGCTTGGTCACCTCGGTGACGGCGGCGACGACGTCGTCGGCTGTGGGCAGGCTGTTCAGGCTCTGCGCGAACGGGATCGGCACGTACGCGCCGCCCACCCGCCGCACCGGCGCGGCCAGGTCGTCGAAGAGGTGCTCGGTGATCTGGGCCGCGATCTCCGCGCCGGGTCCGGCGAACCGGGTCGCCTCGTGCACCACGACCGCACGCCTCGTGCGCGCGACCGACCCGAGCACCGTCTCCAGGTCGAGTGGCACGAGCGAGCGCAGGTCGATCACCTCGGCCTCGATCCCGTCGGCGCTGAGCCGTTCCGCCGCGGCAAGCACCACCGGCACCTGCGGGCCGTAGGTGATGACCGTGGCGTCGTCACCGGTGCGCAGCACGTTCGCCTTGCCGAGCGGCACCGTGTACTCGCCGACGGGCACCTCCTCCTTGCGGGAGAAGGCGAGGTTGATGTGCTCGATGAACAGGCACGGGTCGTCGTCACGCACACAGGACGTCAGCAATCCCTTGGCGTCGGCGGGCGAGGACGGCATGACCACCTTGATACCGGGCGTGTGCATGAACCACGCCTCCAGCGACTGCGCGTGCTGGGCGCCGAACCTGCTGCTGCCGACGACGGTCCGCACGGTGATCGGCGCGGGCGTGTGCCCGCCGGACATGTAGCGGAACTTGGCGGCGTGGTTGACGAGCTGGTCCATCGCCATCGCCACGAAGTCGAAGAACATGATCTCGGCGACCGGCCGGTACCCGCCGAGCGCGAGGCCGACCGCCGTGCCGACGATGGTCTGCTCGATGATCGGGGTGGCCCGCACCCGGTGCTTGCCGTACTTCGTGGACAGTCCTTTCGAGACCTTGAAGACTCCGCCGGCCGGATCGGCGATGTCCTCGCCGAGCAGCACGACCTTCTCGTCGGCGGCCATCTCCAGGTCCAGCGCGGAGTTCATGGCCGCGACCGCGGTCATCACCTGAGTCTGGCCCTGCGGCCGGCCCTGCGGCTGGCCCTGTGGCTGGCTCTGTGGCTGGCTCTGTGTAGTAGTCATCGTGACAGCTCCCGCACGAAGAGGTCCCCATCGGCGAACACGTCGGTCAGCAAGTCGTTCTCGTCCGGCGCGGGACTGGCCTCGGCGAACGCGAACGCGTCCTCGACCTCGGCGCTCGCCTCGGCCTCCAGCTCGTCCAGGCGTTCCGTGGTGACCAGCCCCTCCTCGGCGAGCCAGGTCCGGAAGGCCGGCGCGGGATCGCGGGCCAGCGCCGCGGCGAGCTCCTCCTTCGGCACGTAGCCGAAGTCCGCGGTGCCGCTGTGCCCGGTGAGCCGGTAGGTCACGCACTCCAGGAACACCGGCCCCGCGCCGGACCGGGCGTGTGCCAGCGCCGAGTTCAGCGCCCGCCACGTCGCGATCGGGTCGAACCCGTCCACCCGCTCCGCCCGCAGGCCGTACGCGGCGGCGCGCCGCGCCAGGTCGGTCGACGCGGCGTACTCGGCGATCGGGGTGTGCTCGCCCCACTGGTTGTTCTGGCACACGAACACCACCGGCAGCGACCACAGCGCGGCGAGGTTCAGCACCTCGTGGGTGGTGCCGATGGAGGTCGCGCCGTCGCCGAAGGTCGTCAGCACCACGCGGTCGCTCTGGTCGAGTTGTGCGGCGAGGCCGAGTCCCGCCGCGATCGGCAGGCCGGAGCCGACGATCCCGGTGGTCGCCATGAACCCGACACTCGCGTCGTGCAGGTGCATCGGGCCACCCTTGCCCTTGGAGGTGCCGCCGAGCCTGCCGTACAGCTCGGCCATGATCGACCGCAGCGACACGCCCTTGGCCAGCGCGTCACCCAGGTTGCGGTACGTGGAGACGACCTGGTCGCCGGGGCGCAGCGCCGCCGCGATCGCGGCACACACCGCCTCCAGGCCGCGGACGGGGTAGAACGCGGCCTGCAGGCGGCCGGCTTTGGCTTCCCTGACCGACTTCTCGTCGGCCAGCGTGGTCGTCACCATCAGCCGGTACATCCGCGCCAGGGCGTCGGCATCCGGTCGGTCCTCGGACATCGGGTTGCTCCCACTCTCTACTGCGAGTTGGTCGTGGCCGTGCTGAGCGCGGCGCGGCCGCTGAGGTGGCCGCACTCGTTGAGGCTGACGAGGCTGTACCGGCCCGCCCCGGCCCGCGCCCTGCTGACGCTGCCGTAGGCGGGCGAGTGAAACGCCAGCCGGTCGATGCCGAGCACCGCGGCGAAGAAGACGTTGGCGACGCCGCCGTGGCTGACCACCACCACCCGCCGGCCCGGGTGCCCGGCGACGATGCGGTCGACCGCGCCCGCGACGGCGGACCGGAACGCCTCGGCGGTCGTCCCCCACGCGCTCAGGTCACCACGCAGGTACGCCTCGATCCTCGGGTCCCCGGCCGCGACGAGATCCTCGAAGTGCCGGTACGGCGCGGCGCGGTCGAACTCGGCGAGTCCGTCCATCACAACGGGTTCGAGCCCGAGTGCCTCGGCGATGGGCGCCGCGGTCTCGGTGGCGCGGCGCAACGGCGACACGTACACCGCCGCATAGTCCTCTTCGGACAGGAACGCGGCGGCCTCCGCCGCCTGCCGCCGTCCCAGGTCGGTGAGGCCGGGGTCGTGCGGCACACCGCGGGCCGGCTCGCCGTGCCGGACGAAGGTGAGGTACATGCGGGTCACCCGGCCCGGCGGGTGGCCACGACCGGCCGTGCGGACCGGGTCGCGGCCTGGGCGGCGGCCACCAGTTCGGCGGGCCCACCGGGGTGTCCGGGCACCCGCTCCCGCGCCCACTCCAGCAGCCGCGCCAGCGCGGGGTTGTCCTCCGGATCGCCCGACGTCAGCGGCACCCGGCCGGCGAACACCTCGCCGGTGGACCCGTCGACGGTGACCTCGGTGCCGACGAGCGCGGCGAGCGATCCGGCGCCGCACCCGACCACGCACGGGGTGCCCAGTTCCCGGCTCACGACCGCGGCGTGCGAGGTCGAGCCGCCGATCTCGGTGAGGATGGCCGCGGACACGATCATGCCGGGCACGTCGTCCGGGTCGGTGGTCGGCCGGGCGAGCACGACGTCGACCTCGTCCGCGAGCGACTCCGCGGTGTCGACGTCGGCGACCACCCGTCCACTCGCGACACCCGGGCACGCGGCCTCGCCCCGCGCCACGACCTTCGCCGCCGCGCGTGCCTCCGGCGTGATCCGAGGGCGGCAGACCGCGGCGACCTGTTCCGGGGTGACCCGGTGCAGCGCCTCGTGGGCGTCGGCCACGCCGTCGTCGTGCAGCGCGACCGCGAGCCGCACCGCCGCGTCCGGGGAGCGCTTCGCCGACCGGGACTGCAGCAGCCACAGCGTGCCCGCCTCGACGGTGAACTCGATGTCCTGCACGTCCCGGCCGGTGGTCTCCAGCAGCGCGGCGGCCTCGAGCAGGCTGTGGTGCACCTTGGGCAGCTGCGCGGCGAGTGTGGCGAGCGGCAGCGGGTCGTGCGCGCCGGACACGATGTCCTCTCCCTGCCCGCGCGGGAGCCACTCGCCGTAGGGCTCCGCGTCGCCGGTGAGCGGGTTGCGGCTGAACAGCACCCCGGTGCCGGAGTTGTCGTCGAGGTTGCCGAACACCATCGCCTGGACGGTGACCGACGTGCCGCCGTCATCGGGGATCCGGTGGTGGCGGCGGTAGGAGACGGCCCGCTTCGACTGCCACGAACCGAACACCGCGCACACCGCGGCCACGAGCTGCGCCCAGGGATCGGCGGGCGCGTCGGTACCGACCACCCGCGCGAACTGCTGGCGGAAACGGCGGTGGGTGTCGGCCGCGTAGGCCGCGTCGCCGGTGCTCGCCCGCAGTGCCGCCTCGACCTCGTCGTTGATGCCGAGGTTGAGGACGGTGTCCATCATGCCGGGCATGCTGGTCGCGGCGCCGGAGCGGACGGACACCAGCAGCGGTCGCCGGGTGTCGCCGAAGCGGCGCCCGGTGCGTGCCTCCAGCGTCGCGACGGCGGAGCGGAGCGCGTCGAGCACCGTGTCGCCGAGCCTGCCGAGGCGGCTGTAGCGGGCGCACTCGTCCGTGGTGAGCACGAACGCGGGCGGTACCGGCAAACCGAGTGCGTGCATCCGGTTGAGGCTGTGGGCCTTGCCGCCGACGAGCTCACGGTCGAGGTCCGCGTGCTCGCCCATCCACACCAACGTCATCGCCGCCGTCCTTCCTGGTCGCTCACGACATCTCTGGTTCGCTCCGCGCGCCTCAGACGGCCCGGCCGGCCGCCGCTTCCTCGGCACGGGTGCGCCCGAGCAGGCCGATCAGCTCCTCGTGCAACTCGAACCACACGGTGTGGTAGCTGTCGGCGATGGGCCGGGCGACGAACGTGTGGTCGCCCGCGCGAACCTTGTCGATCGCCGTGCCGAAGCGGGTCCGGTACGGCGCGAGGCGGGCCGCGGCGGCGGCGACGCGGTCCAGCAGTGGTGTGAAACGCTCGTGCAGGGCGGCCAGCCGGTCGAGCACCTCGGCGTCGTAGGCCGCGTCGGAGTGGTCGTTGGGCGTTCCCGGGTCCCGCAGCTGCCAGGCGGTGATGAGGTTCTTCAGGTCGGTGTTGATCTCGTCGAAGTCCGCGTAGGCACGGGTGAGCGCCTCCTGGTCGACCGCGGCGCGTTCCTCGTCGAGCAGCGCGGCGAGGCGTTCCCGTCCCCCGGGCGCGAGGCGGAACGCCGCGCCGGCGACCGCGGCGTGTCCCTCGGCGACCAGCCGGTCGAGCGCGGAGCGCGTGTCGTCCGCGGACATACCGACGCAGGCCGCCGCCGCGTCGGCGGACAACCGGCCCTTCAGTCGCATGGCCTGCAACAGGGTCAGCTCGAGCACACCGCCTCCAATTGCTCCATTGCAAAATTGTTGGTCACTAGACTAAACGCGGTCGTCGCCGCATGTCCACCTGCGCGGTCGGTCGCCGGGAGCGGTACAGGACGTCGGTGATCTCGGCACGGGCGAGCGGTTCGTCAGTCATGCGAGTCCTTCCGGAAGCGCGGTGGCCGTCGTTCGGCGAACGCGCGACCTGCCTCCTTGGCCTCGGCGGTCCGGAACGCGACGGCCTGGTTGAGCGCCTCGCCGTCGATCGCGCGGCGGAACGGCGTCTCGAACGAGGTGTTCAGCGCGGACTTCATCATCGACAGCGCGAGGGTCGGCCCGTCGGCGAGCCGCTGGGCCCAGTCGGCGACGGTCTCGTCCAGTTCGACGTCGGGCACGACCCGGTTCACCAGACCGATCCGCTCGGCCTCGGGTGCGGGCACCTCGGCGCCGAAGAACGCGAGTTCCTTGGCCTTCGCGAGGCCCACGAGCCGGGGCAGCGACCACGACGCACCGCCGTCGAGCGCGATGCCGCGCTGGGCGAAGATCTCGCCGAACACCGCGCTCTCCCCCGCCAGCACGAGGTCGCAGCAGAACGCCAGGTTGCAGCCGAAGCCCAGCGCGGGCCCGGCCACCTTCGCGACGGTGGGCCGGGGAAGGTCGTGCAGGAGCGCGCAGAGGTGGCCGACGCGGGTCATGAAGGTGAGCACGTCGGGCTCGAGCGGCGCCGCGAGGTCCATGCCGGAACAGAAGGCGCCACCGGCGCCGGTCAGCACGACGGCCCGGTCGCCGGGGGTGCGCGCGACGTCCTCGACCGCCCGGATCGCGGCCTCCACGAGCGGACCGGTGATCGCGTTGCGCCTGTCCGGCCGGTTCAGGGTGATGGTGACGACACCGTCGGCGCGGTCGACCAGGACGTCGGTCATGACAGCCCCGCGCTGGTGGCGAGCCGTTCCCGATGGGCGTGCGGGGTGCCGAGGAACAGCTCACCCGCCCGTGCCCGCCGGTAGTGCAGGTGCGCGTCGTGCTCCCACGTGAACCCGATGCCGCCGTGGACGTGCAACGTCTCCTCGGTGGTGTGTACGTACGCCTCGGAGCACGTCGCCTTCGCGATACTCGCCGCCTGTGCGAGCGCGGCCGCCGTGTCCGGTCCCGGCGCGGCGAGGTACGCGTCGGCGGCCGCGACGGCGAACTCGGCGGCCGACCGGGCCAGCTCGACCGCCAGCAGCACGTCCACAAGGGTGTGCTTGACGGCCTGGAAGCTCCCGATGGGACGGTCGAACTGCACGCGGTCCTTGGCGTAGGCGACCGCCTCGTCGAGACAGCGTTGCGCCCCACCGACCTGTTCCACGGCGAGCAGCACGATGGCGAGGTCGAGCGCCGTGGTCAGGCCGACGCCGACACCGGACTCGATGCCGACGAGCGCGGCCGCCGCGCCGTCCAGCGTCACCGCGGCCAGGGGCCGGGTCAGGTCGAGCGTGCGGAGCGGCGCCCGCCGGACCCCGGCTGCGCCCGCCTCGACCACGAAGAGCGCGGTGCCCGTACCGGTGTCCGCGGGGACGAGCAGGACGTCGGCATCCGCTCCGTCGACGACGAGGCCGAGTTCTCCGGTCAGCCGCCACGCACCCGCGTCCGGCACGGCACGCACGCCCGGTGCGGCCAGCCCCGAGTCCCCTTGGCCCGGCAGCGTCGCGGTGGTCCCCGCCGCGACGCGCGCCAGCACCTCCTTCGCGACGTCGTCGTCCCGGTTCACCAGCAGCGCGCTGGTCGCCAGCGCGACGGTCGAGAAGAACGGCACGGGTGCGAGCGCACCGCCCAGTTCCCCGGCCACGACCGAGACGTCGGCGAACGTCGCCCCTGCGCCGCCGAGGTCCTCGGGCACGAGCAGGCCGGTGACCCCGACCTCGGTGGCGAGCACCCGCCACAGCTTCGCGTCGAAGGTCTCCGTCGTGCCGGACTCGCCGACCAGGTACGGACGCGGCCCGTCGGCGCGCTCCAGGCAGCGCCGCACCGCGTCGCGCAGTTCGCTCCGCGCCTGTTCCGCCTCGGTGGTCATGACACCCTCGCCCGCCGCCTCACCGGGGACGGTCCGTCCGCGGTGGGCAGTGCGACCGTCGCGGTGCCCGGCATGACGTCGTCGCCGCGCTGGTTGCGGGCGAAGGTGCGGACGTGGACGACGTGCTCGCCGTCGGCGTCGATCTCCGCGCCCGTCACCTCCCCGCCGAGGGTGATCACGTCGGACAGGTACACGAACCCTCGGTACTGCGCCTCGAGATGCTTGACCCAGCCGGCGTCACCCGCCCAGTGCGTCATCAGCTGGATCTGCCAGCACTGCCGCTGGAACCCGACGTCGTACTGGAACGCCACGCCCATGGCGTTGGCGGCCGCCTGGTTGTAGTGCACCGCGTAGATCGGTTCCTGCGCGCCGGTCGTGGGGTCGCGGAACGACCACGCAGGATGCTCGGCGTAGTCGACGAGCGAGGCCGCGTGGGCCTTGAGCCGCGGGATCGGGGTGCCGCCACCCGCGATGAACGCGACCTCGTCGGTCAGCCCGATCGGGCCCTTCGTCAGCGACGACAACGGGTCGCCGACCGCCACGTCCTCCCACCGCCTCGGCTCGGCGCCACGCGGCGACTCGGCCAGCACCCGGCGCTCGACCTCGGCGATCTCGTTCTCGGTCCACGGGTGCGGGATGGTGAGCGGCGTGCGTGCCGACTTCGAGCCCCGCGCGGCCGCGCGCTCGTAGTTGACCACCTGCCAGCGGATCTCGGCCACCTTCGTGCCGTGCTGGTTGCGGTAGGTGTTGGTGAAGTGGTCGGTGACCATGCGGCCCGCGAACTTCGACGGGCGTGGCCCGGTGAACCCGTCGTAGCGGCACGTCGCGGAAATCGTGTCGTACCAGTGGATCGGGGCCAGCAGGTCCATGTCCGTGGCCGAGTGGAACGAGCCGAGACCGGGCCACCCGAACTGGATGCCGGAGAAGCAGCCGATGACGAACGACGGCGGCGCGACAGGGGCGCCGTAGTCGGAGTCCCGGCCGCGTTCCTCGTCGGTCCACAGAGGATTCACGTCACCGATGCCGCCGGCGAACTTGGCGACCGCGATACGGGTGGCCTCCTCGTTGTTGACCGAGTGACCGATCCGCAGGTCGACCCCGACCTTGGCGCGCATCGACTCGATCATGGCGTCGTCGATCACGGCCTCGGGCATCCGCGCCTCGGTGGCGGTGTTCGCGGCGGTCTCCGTCGCGGCGCCGGTGCTCATCGCGCGGCCTTGCCGGGGTTGGCCGTCCACTTCTGACCTTCCGGGACACCGGCGTCGGCGACGGCCTTCTCCAGGTCGGTGACCGTCCAGCGGCCCTCGGTCTGCAGCTTCCAGCCCGGGTCGCGCTCCCACGGCCGGACTCGCTGGACCCGGCTGCCCCCGACGACGAACACCTCGCCCGAGATGGGGCACGACGAACCGGCGAGGTACGCGACGAACGGAGAGACGTTGGCCGGGTCCCACCGGTCGAACCCGTCCTTCGCGGCGAGGGAGTCACCGAACGCGCCCTCGGTGAGCCGGGTGCGGGCCTGGGGCAGGATCGCGTTCACGCGCACGCCGTACCGCGCCAGCTCCTTGGCCGCGACCTGGGTCAGTGCGGCGACCGCGGCCTTCGCCGCCGCGTAGTTCGCCTGGCCGGGGTTGCCGAACACACCCGACTCGCTGGACGTGTTGACCACCGAGGCGCGCACCTCCTCGCCGGCCTTGCTGCGCCCCCGCCAGTGGTTCGCGGCCGCCTTGGTGACCAGGAAGGTGCCGCGCAGGTTGACGCGGACCACGAGGTCCCAGTCGTCCTCCGTGAGGTTGACCAGGACCCGGTCGCGGAGGATGCCGGCGTTGTTGATCACGATGTCCAGCCGCCCGAACTCCGCGAGGGCGGTGTCGACGATGCGCTGCGCACCACTGGCGTCGGCCACGTCGTCGCCGTTCGCGACCGCGCGCCCGCCCCCGGCCACGATCTCGGCGGCGACATCCTGAGCTGGGCTGCCCTCGGCCCCGGTACCGTCCTGGGCGCCGCCGAGGTCGTTCACCACGATCGCCGCGCCCTCGGCCGCGAGTAGCAGCGCGTGCTCGCGGCCGATACCGCGACCCGCACCCGTGACGACGGCCACCTGACCATCCAGCGTTCCCATGCCACTCCTCGATCGTCACCGTTGCCGACCGACCGCCGGCCGATATTCGCGAACTGAATAGTAGTCCACTAGACTTTCTCGTGCCACCGTCGGGAACGACGAGGCGATATTCCGGTAAGGCACCGCGTGCCGCACGATGTCTGGCACTAGACTGTTGAGGACGCGGCCTATTGCGGCCGGCGTGGCACACACCGGCACGGACGACAGGAGCGGGGAATGGCAGCCAGCCGCAAGGGGTCCGACGGCCGGACCCAGTCATCCCTGACCGATCCGGTCGACTGGGCCCGTCATTTCTGGCGCAGGCAGGACCTCGGCGACCACGAGGAGGCGTTCATCGCGATGAGCTCGCTGCTGCGCCTGCACCGGATCATGGTGGACGGTGTGGAGGCCGAGCTGCGCCCGCTCAAGCTGAACCTGACCGACTACATGCTGCTGATGACGTTGCAGCTCAGCGAAACCGGCACCCGCCTGATCAGTCAGCTCGCCCGGAGTCTCATGGTCCACGCGACCACCGCCACGCTCGCCACCGACCGGCTGGAGACCCGCGGGCTCATCGCCCGCAGCCCGCACCCCACCGACCGCAGGGCGACGCTCGTGTCGATCACCGGCGACGGGCGAAAGCTCGTCGCGTCGGCCACCGATGCGCTGCGGGACACCGAGTTCGGCCTCGCGAACAGCACCATCGACGACCAGCACCGGCTGACCGACGTGCTGGCCCGCCTGCGCCTGGCCGCGGGCGACTCCGACACGCCGCTCAAGGCGACGTCCACCCGCTAGTGCCCCGTCCAGGTGGTGGCAGTGGCCGCAGCTCTCCGACGCGCCGTACAGCTCGTGGAGCACCGGCCATGGCCATCGCGGGCCGGCCGGGCGCTCCTTCGCGTGCCGGCCGGGGTACACCGGTACTACCCGCGTTCGATGATCGTGGCCGTGCCCATGCCACCGCCCGTGCACATGGTGACCAACGCGGTGCCGAGGTCGCGGCGCTCCAGCTCGTCGAGCACGGTCTGCAGCAGGATCGCGCCCGTGGCGCCGATGGGGTGGCCGAGCGCGATGGCGCCCCCGTTGACGTTGACCCTCTCCTCGTCGATGCCGAGGTCGCGGATCACCTTCAGCGGGATCGCGGCGAACGCCTCGTTGATCTCCCACAGGTCGATGTCACCGACCGCCATGCCGGCCTTGCCGAGCGCGATCTCGGCGGCCGGACCGGGTGCGGTCAGCATGATCACCGGCTCGGCGCCCGCGGTAGCGACGGCACGCACCCTGGCGCGCGGGCGCAGTCCGTGGGCGGTCGCGTAACTCTCCGAGGCCAGCAGCAACGCCGCCGCGCCGTCCACGACGCCGGACGAGCTGCCGGCGTGGTGCACGTGGTCGATCCGGGTGGCCTGCGGGTAGACCCGCGCGCACAGCTGGTCGTAGGACACGCCTTCCGGCTCCCGGACCTTCGCGCCGGCCCGGGCGAACGCCGGTTCCAGGGCGGCCAGTGACTCCACTGTGGTCTGTGGCCTCGGGTGCTCGTCGTGGTCGAGCAGCACCCGGCCGCCGGGGTCGCGCACCGGCACGATGCTCGCCGCGAACCGGTCCTCGGCGACGGCCTTGGCGGCCTTCTCCTGGCTGCGCGCGGCGAACCCGTCGACATCGGCGCGGGTGAACCCCTCCAGGGTGGCGATGAGATCGGCCGAGATGCCCTGCGGCACCATCGGGTACCTGGCGCGCAGCGCCGGATTCCCGCCGTCCAGTGTGGACCCGCCGATACGGGCCCGGTACCGGGACATCGACTCGACGCCGCCGCCCACGACCAGGTCCTGCCAGCCGGCGGCGATCCCCATGGCCGCGAAGTTCACCGCCTGCTGACCCGAGCCGCAGAAGCGGTTCAGGCTCACGCCCGGCACGGACACCGGCCACCCCGCCGCGAGCACGGCGAGCCTGCCGATGTCGTCACCGTGGTCGTCGCGCTGGTCGCCGTTACCGGTCACGACGTCGTCCACGTCGACCGGGTCCACCCCGGTGCGTTCGGCCAGCGCCACCAGCACCTGCGCGAGCAGCTCCTGCGGGTGCACGCCGTGCAGGGCGCCGGACTCCTTGCCCTTGCCGCGGGGTGTCCGCGCCCCGCCGATGATCCACGCCTCGCTCACGATGCTCCTCACAGCCGCGTCCACTTCCCCGAAAAACTCTATACATATACTATCGGCTAGTCGAGTGTCACCCGCTACAGATCGGACGGGCAAAGGATGCCGCAGCAGATCCCGGTCGTCGACTACCTCGTGCTCGGCGACCGGCCCCATCTCACGAGCCGGTCGTGTGCCTCGTGTGGCGCGCTGTACTTCGACCGCCGCAACGCCTGCGCACGGTGTTTCGGCATCGAGTTCACCACCGTCCCCCTCGCGAACGAGGGCACGCTGCGGGCCTTCACGTTCGTGCACCGGGTGACGCGGCCGTTCGTCTCGGCCGTCGTCGACCTCGCCGGTGGTGGTGTGGTCAAGGCGAACCTGCTCGGGGTCGACGACCCGGAGGCGATCACGCCACGCATGCCCGTGGTGCTCGACACCTACGTCACCGGCACCGACGACGAGGGCACGGAAGCCGTCGCGTTCGGCTACCGGCCGGCCGGCCGGCAGGGAGTGCACCAGTGAGCGGCGGCGACGTGTGGATCGTCGGCACGGCGATGACCCCGTTCGGGCGCTTCGCCGACAAGGACCTGGTCGACCTGGCCGCCGAGGCGACCCTCGGCGCGCTCGGCGACGCGGGGATGACGATGGCCGACATCGGCGTCCTCGCGCTCGGCAACGTCTACGAGGCCAACTCGCACAACGGTCAGCGCCTGCAGAAGCAGGTCGGCCAGACCGGCATCCCGGTGTTCAACGTCGTCAACGCGTGCGCGACCGGCGCCACCGCCGTTCGCGTCGCGATGATGTCCATCGGCGCGGGCGAGACCGAGGTCGGTCTCGCCGTCGGGGTGGAGAAGATGGGCAAGATGGGACTGCTGGGCGGCGCGAAACCCCGCCCGGACAAGAAGGTCTACGAACCCAGGGGCCGCTACGGCTCGGTCCTCAAGACCGAGGGCGTGCTCGGCACCGGCCTGATGCCGGGAGTGTTCGCGCAGGCGGGCACCGAGTACGCGCTGGCGCACGGGGTCACCGCGACCCAGTTCGCCGAGGTGGCGCGGAAGAACCACGCGCACTCGGTGCTCAACCCGCTTGCCCAGTACCGCAAGGAGTTCTCCCTCGAGGAGATCACCGGGGCCGAGATGATCTCCTACCCGAACACGCTGCCGATGTGCTGCCCCACCGGCGACGGCGCCGCCGCGGTGGTGCTGGTCTCCGACGCGAAGCTCCGGACGCTCGACCCGGGCGTGCGCCGCCGCGCGGTGAAGGTCTCGGCGTCGATCATGACCTCGGACCCCTGGACGGAGTCCGACCAGGTGCAGCCGGACGTCAACACGCTCACCCGCAGGGCGGCCGACGCCGCGTACGAGGTCGCGGGGCTCGGGCCGGACGACCTGGACCTGGTGGAGCTGCACGACTGCTTCGCCACCGCGGAGCTGGTGCACTATGACAACCTGCGACTGTGCGAGCCGGGCGGCGCGGGTGACTTCATCGACTCCGGCGCGCCGTGGCGCGACGGCAAGCTGCCGGTCAACGTCTCCGGCGGCCTGCTGTCCAAGGGACACCCGCTCGGCGCCACCGGCATCGCGAACCTCTACGAGGTCACCACCCACCTGCGTGGCGAGGCAGGCGCCCGCCAGGTCGACGGCGCGCGGGTGGGGCTCACCCACGTGGTCGGCCTCGCGTCCGCGTGTGCGGTGCACATCCTCGAGGCACCAGCGCGATGACCACGCCCGCGCACGGGGAGCTGACCGTCGAGGCGGTCCGGACGCGGTTCACCCGCTGGCTCGAGGACCACGCCGGCGACCTGGCCCGGTTCCGAACCCTGCCCACCGAGGTCGACGAGGTGTTCGCGAGCCTGTCGCGGCTGCAGCGCCTTCTCCACGAGGCCGGGTGGATCCGCCTCGGCTGGCCGGAGGAACTGGGCGGGCTCGGCGGCACGGTGGTGCTGCGCGGCGTGGTGAGCGAGGAGCTGGCCGCGGCGGGCTACCCGCCGCCGTTCTCCTTCGGCACGCAGGAGGTGCTCGGCCCGGCCGTCGCCCGCTTCGCCGCACCGGACCTCGCCAGGGCGTCCCTGCCGCGGCTCCTGCGCGGGGACGAGACGTGGTGCCAGGGTTTCTCGGAACCCGGCGCCGGCAGCGATCTCGCGGCGCTGCGCATGCGGGCGGTCGACGCCGGTGACCACTTCGTCGTGACCGGCGAGAAGGTCTGGACCAGCTGGGCGCAGTACGCCGACCGGTGTGTGCTGCTGGTCCGCACCGGCGCGCCGGGACACCGGGGCATCACCGCGTTGTTCGTGGACATGGACTCCCCCGGCATCACCGTCAGCCCGCTGGTGGCGATGACCGGCGAGCCCGACTTCTGCAGCCTGCACCTCGACGAGGTGCGGGTGCCCAAGGACCGCGTGATCGGCGCCGTCGACGGCGGGTGGGCCGTCGCGATGTTCGTGTTGAGCTGCGAACGCGGCGTCGCCGCCTGGCAGCGCCAGGCATGGCTGCGGTGGCGGCTCGGCGGTCTGGTCGAGGCGGCGCCGCAGGTCGCCGACTCCCGGGTCGGCGAGGCGTTCGAGCTGGTGCACGCGCTGCGGCTGCTGTCGCGGCGCACGCTGCGGTCGCTGGCTGCCGGCTCGGACCTCGGTGTGCTGCCGTCGTTCGACAAGCTGCTGATGTCGACCGCGGAGAAGTACCTCTTCGACGTCGCACTCGAGGCGATGCCCGACACCATCCTGTTCGGCGGCGGCACGGAGGCCAGGGACTGGCGCAACGACTACCTGTACTCGCGGGCGGCCTCGATCTACGGCGGCGCCGCGGAGATCCAGCGCAACATCGTCGCCGAGCGCGTGCTCGGCCTGCCGAGGGAGTGACATGGACGCCGAGGAACGGAGGCTGCTGCGGGAGAGCCTGCGGAAGGCGGTCGAGTCGGCGGGCCCTGGCGGGCTGCGGGCGGCGGTCACCGACTTCGGCTGGTTCGACCTGCTCGCCGAGCACCCCGCGGTGGCCGTGTCGACGCTCGCCGAGCTGCAGGGCGAACTGCTCACCGACGCCACCATGCTCGACGACGTGGTGCTGGCGGCAGGCGGCGTCGACGGCCCGGCCAGGGTCGTGTACCCGGCGCTGCCGCACGACGACCCGACCGGCGCCACGGGTGTCGTCGCGCCCGGCGCGGGTGACCGGCTGGTCGTCCCGGTGCGGCTCGGCGACGACGTGGTCGTCGTGACGACCGACCACCCGCTCCCGGACACGGCGTCCGACGGGCTCGACCCGGACTCCGGGTGGCGCCCGGTCCGGCTCGACCTCGCCCCATCGGCGGCCGAGGTCGTCGTCGACGCCCAGTGGCCGCTCATGCGTGCGGCCGGGCACCGCGCGCTGGCCCACGAGCTGACCGCGATCGGCCGCCGGATGCTGGCGGGTGCGGTCGAGCACGTGTCGTCCAGGGAGCAGTTCGGCCGTCGCATCGGCAGTTTCCAGGCCGTGAAGCACGCGCTCGCGGACGTGCGGGTCTGGCAGGAGTGCGCGGAACTGGCCGCCGGGGCGGCGTGGGAGGACGGCGCACCGGAGTCGGCGCGGCTGGCGAAGGTCCTGGCCGGCCGTTTCGTGCGGACCGCGGCGGCGAACTGCCAGCAGGTGCTCGGCGGCATGGGCTTCACCTGGGAGCACGACTTCCACCGCTACCTGCGCCGCGCGTTGGTCCTGGAGCCGCTGCTCGGCTCCGCGGCCCACCTCCGCACGGCCCTCGGGGCCGGCCTGCGTGCCCACGGCGTGCCCCGCCTCGCCGCGCTCTGAAACCCTGGTACGACGAGAGGAGCCAGGCCCGGCTCCTCTCGTCGTACGGTCAGTTCGCGGCGGCCATGTCGAACTTGGCGATCTTGTTCGGCGTCAGCAGACCCATCCAGACCTTGCCCGGGTCGTGCACGTTGATGTCGCACGGGTAGGACGCGGACGACGGCGTCGGCCACATCTTCACCTCACCCGTGCCCGGGTTGAACCGCATCACCTGGTTGCCCAGCGCGAACGCGGCCGGGAAGCTGATCGAGACGTAGATGTTGCCGTCGCTGCCCTCGGCGATCGGGCCGGGCATCGGCAGCGGGTTGCCCAGACTGCCGCCCAGCAGATCGCCCAGGATGCTCGTCAGCAGACCGTGCACGCCCAGCAGCGGGTACTCGGTGATCTGCCCGGTGGCCGCGTTGATCCGCGCGATCTTCATGCCGAGCGACTCACCCACCCAGATCGAGCCGTCCGACGGCGCGGTGCGCACCCCGACCGGGAACGACAACGGCGTCGGCATGGTGAACTGGGTGATCGCCTTGGTGTCGACGTCGACCATGCCGATCTTGTTCATCTGCGGCACCCCGAACACGATCGTGCGTCCCGGCCCGGGCTTCATGATCCCGAACAGCGAGTGCACCTGGCCGAGGATCTCGCCCGGCACCGGGTACTTGCTGAACGCGCCGGTGGCCGGGTCGTACCGGCCGATCGAGTCGAGCCCGCCGAGCGTGAACCACAGCGCGTTGTCCGCACCCCACGCGATGTCGTTCGACAGACCGAGACCGACGTGCAGCGGGAGGTTCAGCACCTCGGTCTGGAACGCGTTCGCCCACGGCAACAGCACCTCGGACATGGTGCCGTCGCTGGTGTCCACCCGGATCAGGCTGTTGCTGGTGACGCCGGGCATCCACAGGTTGCCCTGGCCGTCGAGGTCCATGCCGCCCGGCACGGACAGCGGCATCGGGGTGTCGAAGTTCTGGAACTGTCCGGTTCCGGGGTCGAAGCGGGCGACCTGGCTGCTCAGGTACTGCTCCACCCACAGTTTGCCGTTGTGGTCGAACTCGACCTCGCACACGCCGCCGACCGGCAGCGACGACGGCACCGGTCCGTACTCGGTGAAGGGCGACCCGCCCGTCGCGGCCGCCGAGGACGGGACGAGCGCCGCCGCCACGGTCGCCGCCGCCAACACGCCGGCCGTGATCCTGGTGCGCGGCCTGACACTTCTCAGTTTCGCTGTCGAAGTCACCGTTGACTCCCTTCCTGTCCACACTGGACCGTTGGACAGGCACTCTAGTACACAATCATCCATCACGCGACTATTTGGGCAGGCCGAGCACCCGCTCCGCGACGATGTTGCGCTGGATCTCGTCGGTACCGCCGCCCAGCCGGAAGCCGGGAACGCCCAGCACGAACTCCGTCCACGCGAACGTGCCCCACTCCCCTGTGTCGGCAAGGAGTTTCGGCCCGAGCGCCACGCTGACGAGGTGTGCCAGTGCCGCCAGGTTCTGTGTCAGCGCCAGCTTCGACAGCGACATCTCCGTGCCGACCCGGCCGTCCTTCGCCGCCACCTCGGCTCGTGCCCGCAGCTGCTTCGCCGCGACCACACCCGCGTGCAGACGTGCGTAGGCCTGCCGCACCTCCGGGTCGCCCGCACGGCCGAGCTGATGCAGCATCGCGACGACCCGGTCCATGCGGAACAGCCCGTTGCCGCCGCCCGCCGAGCCGCCGATCGCGCCGCGTTCGTACATGAGCGTCGCCATCGCGACCCGCCAGCCACCGTCGACCTCGCCGAGCCGGTAGGCGTCCGGGACGACGACGCCGGTCAGGAACACCTCGTTGAAGTCGGCGCCGCCGGTCATCTGCCGCAGCGGCCGCACCTCGACGCCCGGCGCGCGCATGTCGATCACGAACGCGGTCAGGTTGCGGTGGCGCGGGCCGGCCGAGGTCCTGGCCAGGAGCAGGCCGACGTCCGAGTAGTGGGCACCGGAGGTCCACACCTTCTGCCCGGTCACCACCCACTCGTCGCCGCGGCGGACCGCCCTGGTGGACACCGCGGCCAGGTCCGAACCCGCGCCGGGCTCGCTGAACAGCTGGCAGCCCACCGAGTCGCCCCGGTACAGCGCACGCAGCCACCGCGTCACGGCCGCCTCGCCGCCGAACTGCCGCAAGGTCGGCGCCACCATGCCGAGGCTCACGCCCAGCGGCGAGCGCGACGGCGTGTCGAACGCGCGTTCCTCCCGCAGGTACGCCCGCTCGTACGCGCCGGGAAGGCCCCGGCCACCCAGCTCGACCGGCCCGGTGAGCCAGCCGAACCCCGCGTCGAACACGGCCCGCCGCCACGCCCGGGCCTCCCCGGCCTCCTCGGCGGTGGCGCCGCGGAACAGCGTCACCCTGTCGTCTCCGGTGCCCCACCGCTCCTCGCCGGCCCCGGTCCGCCGCGTGGCCACGCCAGCGAGGAACGCACGGGCCTGCGCACGGAACTCGTCGAGGCCGGGGCGGGCGCTGCCGGTCACCAGGGTCTCCTCCCGGGGCGGCGCGCCACCCGCGTGCGCACGTCGCAGCGCGCGTTTGTCGATCTTGCCGACGGCGGTGCGCCGCAGCGAGGTGACGATCTCGACCTCGCGCGGGCACTTGTAGTGCGCGAGCCGGGCGCGGCAGAACTCGACGAGGTCGGCACCGGACGGCGGCTCGCTCACGGGTACCACGAGCGCCTTGAGCCGTTCCCCCATGTCCCGGTCCGGCACGCCGATGCACGCGACATCGGCGACGGACGGGTGCGTCGCGAGCACCTGCTCCGCCTCCGCCGGGTAGATGTTGACCCCGCCGGAGACCACCATGTCCGAGAACCGGTCGGTGACGTAGACGAAGCCGTCCTCGTCGACGTAGCCGATCTCGCCGAGCGTGAAGACACCGGGGCCCAGCTCACTCCCCGCCCCATGCAGGCCCTGGTGGTAGACGATGCCGCGCCCGGTGGTGTCCCGGAAGTACAACCTGCCCTCGACACCCGCGGCGACCGGCCGGTCGTGCTCGTCGAGCACCATCACCTCGAACGGCGGGACCGGGCGGCCGACGGAACCGGGGTGGGCGAGCCAGTCCTCGGCGCTGATCACGCACGTGGTGCCGACCTCGCTGGCGCCGTAGCTCTCCCACACGACCGGGCCCCACCAGTCGATCATCGCCCGCTTCACCGGCTCCGGGCACTTCGCGCCGACCTGGAGGACGTACCGCAGCGAGGAGACGTCGTGGCGGGCGCGGGCCTCGGCCGGGAGCGCGAGCAGGCGCTGGAAGTGTGTCGGCACCATGATCGCCGAGCCGATCGCGTCCCGGTCGACCGCCGCGAGGACGGCTTCCGCGTCGAACCGCCCGAGCACGGTGACCGGCGCGCCACCGAGGAACAACCTGGTGCCCGCGAGCGGTCCGCTGTGGTACATCGGGCCGACGACCAGGTGCCTGCCGTGCGCCAGCATCCGGTTGGACCGCAACCGCCGCAGGTGCTCGGCGACGTCGTCGCCGCCGACGAACGAGGTCGGCGGCAGCTCGACCCCCTTGGGCCTGCCGGTGGTGCCGGAGGTGTACACGAGCGTCGGCAGCGGCGGGTGATCGGTGGGCGGCTCGGTCTCCGGCGCGGCGCCGAGCAGAGCGTCCCAGTCGGCGACGCCGGGCACGGCGGCCACGCCGTCCCAGCCGAGCACCGCGTCGACACCCGCCTCGTCCGCGGCCGCGCGGCCCACGGCGGCGGTCCGGCCGTCGACCAGCACGGCCTGCGCGCCGGAGTCGGTCAGCAGGTACGCGACCTCGGCGGCGGTGAGGTGGAAGTTGACCGGCACCACGGACAGCCCGGCCAGCGTGGCGGCGGCGTGGGCGAGCAGCGTCTCGACGGAGTTCTCGGCGAGGATCGCGACCCGGCGGGACGGCCCGGTGTCCAGCCCGCGCAAAACGTGCACCGCGGCACGGAGCACGTCGTCGACCTGTGCCCAGGACAATACGTGTCGCGCGTCCCGTGCGGCGACCTCGTCAGGCCGCGCGGACGCGAACTCAGCTGCGAAGGTCATGCCACTCCCTCCCGGGGCTCGCCAGAAAAACTCTATACATCTACTATCGGGCAGACAACATCAAGGCAAGGCGAAGGGCGGCCCCGACGCGATGACGCGCTACGAGGCAGTGGCACCGGCCAAGGACGGACCGGTGGGCGAACTCCGGCTGTGCAGGCCGGACGTGCACAACCGCTTCGACGACGTCCTCCTGGGCGAGCTCGGCGCGGCCCTGTCCGAAATGGAGGCCGACCAGGACGTCCGGGCGGTGGTGCTCACCGCCACCGGCAAGCACTTCTCGGCGGGCGGCGACACCGAGGCCATGCTGGCCGCGAACGCCGACCTGCGGGTGCTGCTGGCACAGGTCGACCTCGGCCGCAGGCTGTTCCGCACGTTCGCCGACTTCACCAAGCCGCTCGTCGCCGCGGTCCACGGTCACGTCTTCGGGGTGGCGACGAGCCTCGTGCTCACCGCCGACGCCGTCGTCTCGACGCCCGGTGTCCGCATCTCGGACCCGCACGTGCACCTCGGGCTCGTGGCGGGCGACGGCGGCTGCGTGACCTGGCCCGCCAACCTGCCGCTGGTCATGGCCAAGCGCCACCTGCTGTGGGGTGAACCGCTGCTCGCCGAGGACGCACACCGCGTCGGCCTCGTCACCGACCTGGCCGACGACGCGGAGTCGGTCCGGACACTGGCCTTCGAGATCGCGGGCCGGGTCGCCGCGCTGCCCCCGGTCGCCGTGCAGCTCACCAAGCGGGCGCTGAACAAGGTGCTCGGCGCGCGGGTCGACGAGGCGTTCGACACCGCGTTCTACCTGGAGGCGATCAGCGCGTCCACCGCGGACCTGCGGGAGGCCGTCGCCGCGTTCAAGGAGAAGCGGCCCGGCGAGTGGAGCGGCCGATGAGCGCCACCACGTCCCTGACCGCCCTGTGGGGCGAGGAGGTCGTCGAGACGACCTACGCCGGACATCCCGGCCGGACCCTCGACCCACGACCGAGGTCGCTCGCCGACCTGTTCGCCGGCGCACCACGGTGGGCCGAGCGCACCTTCCTCGTCCACGGCGCACGGCGGATCACCTTCACCCGGTTCCTGCGCGCGATCGAACCGGCCACGGCGGTGCTCACCGACCGCGGCGTGCGGCCCGGCGACCACGTGCTGGTGCACGCGTACAACAGCGCCGACTGGGTCCTCGCGTTGTTCGCCGCATGGCGGGCCGGCGCGGTCCCCGTCCTCGGCAACCGCTGGTGGAGCGAACCGGAGCTGGCGCACGCATGCGGGCTTGCCACCCCGCGCCTGGTGATCAGCGACAGTCACCTGGTCGGCGCCGACCTGGCGCCGTCGGACCTCGCCTTCGCCTACGAACATCAGGAAGACACCGACCCGCACGACGTCGTCGCAGGGTTCCCTGAGTCCGATGAGGACAGTCCGGCGGTGGTGATCTTCACGTCCGGCAGTTCGGGGCCACCCAAGGGAGTCGTGCTCTCCCACCGGTCGGTGATCGCGAACCAGCACAACCTGCTGTCCCGGTCCCGCCGGCTCCCCCGCGACCTCGGCGAGCCCGCACCGCAACCGGTGACGCTCGTGTGCACGCCGCTGTTCCACATCGGCGGCATCTCCAATCTCGTCACGAACCTGGTCATCGGCGGCACACTCGTGCTGACCGAAGGGAGGTTCGATCCCGGCCAGGTGTTGCGGCTCATCGAAACCGAACGGGTGCAGAGCTTCGGCGGGGTGCCCACGATGGCGATCCGGGTGCTCGAACACCCCGACTTCGAGTCCTCCGACCTGTCGAGCCTGCGGTCGTGGCCGCTGGGCGGCGCACCGGTCTCGGCCGGGCTGCTCGACCGCATGGCCCGCCAGCTCCCGCAGCTGAGGAAACGCGGCCTGGGCAACACGTGGGGCATGAGTGAGTCCGGCGGCTTCCTGACCGTGGCCGGCAACCGCGACCTGGCGGCGCGGCCCGGCACGGTCGGCAAGCCGTACCCGGTCGTGGAGCTGCGGATCAGCGACGCCGGGGAGATCCTCGTCCGCAGCCCCACCGTGATGCTCGGTTACCTCGGGCAGGACGACGGCACGGTGGACGCCGACGGCTGGCTGCACACCGGCGACCTCGGACACCTCGACGCCGACGGCTACCTGTACCTCGACGGCCGCAGCAAGGACGTCGTCATCCGCGGCGGCGAGAACATCGCGTGCGCACACGTCGAGCTGGCGCTGGCGCGGCACCCGGACGTCGTCGAGGTGGCGGTGCTCGGCATCCCGCACCCGGACCTCGGCGAGGAGCTGGCCGCCGTCGTGGTCCACCGCGGCGACGCGCCGACCGGGGAGGACCTGCGGGAGTTCCTCACCGGCACGCTGGCGTACTTCGCGATCCCGGCCCGGTGGGTGATCCGGACCGAACCGCTGCCCACCCTCGCGGGCGAGAAGGCGGACAAGAACGCGCTGCGCGCACTGTTCGCCGAGGAGGCGTGATGAGCAGAGCCCGCGGAGCGAATCATCGATATTCAGGACGCCACCGCGCCTGCGGAGGGCGCCGGAGGAGCGGAGCCTGCGGAGCGTTCCGGCGGCACGCAGCAGGCGAGGAGGAGGCGTCATGACGCGGCTGACCCCGCCCGACGAGTCCTTCACCCACCAGGTCGCCTACCCGCACGCGATGGTCGGCTCGAGCGACCCGAGCTGGCGGGAGCGGTACTGGGTCAGCATCCAGGACACCGCGACCAAGGACACCGTGCTGACGCTCGGCCTCGGCCAGTACCCGAACCAGGACACCCAGGAGGCGTTCGCCGTCCTGTCCACCGGCGGGCAACAGCACAACGTCCGCATGGCCAGGGCGCTCGCCCCGCACAGCGACCGGATGGCGGTCGGGCCGCTGCGGGTGGAGATCGTGCGACCGTTCGAGGAGCTGCGGTTCGTGCTGGCCGAGAACCCGTCCGGGCTCGCGTTCGACATCACGTGGACCAGCGACCTGGAGCCCATCCTCGAGGGCAGACACTTCCAGGTGAGCCGCTCCCGGATCACCTACGACGCGATCCGCTACGTACAGCACGGCCGCGCGGTCGGCACACTGTCCGCGCCCGGCGCGGAGTTCACGCTCGATCCCGCCACGTGGTGGAGTGAGCGGGACCATTCGTGGGGCACCCGGCCGCTGCCGCGGGCGCAGGGCGCGCCACCCGGCGAACGGCCGGAGTGGCGGATGCTGTTCTTCTGTCCCTTGCAGCTGCCGGACTTCGGGCTGCACCTGTACCTGTACGAGGCCGAGCCAGGCCGCCCGCTACACCTGTCGGCGGGCTTCGCACCGCGCCGCGGCGACACTCTCGACGAGTTGATCGTCGGCGTCGAGCACGACCTGCGCTGGGTTCCCGGTGCGCCGGCGGCCACCTTGGCCGGCGGGCACCTCACGCTGACCCTCGACAGTGGACGCAAGCTCGACTTCGAGCTGATCGCGCACCCGGGCCGGGCGCACCTGCGTGGCGGCGGCTACGAGGGCTGGAACGGCTGGTACCAGGGACACTGGAAGGGCGAGGACAGCCTCGAGCACGAGGTGTGGGACCTGACGGACCCGGCGCAGTTCTACCGGTACGCCAAGGCGGGCAGCGACCACCTCGTCGAAGTCCGGCACGAAGGGCAGACCGGCTACGGGGTCATGGAGTACATGGTGCTGCCCGGTTACCCGCGTTACGCAGAGGCCATCCCGCCGAGGCCGGCCCGATGACCGACCTCGGCGAGGCCCTGCTGAGGTTCCTCCGCTCCCGGCTGCCCGCCGACGCCGACCCGGTGATCTCCGGCCTGCGCCGGTCCGGCACCGGCAGTTCGCGCGAGAACTGGCCGTTCGACGCGACCTGGGCCTCGGGCCGGGAACGGCGCACACACCCGCTGCTGCTGCGGCGCGACCCCGCGGCCGCGGTCGTCGACACCGGACGGGACACCGAGTTCCGCCTCCTGCGGCGGCTCGCGGACACCCCGGTGCCGGTGCCGGACGTGCACTGGCTGGACGACCGTGGCGAGTTCCTGTCCCGGCCCACGATGATCGTCGGCCGCCGCGAGGGCAGCGCGCACCGTGCCGTCCTCCGCGACGCCGACCCGCTCGGGCTGGGTGAGAACGGCCGGGTGGCGCTCGCCAGGCGGATGTGCGGGGTGCTGGCCGACCTGCATCGCGTCGACCCCGACGCGACCGGCATCGCGAAGGAACTGCCCGACCCCGGCCCGCACCCCGCCACCCACGAACTCGAGCGCTGGGTGAGCGAACTGGACGCGCAGGAGCTCGAACCCCAGCCCGCCCTGCGACTGGCGGTGGCGTGGCTGCGGGACAACGTGCCCGCGCCACCGGAGCGGCTCGTGCTCGTGCACGGCGACTTCCGGCCCGCGAACGTACTCGTCCACAACGGACAGCTGGACGTGCTGCTGGACTGGGAGCTGGCCCACCTCGGCGACCCACTCGACGACCTCGGCTGGTACACCGCCCCGCTCTACGCCGAGGAGCACTTCGTGCCAGGGCACTGGGAGCGGCACGACTTCCTACGTCACTACACGGAACTGACCGGCACCCGGGTGGACCCGTCGGCGTTGCGGTACTGGCAGGTGCTCTCGACCTTCCGGCTCGCGGTCATCGCACTGACCGGGGTGCGTGCGTTCTGTGTCGGCGACGCCGACCGTCCGGCCGCGCCCGCGGACCAGGTCGTCCGCCTGGTCCTCACGGCGGTTCTCGAAGAGGAGGGGGCCTGACCATGCGCCCGACACCCGCCGAGACGATCGCCGGTGTGCGCCGGATCCTGCGCGACATCGTGGCACCCGCGGTCACGGACGAGTACGCCCGCACCCGGCTGCGCGAGGTCCGCGCGGTGCTGGCGCAGCTGGACTGGGACGACGCGCCGCTGCGCCTGCGCACGGAGACGGAGACCATGCGCGGCCTCGTCGCGGAGTTCCGGCGGTGGGCCGACGAGCCCACCACCCGGCCGACGACCCGGGCACCCGAGACCTTCGCCGAACTGAACGCCACCCACGCCGAGGTCGCCGCGCAGCTCGCCGAAGCCGCGTCCAGACTGGACACCTGGTGCCGGGAGCACCCGCACGACGAGGACGCCCGTGCGCTACGGCAACGGCTCATCCGGGCACTCGCGGAGCGGTGACGCTTCCGAACACGCGGCACGCCCACGGTGTCAACTCATCTACTATTGACACCCCGACCAATCTGGTCCGGCTCCACCGGCGCGCAACAGGCGGTCGTGCCGAGGACCATGGGTAAAATCCACGGACATGGCAACACGACAGCGCGGCTCGACCGCCGCCGTGCCGGACACCCTCACCGACCCGGTGGACTGGGCCCGGCACTACTGGCAGGAACAGCAGCTCGAAGGCAACGAGCAGTACTTCCTCGCCATGTCCTCCCTGTTCCGCTACCAGCGGCTCGTCGTCGACGCGGTGGAGGCGCAGCTGCGCACGCAGAAGCTGAACCTCACCGACTACCTGGTACTGATGACGCTCCAGCTGAGCGAGACGGGCACCCGGCTCATCAGCAACCTGGCGCGGAGCCTCATGGTGCATGCCACCACCGCCACCCTCGCGACGGACCGGCTCGAGGGCAGGAGCCTCATCAGACGCACCCCGCACCCGACCGACCGCCGCGCCACCTGTGTGACGATCACGGCGGCCGGCCGGAGGCTGGTGCACAAGGCGACGGCGAAGCTGAACGAGATCGACTTCGGCTTCACCGGCGCGAACGAAGCGAACGTGGGCACGCTGCTCTCGTTGCTCACGACCCTGCGCACCGACGCGGGCGACGCCTGATCACGCGCGGACCCGGCCGTGCGCTCACTCGACGGTGACCACACCGGCCGTGCCGTCGACCGTGAGCACCATGCCATCCTTGATCCGCTTGCTGGCGTGCCGCACGCCGACCACGCACGGGATCCCCAGCTCGCGACTGACGATCGCGGCGTGTGACAGCGTTGCGCCCACGCTCACCACCACCCCCGCGGCCGACACGAACAGCGGTGTCCAACCGGGGTCGGTCACCCGGGCGACGAGGATCTCCCCTGGCTGCAGCTCGGCGGCGTCGGCGGGGTCATGCAGGACACGCGCGGGGCCGGTGACCCGGCCGGGGCACGCGGCGAGTCCGGTCAGGACGTCCCCGGAGCGGGCGACGTCGACCGCGGGTTCCTTCGCCTCCGGCCAGGTCTCGACCGGTGGTGGCGTGCCGTCGACGATGAACGGCGGGTCCAGCTCGCACAGCCGCTCGTACCAGGCCCGCCGTTCGGCCACGACCGGCGCGAAGGACGCGGGGCCGGCGACGAGCGCGTCCAGTTCGTCGCGGCGGACCATGCTGATGTCGTCGAGCCGCGCGAAGTGCCCTGCCTCGGCGTACCGGCGGCCCAGCTCCTGCGCGGCCATCCGCGCCTCGTGCAGCATCCGGACGGCGTTGGTCTTGCTGCGTTCGCGCGTCGGCATGATCCGGGCCACGAGCCGCGACGCGGTGTCGAACGCGCCGAGCGCCTCCGGCGAGCCGGACAGCCGCGCACGGACCTCCTTCTCCAGCGCCACCCGCTCCTCGGCCAGCTTCCTGGCACGGGGCTTCGGGTCGGCGTCGTCGGGCTGGAACCGCATGCGGTCGACCATGGCGAGCGGCAGTCCCGGGTGCGTCTCCCAGGTGGGCGGGCAGATCTCCCACTCCTCGGTGCCGCGCGAGCCGTACTCGCGCTGGAAGCGCGCGAAGCGGTCCAGGAACTCGCGCACGTCGGGCGCGTCCAGTTTGCGCAGCCGGTCCAGCAGTCCCGGCACGCCCGAGTCGAACTCGGCCGTGAGCGTGGCGGAGGCGGTTACGAGCCGGGACAGGTCCCACAGCGCGTAGGACGGCGTGGCCGAGTCGACGCCACCGAGACCGCTGATCAGGCGGACCTCGAGGGTCTTGTCCTCGAGTGGGGCGAGTGCCTGCGCGAGCATGCCGGTGGCCACAGAGGACTCGTAGATCAGCGCGTAGTGCTTGCCCACCACCGGCCGGTACGGCCCTTCGAGCACGTCGTTGAACCGGGCGAGCAACTCCTGCTCGGACGCGGCTCGCAGGTCCGGTCGCTCGGCACGGACCCGCGCGGCGGTGGCGACGTCGTCCTCGAAGCCCGCTGCCCCGTCGCCCTGGACCAGCTTGCCGATGGACGCACCGATCCGTTCGGTGAACCTCGGGTCGTCGTCGCCGGGGCGCGGTTCGTAGGGCCGGACCACCTGGCGGTTGCCGAAGTAGGTCTGGTCGATGAGATCCGGTGTGGCGCCGGGCATCCGCACGCCGAAGATGCGCTGGATCGAGACGTTCAGGTAGATGTAGCCGTGGATGAGGCCCTGGATCTCGATCCTGTCGGGGTCGAACTCGTCGAGGTCGAACGCGCCGAACTCGACGAGTGCGTGCCGCCACTCCCGCTCGCCTGGCAGTCCCCCGATGCTGGTCCACATCAGCGGGGTGGCGGGTGTCGGCGTCACTTCGGCCACATTGGACCGGGTGTAGATGGGGTACTTGGCGCTGAGCGGGGTGTCCACGACCCACGGCCGCGTGATGTCGACCATGCCGGCCTCCTCGACGATGAGATGGCTCACGCTAGCACTCGCAAAATGAATAGTCGATAACTAGAGGTTTTGCGACTAGCGTAGGCGCCATGCAGCGTGGCGTGGTTCCTTCCGGCAGTTCCGGGTCCGCGGCCGCGGCGGTCGTCCGCGCGGCGCGCACGCATCTCGCCGGACTCGATCCCGGGCGCCCGGACGACCTGGCGGCGTTGCTCGCCGTCACCGACGATCTCCTGCACCGCGCCGCCCTCGACGACGCCGTGCGATCGCGGCGCGCGGAACTGCTGCCGGCCGGGACGGATCCGGCCGAGCATGCGGCCGCGCTCTCCGGGGACGAACTGCGTGCGTTCGTGGTGGCACTGCGGGACTGCGAACTCGGCGGGCTGCCGCCGCAGGACCGGCTGGACCTCCCGGCCCCAGGGAGCACCCCGGCCACCTCTGCCGCCGCCCTCGCGGACTACCTCCGCTCGCGGGGCGAGGACCGGGCACTCGTGTCGGCGGCTCCTGTCGCCGGGGGCTTCTCCAAGGAGACCATCCTGCTCACCCTCGACGGCACCAACGGGACCGAGGAGGTCGTGCTGCGCAAGGTCGCCGCAGGCCGGGTCGCCGACTCGCTCGCGCGCGAGTTCGACGTGCTCCGGTTCGTCGCCGGCCACGGGCTCACCGTGGCCCGGCCACTGTGGCTGGACCCGGACGGCGCAACGCTGGGCGGACCGCTGTTCGCCACCACCCGCATGCCGGGCCGCACCGTGGGCACCGTGTCCGGCCCGGGCGACGGCGCGACCCCCGCCGTCGCCCGGGAGCTGGCGAGCCTGCTCGGTCGCCTGCACGCGCTCGACGTCACCGGGCTCGCCTCGACACCCCGCCCCGCGATGGTGGCCGACGCGGAGCTGCTCGCCGCGGTGGACGAGCGGGAGAAGATCGTCCGCCAGGCGGCCGACGCGCTGCCGGACACGCCCGGGCTCGCGCTGCACCACGTGCTGCTGTCGTGGTTGCGGGAGAACATGCCGACCCCGCGCACGGCCGCCGTGCTCGTCCACGGCGATGTCGGTTTCCACAACCTGCTCGTCGATCACGGTCGGGTGAGCGCGCTGCTGGACTGGGAGCTGTCGCATCGCGGCCGCCCGGCCGAGGATCTGGCCTACGTGCGCCCCAGCGTCGAGTCCCTGCTGCCGTGGGAGGAGTTCCTCGACGTGTACCTGGGCGCGGGCGGCGTGCCGGTCGACCTGGAGGAACTGCGGTTCTTCACGGTGTGGCAGGACGTGTGGCGCGCGGTCAGCTGCCTGCGGCTGCGCACGAAGTTCGTGCTCGATCCGGCGCGACTGTCCGACGGGGTGTCGGGGCTGTTGCTGGGAACCCGTTTCCTCGACTCCGCACTGGAGACCGCGTTCGGAGGTACCGCGTGAACCACCGCCACCCCGCACTCGCCGCCGCCGACGAGTCGCTGCTGCACCAGACCCCGTGGCCGATGCGCCACGCGTCCAGCTCGGACGTCCGGTTCTTCGACCGGTACTGGCTCTCGTGCGCGGACCCCGCCGGCGCCGCCGGACTCATCGCGGGCGTCGCGTTCTACAAGAACACCGGCAGCTGCGACGGGTACGTCGCGATCCAGCAGGGCGACCACCAGCACAACGTGCGGTTCGCCCGCGCGCTCGACGACGACGTCGACGGTCTGCGGGTCGGTGACCTCGAGGTGCGCGTCGTCGAGCCGTTCGAACGCATCGAGCTGTCGCTGCGGCCGGTGGCGTCGCCGCTGGCCGCGGAGCTGGAGTGGACGTCGACCACGGCGCCGCACCTGGAAGCCCACCACTTCGACGCGCCCGCGGGCCGTGTCGTCCAGGACATGACGCGCTACGACCAGCTCGGCCGGTGGAACGGCTGGCTCGACCACGGTTCGGGCCGCGTCGAGGTGCGGGACTGGTGGGGCGCCCGCGACCACTCGTGGGGGTTGCGGCCCGGGGTCGGCGGCTTCGAGCGGTCGCACGGCGACCCGACGACCGGGACGCAGCTGCCGACCGCCCCGAGGGCCGCGATGCTGCACCTGGTGCTGTTCGGCGAGTTCGACGGCCGGTTCCTCGTGTTGCAGTACCGGGAGGCCGCCGACGGCTCGCGGCTCGTGCTGGACGGTGAGCTGGTCGAGCCGACCGGGGTGCGGATCCCCGTCACGGACGTGACCGCCCAGGTCGACTTCGCGCCGGACAGCCGCGCGTACACGCAGGTCCGGCTCGACGTGCGGCTGGCCACCGACGCCACGCTGGCGGTCCGCGCCGAGCCGCTGCTCCACGCGTGGGCGTATGCGGGCACGGGCTACGACGGCGGGTTCGACGACCGGCGGGGCCTCGGCGCGTGGCGGGGCGAGGCGGCCGAGCACGACGTCTACCGGTTCCTCCCACCCGAAGGTGTGCGGTCCGGCGGCGTCGACGTACCGCCGGGACACCGCGAGCAACCGGTCCTGCTCACCGTCGACGGCCGCCCCGGGATCGGCCATCTCCCGGTGATCACCCGCGGGGCGCTACCCCGCCACGGCCTGAGCTGACACCGTCGCCGAGGGCGGCCTCGGCGACGGTGTCAGGACTCAGTTCGGACAGCCGAGGACGCAGATCGCGTACGCCTCGTAGGTCTGCACCACGGTGGTGCCACCGACCAGCGCCTGCTCCGGCGTCAGCCCCGCGGCGACCACCTCGGTCGCCGCGGCCGAGAAGGTGAGTGTCGCGTTCGCGAGGCTCACGCCGCCGCGGGTGAAGCCGTAGGCGACCGCGTCGCGGTACGCCTCACCACTCCCCGCGGCGACCGCGAGGTTGCCACCGACGAAGATCGTGTGCCCGAGCTTGTCCGGCTGCGTGCCGAACCCGCTCGCGGCGATCAGCTGAGCGGCCAGCCGACCGTCACCGTCGGCGAGTGCCACCGCGATCGCCTGAGTGGGGTCCTGGTCGGCCGTGGCCGACGCAACCATCCCCGACGAGAAGACCACGATCGCCGCCAGTACGACCAGAACGCGCCTCATGACACCGTCACCGCGGAGGTTGTCCCTTCCGGACTCTCCACCCGCGCCTGCGACCGTGGCAGCGCCAGGTAGGCCACCGCCGCCACGGTGGACAGACTGAGTGCGATCGTGACGACGGCACCAAGGTGGGTGGCGAGGAGGTTTCCGCCCAGGTTCAACGTGAAGAACGTCGGCCAGCCGGCCCACACCTCCCACGCCCCGAACGCACACGGCACCAACGGAATCGCGAGCCATGCCGCCCGGGTACCGAACCGCTGCACGGCCTTGGCGAGCAACGTGCCGGAGACGATGCCGCCGAGGTTGGTGAACAGCCACCACAGCGGGAACCCGCCCGCGTAGAACTGGAAGGGCTGGTTGCCGTAGTAGTCGTACAGGTGCAGGGCGGTCAGGGGGATCTCGATGACCAGGTTGGAGACGAAGATCAGGATGACGCCGGTCCAGAACTGCCGCCGCGTCGCGCCCGCGGTCACCAGCTTGTAGAACAGGTACGCGCTGCCACCGGCGTACAGCGAGTACAGCAGGGTCGACCACAGTGGATCGCCGCGGAAGTTGAAGAGCACGAAGGACATCAGGTTGCCCTCGCGGTAGTTGAGCAGCCCGAGGACGCCCCAGAACGGCTCCTGCAGCGCGGTGATCAGGCCGGCGATCGCGGCGGCCAGCAGCACGGGCCGCCGGGTGCGCGCCCACTCGACGAAGGCATAGACGATGAACACGGCGAAGAGCGCCACCGCGATCCACAGAACGATGTCATGGGCCGTCGCCGGTGCGACAACGTCCCGGGGCGGGTCGGGCACAAGGGTTAGCGCGTACGTCATCGGAGCGCCTTTCTCGGCAGGTCGTCCTCATCAGGTTGTACCGGCATGGCAGGCAGATAGTCAAGCACTCGACTATCTGTAGATGGCCCAGACAGGCAACCTCGGTACGGGAAAATCGGTTCAGAACCATCTGATGGACGTACAGTTAGTCGATGACTATATAGTCGGACAATCGTTCATCACGTCGGGCCACCGGCGCCCGGGTTCCCCAACGAAGGAGCATCCGATGCGAGTCCGATCAGGATTCCTGCGAGCGACCGCCCGCATGATGACCGTGGTCGCCGTCGGCGGCCTTGCCGTCGCCACACCGCACGCCACGGCAGAACCGACGATCTACGAGTACCCGCCCACCGTCCCGCTGGCCACCCCGTGCGAGATCGAGTTCGACGCCACCGGCACCGCATGGGTCGAGGAGATCGCCGGGAACGCCATCACCCGGCTCGACCCGGCAACAGGCGCGATGACCAGGTTCCCGCTCACCAACCCGGCCGGCATCCCGAGCGGCATGGAGTTCGGCCCGGACGGCCACCTGTGGTTCTCCGAGGTGGCTGGCAACGCTATCGTCCGCCTGGACCCCGCGGACGGCAGCATGGAGAGCTTCCCGATGCCGTACACCGGAACGCTGCTCGACAACCTGCCCCTGGGTATCCGAGCCACGATCGACGTGTCCGGCAACAAGGACCGCGGCATGTGGTTCACCATGGCCGGCCTCAACGCGATCGGCCGCATCGACATCGACACCAAGCAGTTCACCAGCTACCCGCTGCCGACCCCCGGCGCCGTGCCACTGATCATCCAACCCGGCCCCGGCAACACGATGGTGTTCTCGGAACTCCTCGGCAACAAGATCGCCACCATCGACGTCACGACCAAGGAGATCAGGGAGTACCCGGTCCACACGCCCGCATCGCTGGTCCAGGGCGTGACCACCGCCGCGGACGGCACGGTCTGGTGGACCGGCACCGGCGGCCAGCAACTCGGCACCCTGAACGTCACGACGGGTGCGGTCCGCGAGATCCCGATCATTCCGCTGCGCACCACCGGCCCCCTGCCCATCAGCATCGGCAACCCGCTCCCGATGCCCGGCCCGGTGCGCATCGGCTCCGACGGCACCATCTACTTCGCCGAAGGCAACCTCGTCTTCGCCGGCAACAAGGTCGGCCAGTACAACCCCCGCACCAACACGTTGCGGGAGTTCCCCACACCGACCCCGCTCTCCGCGCCCTGCGACCTCAACAACCAGCACCCGGGCAAGATCTACTTCGGCGAGTTCACGGGTAACCGGGTGGGTCGCCTCACCTACGGCTGACCGGCATCGGCCGGCCTTCCGACACTCGCGGGCACCTCGTTCGAGTACGAGCGAGGTGCCCGCGGCGGACCCGTCCGCCGAGATCCGCGCTGCCCGGCTCGGCGGAGACCACCCCGGAAGTGTCCGCGACTGAGGGTGGAGTTCGTGCGGGTCCGCCCGACCGGATGCCCTGGATGGCCTTTTCATCCGGTTTTCCGGGGCTTTCGTCGCGTCGCGGGTAGTGCTCTAATGCGGCTCATGTCCGAACGGAACGCCAGCAAGGACAACGCCGGCCAGGATGTCGCCAGCCAGGACAACGCCAGCCAGGATGCCGCCAGCCAGGATGTCGAGCGGTTCGGCTACCGGCAGGAGCTCAAGCGCTCGCTCTCGTTCTGGGACCTGTTGATCTACGGGCTGATCTTCATGGTGCCGATCGCCCCGTTCGGGATCTTCGGCAGTGTCTTCAACGTGTCCGGCGGCATGGTGGCGCTGGCATACGCGGTCGGCGCGGTGGGCATGGTGTTCACCGCGATCTCCTACGCACAGATGTCCAAGGCCTTCCCGCTGGCCGGTTCGGTGTACGCATACGCGGGACGCGGCATCGCGCCTCCGTTCGGGTTCATCGCCGGCTGGCAGATCCTCCTGGACTACATCCTCATCCCCGCGCTGCTGTACATCATCTCCGGCATCGCGATGAACGCGTTCGTGCCCGGCATCCCCGTCGTGGTCTGGGTGATCGGGTTCATCGTCCTGAACACGGTCATCAACTACTTCGGTATCGAGCTCACGGCCCGAACCAACCGGGTGATGCTCGTTCTCGAGCTCATCGTGCTGGTGATCTTCCTGGTGATCGGCGTGGTCGCCCTCGCCAGCGGCAAGAGCACCGGTGACGCGCTCTCGCCGCTGTTCGATTCCGGCACGTTCTCCGTCGGTCTGATCTTCAGCGCGGTCTCGCTGGCAGCACTGAGCTTCCTGGGCTTCGACGCGATTTCCACGCTGTCCGAGGAGAACCGGGAGGCCGGCACCCAGGTGGCGCGGGCGACCGTGCTGTCGCTGCTGGTCGTGGCCGTGCTGTTCATCGTGCAGACCTGGGTCGCCGCGCTCCTCGTGCCCGACCGGGAGCGTCTGCTGACCGACGGCGACACGTCAGGCACCGCCTTCTACGACGCTGCCGAGCACGCCGGCGGACACTGGCTGTACGTCCTGACCGCGGTGACGACCGCGGTGGCCTGGGGGTTCGCCGACGCGCTGGTCGCCCAGGCGGCGACGTCCCGGCTGCTGTACTCGATGGCTCGGGACCGCCAGCTGCCGGGTTTCCTCGCGAAGGTCCATCCCAGCCACCGGGTTCCCGAGCACGCGACCTTCGTGGTCGCGGCGATCTCGGTCGCGGTCGGCATCGGGATGACCTCACGTGCCGACAACGGTGTCTCGCTGCTCACCACACTGGTGAACTTCGGCGCGTTGACCGCGTTCCTGTTGTTGCACGTGTCGGTGATCGTGCACTACCTCGTGCGCCGACGCAGCCGGGACTACCTGCGGCACCTGGTGGTTCCGTTGTGCGGGATAGCCATTCTCGGCTACGTCGTGATCGAGGCGAAGGTAGCCGCGCAGACCGTCGGGTTGGTATGGCTCGGGATCGGGCTCGTCGTCATGGCGGTGCTGTTGTCGACCGGCCGGACCCCGACGTCCCAACCGGCCGGACCCACCGCACCTGTTGCCGGGTCGGACGAGCCGATCGAGTCCAGGGAGGACGCGTGAAGGTCATCGAGTACCGGCCCGACCCCGGCGAGTTCGCCTGGACCTTCGGTGGTGCGGCCCCGGTACGCAAGGTCAAGCCCGGTGACGCACTCTCGCTGTGGACCGAGGACTGCTTCGCCGGCAAGGTACGCACCGAGCGGGACCTGGTGTCGGTGGTGTGCGACTTCCCGTTCCTCAACCCACAAACCGGACCGTTCTATGTGGACGGCGCCAGGCCGGGCGACACGCTCGCGCTGCACTTCGTGTCGATCGAGCCGGCCCGTGACGTCGGGGCGGCGACGACTGTGCCGTTCTTCGGGGCACTGACCTCGGACGCCCACACCGCGACCCTGCAGGAGGCGTTGCCGGAACTCGTGTGGCTCTACGAGCTGGACAACGCGAAGCGCACGGTCACCTACCACGCAAAGAGCGCGGACCTGACCCTCGAGCTCCCGATGGATCCCATGCACGGCACGGTCGGCGTGGCCCCCGCCGCCCTCGAGGCCCGCTCCGCGCTGGTGCCCGACATGCACGGCGGCAACCTCGACACCCCGGAGATGCGGGCGGGAGTGACCGCCTACTTCGGCGTCAACGTCGAAGGCGCGTTGTTCTCCCTCGGTGACGGGCACGCCCGCCAAGGCGAGGGCGAGGCATGCGGCACCGGTGTCGAGGTCGCCATGAACACGGTGGTCATCGTGGAGCTGATTCCCGGGATGGCGACCCCGTGGCCACGTCTGGAGTCCGACACGTACCTGATGTCCGTCGGCGCGGCCCGTCCGTTGGAGAACGCGTACCGGGTGGCCCAGGTGGACATGACGGGTTGGCTGTCCGAGCTGTGCCACATCGACCGCATGGACGCCTACCAACTCGTCGCCCAGGCCGCCCTCACCCCCGTGGCGCAGGTGTGCAACCCGATCTACACCGTCACCAGCAAGATCCCCAAGTCGCTGCTGCCCACCGACCCCGCGTACCGCGGAATACACGCCGAGCTACGCGCACAGGCGGCCCAGCTGCGCGGCTGACGCGTCCGGCGCAAGGTCCGACCTGTGTTCCCGGGCTCAGCGAACCCGCGCCGACGGTGGCGTGCATTCCGCGACCCAAACACGCTGCGCGTGGTCACCGAGACCATCGGGGCCGTGCGCTGGAACCGCGGGCCGTGCTCGCCCAGCGACTCGCACCGCGACGGGACCCGGAGCGCGGAGACCAGATCCGCGCGGACCGAGACCGACCACGGAACCCGTTCAGCTAACGGGACAGCAGGGCCACCTCGTCGCCGGCGAACACCAGTGCCTGACCGTGGTCCAGGACGGCCGCGTTGTCGACCGGGCCGCCGGTGACGAAGCTGTCGCCGGCGGGTTCGCCGGTCGCGGCGTCGGCGAGGCGCACTTCGCGGGACTCGCCGGTCACGCCAGGGGCGAGCCGGTCCACACCGGACACTGCGGCGGTGGTCACGGCGGTGTCGCCGGCGAGCCACGCCGCGTCGGTGCGCCAGCGCGGCTTGCCGGTGGTCGTGTCGTACACGGCGCCGCGGGTGAAGAGGTACCGGCCCCAGGAACGGGCGATGTCCTTCGCGGCCCAGGAGGTGGTGAGGTCCACATAGGCGCCCCGCCAGTCCAGCTCGGTCACCCGCCCGGTGGCGAGCGCGAGGCTGAACAGGCGCATGGCCTGGTCGCCGCCGACCAGTTTCGGTCCGGTGCGCGGCGCGATCAGCAGGATCCGCTGGTCGTCGATCGCCCAGACCGGCGTGCATTCGGCGTCCGGCGCGCCGCCGGGCCAGGTCACCGTGGGGTTCGGCGCGCCGATGAGCGTCAGGTCCGCACACGGCACCCCTGTCGCGGACACGGCGACGTCCCCCGCGACGACCGGCACGTCCGGGGTCCGGGTCAGCACCGCGCCGGTCGCGGCCGCGACCAGACGCCAGCCGTCGTTGTCCCGCACCGGGATGACCGTGGTGGTGCGCAGTGCGCCCGGCGGTCGCATCGGCTCGGTCTCCGGGTCGACGAACCCGACCCGGTAGAGGTTCGGGATCGTCCACACCTGCGCGCCGTCGGCGAGCGCGAAACCGGTGAGGCTCATGCTGTCCTCGAGCTTTACGGCGGCGACCACGACGTTGCCGCGGACGGCGACCAGCGTGTACTTCTCCTTGGCCTGGTCCTTCTGCCAGTCCTGCCCGCCACCGCCCATCGACACCGCCAGCTTGCCGGTGTCACTGCTGATCACGACGCCGCCGGGCACGAGCGCCGCCCGCGAGTCGGCGCCGGCGAACCACGACCGTTTGGTGTCGCCGGTGGCACGGTCGAGGACCCACGCCTCGTAGCCGCCGGTGACCAGCAGCCGGTTCGCGTCGTAGTCGAGGACTTCCGTCGCGCTGTTGGCCACCACCCACCGGGCGTCCTGCCCCTGCCGAGCCGACCAGGCGGGGTAGACGAAGACCGCCCCGGCGACCAACACCAGCACAACCGCGACAACGGCGATGACAACGGCCCGCGACCTGAGCTTCACGAAGCCGAACCTTAGGCCAACCGGACCACCAATGTGGCAACCTTCGTCAAGTTGTCACGCCGCCGGGTCAACGTCTGCCCCAGGACGGCGACGCGGAACGGCGGCGCGCTCACCCGTTGCGCTACCGGACCAGGCAGAACGGATGACCGGCCGGGTCGGCGAAGACCCTGAAGCGCTCGCCGCCCGCGTTCAGGCGGGACGCGCCCAGCTCCAGTGCCCGCGCCTCACCGGTGTCGAGGTCGTCGACCTGCAGGTCGAGGTGGGCCTGCTGCGGATGCGCCGGATCCGGCCAGCGCGGCGGGTTGTACTCGCTGATCTGCTGGAACATCACGTTCCTGCCACCCGCGGTGATGAGCGCACCTTCGGGGCCGTCGTAGGTGACCTCCATGCCGGTGAGGTCGGCGTAGAAGCGGGCCAGGGCCGACGCGTCGGGGGCGTCGATCGCCACCGCGAACAGGCGCATCACCGCACCGACGTGGTCGGCCTGGCACAGGTCGAACGGGTGACCGGCCGGGTCGGTCAGCGTGATCCACGTCGGCCCGTCGGCCAGCCGGGTCGCGCCCAGGGCCACCGCCCGTCCGGCCGCCGCCTGCGGATCGTCGACCTGCAGGTCGAGGTGGAACTGCTGCGGCTGCTCCTGCCCGGGCCACCGCGGCGCCACGTGGTCTGGTGCGCGCTGGAACTCGACCTCCTGGCCGTCCGGAGTGCGGACGCCGAACCGGTCCGAATCCTGCCGGACGACCTCCCACCCGGTCAGCTCGGCATAGAACGAACCGACCTCCTCGATGTCCGCCGCATCCACTATGGCGAGGTCCAGGCGTGCGGTCACGGTCATGGCCACATCTTGCCCCAACCACGTCGAGTTCCAACCAGCACCAGGCCGACTGCCGTGCACGCGGATCGACTCGCCCGGTCATCGCTGGACGCCACCGTGACGTAGTCCGTTCATGAGGAGGGCGAGCAGGCGGTCGGCCTGAGCGGAGCTGTCCGGCGTGTCCTGGGCGGCCCAGGCGATAGCGCCGACCATCTTCAGCACATCCGCTTCGTCCGCATCGGCGACGACCATGCCTGATTGCCGCGCCCGCGCCAGCAACGCGCCACCCACCTCGAACAGCTCCGCATGCCAGGTCGACACCAGGCCATTCCCGCGGTCGAGCGCCGAGTTCATCACCGCGGCCGACAGACCTCGATAGGTCAGGCCATGCATGAGCGCGGCACGCAACCAGGTGGACAACGCGTCGAACTCGTCCTCGACCGTCAGCAGCCCGCGACCAAGTTCGACCAACTCGGCTATCTGGTCGGCGAGCACCGCCTCTATGAGATCCAGCCGGGTGGGGAAATGCCGATACAGCGTCCCGCTGGCCACCCCTGCCCGCCGCGCGATCTCGTCCAAGGAGGCGTCCACGCCGAACTCGGCGAACGCGATTTCCGCCTGCTCGACCAACTGCCCGTAGTTACGTCGGGCGTCCGCACGCCTCGGACGCCCGGCACGCGACCGCGATTCGTGGCCTGCCAGTGCAATCACCACACCCTTGCTAACCGGGGACATAGTCCGCTACCGTGGCCCTAACCGGACCATGCCTCATCTTACTGGCATGGCGCACCCAGATCATGGAGGGCCACCCCGATGGCGCTGACGGAACAAGACCGAGTCGACATCAACGACCTGATCAATCTCCACGGCCACCTCACGGACGCGGGCAGCCTGGACCAAGCGGGTGAGCTGTTCACCCCAGATGTCACCTATGACCTGGACGACTTCGGCCTCGGCTCGTTGCACGGGACCGCGGTCATGCGTGAGGCCGCGCTCGCATTGGGCGATGCCAACCCGGTCGGCCATCACGTCACCAACATCGTGGTCACTCAGCTCGACGATCGCTCGGCGCGGGTCCAGTCCAAAGGAATCGGCATCATGGCCGACGGAACGGCCGGCAGTGCCGGCTACGACGACATCG
>NZ_DASWSJ010000059.1:0-2630 GCF_036402745.1 Actinophytocola sp. | reverse complement strand
CGACCCCGACCGGTTCGGCACCACCTACTGTGACCAGGGCGGGTTCCTCCACGACGCCGACCGGTTCGACCCGGGCTTCTTCGGGATCTCACCACGTGAGGCGCTCGCCATGGACCCGCAGCAGCGGCTGCTGCTGGAGACGGCGTGGGAGGCGTTCGAGCGGGCCGGCATCGACCCGGCCGACCTGCGCGGCAGCCTCACCGGGGCGTTCATCGGCGGCAGCGCGGGCGACTACGCGGTGACCGGCGACAGCGGCGAGGGGCACGCCGTCACCGGAACCATCCCGAGCATCCTGTCCGGACGCCTGGCGTACGTGTTCGGCCTGGAAGGGCCCGCGGTCACGGTCGACACGGCGTGCTCGTCCTCGCTCGTCGCGCTGCACCAGGCGGCGCAGTCGCTGCGCACCGGCGAGACGACGCTCGCCCTGGCCGGCGGTGTCACGGTCATGGCGACCCCGGCGGGGTTCATCGCGTTCAGCCGGCAGCGGGCGCTCGCCGCGGACGGCCGGTCCAAGGCGTTCTCCGACGCGGCGGACGGCATGGCACTCGCCGAGGGCGTCGGGCTCCTCGTCCTCGAACGGCTCTCCGACGCCCAGCGCCTCGGGCATCCGGTGCTCGCCGTGCTGCGCGGGTCGGCCATCAACTCCGACGGCGCCTCCAACGGGCTCTCCGCGCCGAACGGCCGGTCCCAGCAGCGGTTGATCCGGCAGGCGCTCGCCAACGCCCGCCTGCGACCGTCCGATGTGGACGCAGTGGAGGCGCACGGCACCGGGACCGCGCTCGGCGACCCGATCGAGGCAGGCGCTCTGCAGGCCGTCTACGGCGCCGACCGCGACCCGGCCGCCCCGCTGTGGCTCGGTTCGGTCAAGTCCAACATCGGCCACAGCCAGTCGGCCGCCGGGGTGGCCAGCGTCATCAAGATGGTGCAGGCCCTGCGGAACGGCACGCTGCCGCCCACCCTGCACGCCGAGGCACCGTCGACCCACGTCGACTGGAGCGCCGGCACCGTCCGCCTGCTCACCAGCCCGGTCGACTGGCCGGCCGGCGACCGGCCGCGCCGGTGCGCGGTGTCGTCGTTCGGCATCAGCGGCACCAACGCCCACGTGCTCCTGGAGGAGGCGCCCGCGCCGATGCCGGACACCGGCAGCGGCCCGGCCGCGGGTGGGCCGCCGGTGTCTGGACTGACGAGCACGGAGAGCCCGCGCGAGGAACGAGCCCGGGATCTCCGCGCGCAGGAGGGAAGACACCGGGAACAGGCCCACTCGCCGGCGAGCGGAGCGAGCCAATCCAACACAGTGCCGTGGGTCCTCTCCGCCCGCACCCCGGCCGCGCTGCGCGCGCTCGCCGGCAACCTGGCCGAGGTCGGCGCGGACCCGGTGGACGTCGGCTTCTCCTTGCTCACCAGCCGGTCGCTGCTGGAGCACCGGGCGGTCGTGCTCGGCGAGCACCGCGCCGGCCTGGCCGCGCTGGCCGAGAACCGCCTGGCCGGGTCGGTGGTCGAGGGCACGGCCGACGTGTCGGGCCGGACGGTGTTCGTGTTCCCCGGGCAGGGGGCGCAGTGGGCCGGCATGGGGGCCCGCCTCCTGGCCGAGTCGCCGTTGTTCGCGGAGCGGATGGCCGAGTGCGCGGCGGCCTTGGCGTCCTGTGTGGACTGGTCGCCGCTCGAGGTGGTGCGTGCCGGGCGTGAGCTGGATCGCGTCGACGTGGTGCAGCCGGTGTCGTGGGCGGTGATGGTGTCGCTCGCGGCCGTCTGGGAGTCCTTCGGCGTGACCGCGGACGCGGTGGTCGGGCACTCGCAGGGAGAGATCGCGGCGGCGGTGGTGTCCGGGGCGTTGTCGCTGGCCGATGGCGCCCGGGTGGTCGCGTTGCGGTCCAGGGCGATCGGGGCGCGGCTGGCCGGCGCGGGTGGGATGGTGTCGGTGGCGTTGCCCGCCGCCGAGGTCGAACCGCTCCTCGGCGCCGAGGTCTCGATCGCCGCGGTGAACTCGCCCCGGTCGACGGTCGTGTCCGGCGATCCCGCGGCCTTGGACGACCTGCTCGCCCGGCTGGCCGCCGAGCACGTGCGGGCTCGCCGAATCCAGGTCGACTACGCGTCGCACTCGGCTCATGTCGAGCTGCTTCGCGAGGATCTCGCAGGCAGCCTGGCCGGGATCGCGCCGCGCGCCGCGGCGGTCCCATTCTACTCCACGCTCACCGGCGAACCGATCGACACGTCCACCATGGACGCCGACTACTGGTTCCGGAACCTCCGTGAACAGGTCCGGTTCCAGACCGCCATCAGCGCCCTGCTCGACACCGACCACCGGGCGTTCCTCGAGATCAGCCCGCACCCCGTGCTGAACCTCGCCGTGCAGGAGATCGCCGAGGAGACCGGAGATCCCGTTGTCGTCACCGGCACCCTGCGGCGCGGCAAGGACTCGCTCGAGCGTGTCCACACCTCGCTCGCCGAGGCGTACGTGCGTGGCGTGCCCGTGGACTGGTCCGGCTGCTTCGCCGGGACCGGCGCGCGCCGGGTCGACCTGCCCACCTATCCGTTCGACCACGACAGCTACTGGCAGACGGCCACCAAGTCCCAGCCGGCAGGTGGTCCGGACACCTCGTGGGCCGCGCTCGACGCGGCCGACCCCGCGA
>NZ_DASWSJ010000058.1:0-32689 GCF_036402745.1 Actinophytocola sp. | reverse complement strand
CGGCGGAAAGTTCGGTCATGTTCGCGCCACCTCCCACTGGGTCACCGGCATCATCGGCTTCCACCCGGTGAAGCCGCCGACCGGGGCCGCCCTGCTGATCTCGAGCTTGGTGAGCGTGCCACCCACGGTCGCCTGCCAGCGGGTGAGCACCGCCTCGGACTCCAGCGTCACCGCGTTGGCGACGAGCCGCCCGCCCTCGGGCAGCGCCGCCCAGCACGCGTCGAGCACGCCGTCGCCGGTCAGCCCGCCGCCGACGAAGATCGCGTCCGGCGTCGGGAGCCCGTGCAGCGCGTCCGGCGCCCGGCCGTGGACCACCCGCACGCCGGGGACGCCGAGCATCCGGGCGTTGCTCTCGATCCGCTCGACCCGCTCCGGCCGCGACTCGACGGCCACCGCCCGGCAGGTCGGGTGCGTGCGCATCCACTCGATGGCGACGCTGCCCGACCCGGCGCCGACGTCCCACAGCAGCTGCCCGGGCAGCGGGCCGAGCGCGGCGAGCGTGACCGCGCGGACCTCGCGCTTGGTGAGCTGGCCGTCGTGCTCGTAGGCGTCGTCCGGCAGCCCGGGGCCGCGGCCGAGCGAGGTGACGCCGGGTGCGGCGCGGCAGTCGAGCGCGATCACGTTCAGCCCGCCGACCGGTGCCGACCACGCCGCGGCCGTGCCCTCGTGCCGCCGCTCGGCCGGCCCACCCAGCTCCTCGAGCACGGTCATCGTGGTCGGCCCGAACCCGCGGGCCTGCAACAGCTGCGCCACCCGCGCCGGCGTGTCGCCGTCGGCGCTGAGCACCAGCACCCGGCGGTCGGGCAGCACCAGCAGCGACTCGACCGGCCGGCCGACCAGGCTCACGACCTCGACGTCCTCGGCCGGCCAGCCGAGCCGCGCGCACGCCAGCGAGACCGCCGACGCGTGCGGGATCACCCGCAAGGACTCCGGGCCGAGCAGCCGCGCGAGCGTGCCGCCGATCCCGAACAGCATCGGGTCGCCGCTCGCCAGCACGCAGACCCGCCGCCCGGCATGCTCGGCGAGCAACGGCTCGACCGCCGCCAGCATGGGCGAGGGCCACGTGACCCTCGTCGCATCGCCCGCCGGCACCAGCCCGAGCTGCCGACCGCTGCCGACGAGCACCTCGGCCTGCCCCAGCGCGTCCTGAGCCGCGGGCGACAGGCCGGCCCAGCCGTCGGCACCGATCCCGACAACGGTGATTGGTTCCACGGGCGTGCACCGTAATCGACGGTGACATCGGCTCGCTCCGCTCACGGCGACATCGGCTCGCTCCGCTCACGGCGACATCGGCTCGCTCCGCTCACGGCGACATCGGCTCGCTCCGCTCACGGCGACATCGGCTCGCTCCGCTCACGGTGAGTGGGCCCTGCTGGCCACGGGTCCGGACTTCTGACACGATGCGGGAGACGAACAGCAGGGTGTGCGAGGAAACCAGTGTGAACCTGGTGCGGTCCCGCCACTGTGACCGGAGCGATCCGGGAGCCAGACACTCGCCCCCCGCTGATGCACCGACTCGGGCGCGGACCCGGGGAAGGACAGCGAATGACCGCGGGTTACCCGTTCTCGGCCGTCGTCGGTCACGACGATCTGCGGCTGGCTCTCCTGCTCAACGCCGTACATCCCGCCATCGGCGGCGTGCTCGTGCGGGGCGAGAAGGGCACGGCCAAGTCCACCGTCGTGCGTGGCCTCGCCGCGCTGCTGCCACCCGTCGCGGTCGTCGAGGGCTGCCGGTTCAGCTGCGACCCCGCCGCGCCGGACCCCGCCTGCCCGGACGCACCACACGACCCCGCGGCCGCCACCCGGCCGGCCCGGCTGGTCGAGCTGCCGGTCGGCGCCACCGAGGACCGGCTCGTCGGCTCGCTCGACCTGGAGCGCGCGCTCACCGCCGGCGTCCGCGCCTACCAGCCGGGCCTGCTCTGCGCGGCACACCGGGGCGTGCTCTACGTCGACGAGGTCAACCTGCTGCCCGACCACCTCGTGGACCTGCTGCTCGACGCCGCGGCGATGGGCCGCGCGCACGTCGAGCGGGAAGGCGTGTCGGTCTCGCACGCGGCGTCGTTCCTGCTGGTGGGCACGATGAACCCCGAGGAGGGCGAGCTGCGGCCGCAGCTGCTCGACCGGTTCGGGCTCACCGTCGAGGTGGCCGCGGCCCGCGAGGTCGACACGCGTGCGGAGGTGATCCGGCGGCGGCTCGCGTTCGAGGCCGACCCGGCCGCCTTCGCCGCCCGGTGGTCCACATCGGACACCGAGCTGGCGCGGCGGATCGTCGCCGCGCGGACCGCCCTGCCGGCGGTCCGGCTGCCCGACGCGGAGCTGCGCCGGATCGCCGCGCTGTGCGCGTCGTTCGACGTGGACGGCATGCGGGCGGACCTCGTGCTGGCCCGCGCCGCGGTGGCACATGCCGCGTGGCGGGGCGCCGGGGCGGTCGAGGAGCGCGACGTCGAGGTCGCCGCCCGGCTCGCGCTCCCCCACCGCAGGCGCCGCGACCCGTTCGACGAGCCCGGCATCGACGAGGAGACCCTCCAGCAGGCCCTGCGCGACGCCGCCGAGAGCGCCGAGCCACCGGAGCGCGGACCCGACGACCCGGACGGCGGCGCGCCCGCCCCCGAGGAGTCCACTGTGGATGGAAACGGGGCGCCGCGGGACCAGCCGGCGACACCGCCGGCGGCCGCGCCCGACCCCGCGTTCCGGGCCAGGCTGCTCGAGGTGGCCGGCCTCGGCGAGGGCGCACCCGGCCGCCGGTCCCGGGCCCGCTCGGCGGCCGGCCGCACGCTGCGCGCGTCACCGACCCACGGCCGCGGCGTCCACCTCGTCGGCACGCTCACCGCCGCCGCACCCCACCAAGTCGCCCGCGGCCGCACCGGCGCGGGCGTGCTGCTGCGGGCCGGCGACCTGCGGCACGCGGTCCGCGAGGGCCGGGAAGCCAACCTCGTGCTGTTCGCCGTGGACGGCTCGGGTTCCATGGCCGCCCGCAAGCGGATGTCCGCGGTCACCGGCGCGGTGATCTCGCTGCTGCTGGACGCCTACCAGCGCCGCGACAAGGTCGGCCTGGTCACCTTCCGCGGTACGGGGGCCGACCTCGTCCTCCCGCCGACATCGTCGGTGGAGGCCGCGGTCGCCCGGCTGCGCGGGCTCGGCACCGGGGGCCGCACCCCGCTCGCCGAGGGGCTGCTGCGCGCCCGGCGCACGCTGGCGGTCGAACGGCTCCGCGACCCGCAACGCCGGCCGCTGCTCGTGCTGGTCACCGACGGCCGCGCGACCGTGCCGATCGCCGCCGACCCCGTCGAGGACGCCCTGCGCGCGGCCGGCCTGCTCGCCGCGGACGGCGTGGCGAGCGTCGTCGTCGACTGCGAGCGCGGGCCTGTCCGGCTCGGGCTGCCGGCCCGGCTCGCCGGTGCCCTCGGCGGTGCGTGCGTGCGGCTCGACGAGCTGTCCGCCGACCGGGTGACCGGCGTCGTGCGGGCCGCCCGGCGCGCGGCCTGAGAGGGGATGTCCTGTGCCACAAGGAAAGCCGGAGACCGTGCCGGACGACGGGCTCACCACGAGGCAGCGTCGCAGCCGGCCGCTGCTGATCGTCCACACGGGAGAGATGAAGGGCAAGTCGACGGCCGCGTTCGGGCTCGCGCTGCGGGCATGGAACCAGGGCTGGCCGATCGGGGTGTTCCAGTTCGTCAAGTCCGCCAAGTGGAAGGTCGGCGAGGAGACCGCGCTGCTCGCGCTCGGCGAGGTCCACGAGCGGACCGGGCAGGGCGGCCCGGTGGAGTGGCACAAGATGGGTGCCGGCTGGTCGTGGTCGCGCAAGCCCGGCACCGAGGTCGACCACGCCGAGGCCGCCCGGGAGGGCTGGCGGGAGATCGCCCGGCGGCTCGCCGAGGAGCGGCACACGCTCTACGTGCTCGACGAGTTCACCTACCCGCTGAAGTGGGGCTGGGTGGACGTCGCCGAGGTCGTCGAGACGCTGGCCGGCCGGCCGGGGCACCAGCACGTGGTGATCACCGGCCGGGACGCCGACCCGGCCCTGGTGGCCGCCGCCGACCTGGTCGCCGAGGTGACCAAGGTCAAGCACCCGATGGACGCCGGGGCCAAGGGGCAGAAGGGAATCGAGTGGTAGGCCGGGTGGTCGTCGCCGCACCCGCGTCGGGCAGCGGCAAGACCGTCGTGGCCACCGGGTTGATGGCGGCGCTGCGCCGGGCCGGGCACCGGGTCGCGCCGTTCAAGGTGGGCCCGGACTACATCGACCCCGGCTACCACACGCTCGCGGCCGGGCGGCCCGGTCGCAACCTCGACCCGGTGCTGGTCGGCGAGCCGCTCGTCGGGCCGCTGTTCGCGCACGGCTCGGCGGGCGCGGACCTGGCGGTCGTCGAGGGCGTGATGGGACTGTTCGACGGCCGGGTCGGCGGCGGCGGGTTCGGCTCCACCGCGCACGTCGCGGAGTTGCTCGGCGCGCCGGTGCTGCTGGTGGTGGACACGCGGGGGCACAGCTCCAGCCTCGCCGCGCTGCTGCACGGCTTCCGCACCTGGCGGCCGGAGGTGCGGCTCGCGGGCGTGATCCTCAACCAGGTCGGCTCGGACCGGCACGAGGCGGTGCTGCGCGACGCGTGCGCCGAGGTGGGCCTGGAGGTGTTCGGGGTGCTGCGCCGGCATGCGGCCGTCGAGGTGCCGTCCCGCCACCTGGGTCTCGTCACCGCCGCCGAGCACGGGCCGGCCGCGCTGCGGGCGGTCGACGCGATGGCCGACCTGGTGGCCGGCGGCGTCGACCTGGCCGCGATCGTCCACTTGGCACGGACCGGCCCGCGGTTCGACCCGTGGGTGCCGGGGATCGAGCCGGTGCGTGGCGGGCCGGTGGTCGCGGTCGCGGGCGGACCGGCGTTCACCTTCGGCTACGCGGAACACGTCGAGCTGCTCCGCGCGGCCGGCGCCGAGGTCGCGATCGCCGACCCGTTGCGGGACACCGCGTTGCCGGCCGGCACCGCCGGACTGGTGCTACCCGGCGGCTTCCCGGAGCAGTACGCGCCGGAGCTGTCCGCCAACGCCGCGCTGCGGGCCGCGGTGGCCGGCTCGGGGGTTCCCGTGCACGCCGAGTGTGCCGGCCTGCTCTACCTGGCCCGTTCCCTCGACGGCAACCCGATGTGCGGGGTGCTCGACGCCGACGCCACCATGACCGACCGGCTCACGCTCGGCTACCGCGACGTCGTCGCGACCGCCGACTCGGTGCTGCACCCGGCCGGGACCAGGCTGACCGGGCACGAGTTCCACCGCACCACGGTCACCCCGGCCCACGGCGAGCCGCCGGCCTGGCGATGGCACGGCGGCTCGGACGGGTTCGCCGGCCCGGCCCTCCATGCGTCCTATGTGCACACTCACCCGGCGGCGAGCCCGGCCTCCGTCGCGCGGTTCGTGGCGCGGTGCGCGGCCCGGTCGAGCAGCGCGGCGAACGCGACGCCGATCGTGGCCCACAACACCGCCTGGGTGCCCAGCGAGGCGACCCGGAACTCCCAGAGCGGCTGAGCGGGGAAGCCGTCCGGCACCTCGTGGAAGTGCGGCAGCAGCACGGCGACGACCGCCACGGCGACGACGTACCCGACGCCGGCGCCCACGGCCGCGAGCCAGCCCGCGCGGGCGAGCCTGCGGTAGGCGTAGGTCGCGAGCACCGCCAGGACGACGGAGAGCCCGACCATCGCGAAGTACGTCGCCGTGCGGTCGCCGATCGTCTCCGCGCGGCCGACCGCCGGCGGGTTCGGCGGGTAGACGAGGTAGGGCACCAAGCAGACCGCGACGAACCCGACCGCCGCCACCACCAGCGCCGTGGCGCGTGGGGCGAGCGGGCCGATCCGCCCGTGGGCGAACGCGAAGGCCAGCGCGAACAACCCGCCGAGGGCGGTGCCGAACGCGCAGGTGGCGATCGCGAGCCCGAGCGTGCGCTGGACGTCCCGGGTGACCGGCTCCCCGGCGGCCGTGCCGTGGTCGTGCCCACCGGCCTGGTCCTCCAGCGAGATGGCGACCTCGACCGGCGGCTCACCGAACACGGAGGCGAACCCGAACGCGAGGACGCCGCCGAGCAGGCCCGCGAGCATGCCGAGGACAAGCAACGAGCGCATGGACATGGGTCCGCCGCTCAGTGGCAGGGGAAACCGAGCAGGTGCCGGCCGTCGTGCACGAGCTCGTGCAGGTACGTGCCGTCGAAAAGGGACAGCGCGCCCTGCTCGGTGCTCACGAAGTACATCACCAGGACGAACAGCAGCCCGGCGAAGACGGCCCACGGCAGGATCTGCCGGACGGGGATGCTGGGAATGCTGAGGGGAATGGGGGCAGGGGAGCTGACGGCCTGCGACATGGCGCCTCCTCGGGCTGCACGCGGCCCGGTCGTGGAGCGTGACGATGGCGCGGGGTCTGACTTGTGCCTGAGCACTCACAGTGGCGCGGCCGTGCCGGACTCTCACCGGCTTCCTCGTACCATCTCGGTCAGTCGCAACGTATTCAGCAACGGCCGGCCTTGTCAATGGGACGTGCGGGCAGGCCACCACCCAGCAGGAGCCGGATGACCACCCGCCTGGTCCTGATCTGCCACGCCGCGACGTCGGCGACCCGCCGCGCGGCGTTCCCCCTCGACGAGCCGATCGAGGCCCCGCCGCCCGCGTACGCCGGCCGCGCCGACCTGACCCTCAGCGCCCCCGCGACCAGCTGCCGCCAGACCGCCGGCGCCTTGGGCCTGACCCCCATGATCGACGAGCGCCTGCGGGACTGCGACTACGGCCACTGGGCCGGCCGGACGCTGGGCGACCTCGCGTCGGCCGACCCGGCCGCCGTCCACGAATGGCTCACCGACGCCACGTCCGCGCCACACGGCGGCGAGTCCACAATGGACCTGCTGGACCGGGCGGCCGGCTGGCTCGACGACCTCCCGCGGGACCACCGGCGCATCGTGGCGGTCACCCACCCGTCGGTGATCAAGGCCGCCGTGGTGCACGCGATCCTCGCCACCCCGCGGTCCTACTGGCGCATCGACGTGCCCCCGCTGTCCCGGACGGTGCTCTCCGGCCACCCGGCGAAGTGGACCCTGCGCTCGCTCGCGGCCACCTAGGTATGGCTCAGAGCGCGTCGACGTAGAGCCAGGCGCCGTCCTCGCGGACGAAGTGGCTGTTCTCCTGCTGCACCCCGGCCTTGCCGCCGGCCCGGTAGTGGGCGCGGAACTCGACGGTGCCCTCGGTGTGGAACGGCCCGCCACCGGTATGGCCGACGATCTCGAGTCCCGTCCACTCGCGTGCCGGGTCGAGCCGCAGCCGCTTCGGCCGGGTCGACGGGTGCCACGTGGCCAGGAGGTAGGCGTCCTCGCCGAGGGCGAACGCGCTGAACCGCGACCGCATCAGCTGCTCGGCGGTCGCGGCCCGGACCTGCCCGGAGTGCAACCGCCCGCAGCACGCGGCGACGGGCTCCCCCAGGCCGCACGGACACATCGACGACACCGGGCGAACGCTACTCGCCGGCCCAGCAGTCGATCTCCGGGAGGGAGCTGCTCCCGGCCCGGCGGCGGGATCCGTGACGCTCAGCAGGCGTCGTAGGTGTGCTCGGGTGCGTCCGGGGTGGTGAGCGCGACGTCGCGGAGGACCACGGACAGCCGGTCGCCGAAGCCGGCGCAGGTCGTGGCGAAGTCCTCGCGGCGGTACTCGATCACCAGGACCGCGTCGCCGTAGACGCCGGTGTAGCCGGCGCACTCGTCGTAGCGGCCGCACTCCTCGGCGATCGCGAAGTCGAACCCGGCCGCGTGCGCCTCGGCGGCGATGTCCGGCGCGTTCTTCTGCCCGATGGCGAGGTTCGCGTCGTGGGCCGCGCGGGTGAGCAGCGTCGCGTAGGCCAGCGCGGCGGAGCGGTCGACGAGGCCGCCGGAGCGGTCGTAGGTGTCCAGGTTGTCGATCTCCACGGCCTCGTACCCGTCCGCCGCGCAGCCGGCGATCCACGGCCCGACGATGCCCGCGATCGCCTCCCGGTTGGCCGGGGTGGTGATGTCGAGGAGCAGCTCGCCCCACTCCTTGTCCTCGACGTAGTTCCCGTGGGCGTCGCGCAGCAGCAGCTCGTCGTGCTCGCGCCGCCACCACCCGATCGCGTCCGGCTGGGTCTGGAACCCGTTGACGTAGCAGACGTTGTAGGCCCCATCCGCCGGCGCGGCGGTCCGGTCGCGCACCACCAGCCCCACACCGTCCGGCGGCGGGTACGCCCCGCCGAGCTGGTAGTCCGCCGGCACGTCGGCCGGAAACGCGGCGACCGAGGACCCGTCGGCACGCCCGCACCCCGCCACGACCAGAGCGAGCAGGACGACCAGCCGGAGCACGCCCCGACCCTACGCGGGCAGCGCCAGCAGGTCCTCGTGGTGGACGGTGACGCTCAGCTCGCCGGCCGCGCAGGCCGCGAGGCGGCGGGCAAGGTAGTCCTCCACGCGCAGGTCCGGGTCCTGCTCGACCGCGGCGCCGACCCAGCCGCGGAGCCATTCGGCCATCAGCGGGGCCTGCGCCGGGCCGAGCCGCCACGGGCTGGGCCGCCGGAGCACGGTCGCGCCACGACTCTCGAAGGCGGCGGCGGCCACCTCCACCGCGTCCGGGCCGAGCAGCCGCCGGCCGCCGGTGGTGCGGCGCTGGTGGGCGTTGAAGGCGGTGGCGAGCAGGTTGTCGAGCGGGTCTACTGGGTCGAGCTCGACCCGGCCGACCACGGAGAGCGCGAGGTAGGCGGGGCAGCCGGCCTCGACGCACGCGGCGGCGAGCGCGGCCACCTCCTCGGCGGTGCACAGGTCGAGCAGCGCCGAGCCGGTGACCAGCGAGGTGACCGCGAGGTCCGGGGCGGTCAGCGAGGTGATATCGCGCAGGTCGGTGACCGCCGTCGCCTGGCTCGGGAGGTTCCCGGCCGCGCGGGCGAGCAGGTCGGGGTCGCGGTCGGTGAGGATCCAGAACTGCGGGCCGGGCAGCCGTTTGGCCAGCCAGCGGCCCATCGAGCCGGTGCCGCAGCCCAGGTCGCGGATGACGAGCCGCCGGTCGGCCAGGTGGGCGCGCAGCGGCTCGAGCAGCTCGGCGGAGCGGGCCACGGCGTCGGCGCCCTCGCGCAACACGAGCCACTCCGGGGCGAACTGGGGGGTGGACACGGTCACGCGGACCTCCAGGTCGTCTGTCCGGTCTCGGCTCACCCATCAGTACGCAACCCGTGGATGAGAAGTTCACCGCGCTGGTCACGACCCAATAGTCGAGTCCATAGAACCATCCGGAGCCGCCGGACGTATTGACCGTCGAGACCAGACCTCGGGAGGAACGCGTGGCCGAACAGACAGCATCTCCGGTGCGGACGATGACCGCCGGGGTGGCCGCGCAGGTCGTCCTGCTCGTGGCGCTGACCATGGCCGCCGGGCTCGGCCCCGCGGGGTGGCTCGCCGGCATCGCGTTCGCGACGGTCGGCGTGGCCGCGCTCACCGTCGGGCTGCGCCGGTTCGGGGCCCGCTCGTTCGGGCCGGCCGACCTGGTGACGATGACCAGGGCGATCCTCGCGGGCGGCGTGACGGCGCTCGTCGTGGACACCACCCCTGGGCCTGTCCCGGTCACGCCCCTGGTCGTCCTCGCCGCGGTGGCGCTCGCCACCGACGCAGTCGACGGCCGGGTGGCCCGGCGCACGGGCACGGTCTCCGCGTTCGGCGCGCGGTTCGACATGGAGGTCGACGCGTTCCTCATCCTCGTGCTGAGCGCCTACCTCGCCACCACGCTCGGCCCGTGGGTGCTGGCGATCGGCCTCATGCGGTACGCGTTCGTCGCGGCCGGCCGGGTGCTGCCCTGGCTGCGGGCCGACCTGCCGCACAGCATGATCCGCAAGACCGTCGCGGCCGCCCAGGGCATCGTGCTCACCGTCGCGGCCGCCGACCTGCTCCCGCACGTGGCCTCGGTCGTCCTCACCGGGCTGGCGCTGGCGGCGCTGACCTGGTCGTTCGGCTACGACCTCGGCTGGCTGCACCGGCACCGCGAGACCGCGCAGGCGGCGGTGGCTTTGGCCGTGGCACCCGCGGCCACCCGGTCGCGCAAGCGCCGGGTCCTGGCCGGCGTGACCACCGCGCTGGCCTGCGTGCTCGTGCTCTTCGCCCTCGTCGGCCCGAACCAACTCGGCCGGCTCACGCCCCAGGCGTTCGCCCGCATCCCGCTGGAGGCGCTCCTCGTCGCGGCCCTCGTGCTCGTTCTGCCGACGCGGACCCGGCGGGTCGCGGTGTGCGTCGTCGGCGTGGGCCTCGGCCTGCTGACGATCATGAAGTTCGTCGACATGGGGTTCTACGAGACCCTCGACCGGCCGTTCAACCCGGTGTTCGACTGGAGCTTCTTCGGGCCCGGCGTGGACTTCCTCGCGGAGTCCGTCGGCGGGTTCGGCGCGATCGCCGCCGTGGTCGGCGCCGTCCTGCTCGTCGGCGCCATCCTCGTCCTGATGACCCTGGCGATCCTGCGGCTCACCCGCATCGCGGTGGGGCACCGCACCACGGCGACCCGCACGGTGGCGTTGGTCGGCGTCGTCTGGGTCGTGTGCGCCGCGCTCGGCGTGCAGGTCGGCCCGAAGGCACCGGTCGCGTCCAACGCCGCGGCGAACGACGTCTTCGACGAGGTGCGCCAGGTCCGCTCGGACCTGCTGGACCCGCAGCGGTTCGCCGAGGAGGCGGCCGTCGACCACTTCCGCAACATCCGCGGCGACCAGCTGCTGACCGGGCTGCGCGGCAAGGACGTCGTCCTCAACTTCGTCGAGAGCTACGGGCGCGTCGCCATCGAGGACCCGGCGATCGCGCCGGGGGTCGACGCGGTGCTCGACGCCGGGACCAAGCGGCTGCGTGCGGCCGGGTTCGACGCGCGCAGCGCCTTCCTCACGTCGTCGACCTTCGGCGGCGGCAGCTGGTTCGCGCACTCCACGCTGCAGTCCGGCCTGTGGATCAACAACCAGCAGCGCTACGACTCGCTGGTGGTGACCGACCGGCTGACCCTCACCGGCGCCTTCAAGCGGGCGGGCTGGCGGACGGTCGGCACCGCGCCGCAGATCAACAAGGACTGGCCCGAGGGCGACTACTTCGGCTACGAGAAGCAGTACGGCGCCAACAACGTCGGCTACCGGGGCCCGCAGTTCACCTACTCGAAGATGCCCGACCAGTACACGCTGTCCTACTTCCAGCGCACCGAGCTCGCGCCGGCCGACCGCGCGCCGGTGATGGCGGAGATCGACCTGACGTCGAGCCACTCTCCCTGGGCCCCGCTGCCGACGATGGTCGACTGGAAGAACGTCGGCGACGGCTCGGTCTTCGACCCGATGCCCGCGGCCGGGAGGTCCCCGGACGAGTTCTGGCCCAACCCGGCGCCCGTGCGCAAGGAGTACGGGAAGTCGATCGAGTACTCGCTGGAGAGCCTGATCTCCTACGTCGAGACCTACGGCAACGACAACACGGTGCTGATCTTCCTCGGCGACCACCAGCCGGCCCCGATGGTGTCCGGCAGCGGCGCGAGCCGCGACGTCCCGATCACGATCGTGGCCCGCGACCCGGCCGTGCTGGACCGGATCTCCGGCTGGGGCTGGGAACCCGGCCTGAACCCGACCCCGCACGCCCCGGTGACCCGCATGGACACCTTCCGGGACCGCTTCCTCACCGCGTTCGGCCCCTCGGGCGCGGCACCCCGCCACCAGGCCAGCCCGAAGCCCCGGTGACCATGACCGACAGGCAGGGGCACAACGACGCGGTGCTGGCGCAGTTCCGGCTGCAGGCGGCGACGTTCACCGACTCCGGGTTCGCCGCCGCCGGGTTGGGCTGGATCGTCGCGGAGCTGGCGCCGTCGCCCGGGGACCGGGTCCTCGACGTCGCCGCCGGGGCCGCGCACCTCGGCCGGGCGCTCGCACCGCACGTGGCGCACGTCGACGCGCTCGACCTCACCCCGGAGATGCTCGACCAGGGCCGGCGGCTCGCGGCAGGGCTGGGCAACGTCGCGTTCGTGCGCGGCGACGCCTGCTCGCTGCCCTACGGCGACGGGCGGTTCGACCTCACCGTGTGCCGGCTGACGCTGCACCAGGTCGCCGACCCCGCCGCCGTCGTCCGGGAGATGGTCCGGGTGACCCGGCCGGCCGGCCGGGTCGCGATCGTCGACCTCGCCGCGGCCGGCGATCCCGCGGTCGCGGCGGAGGCCAACCGGCTGGAGCGGCTGCGCGACCCGAGCCACGGCCGGACGCTGACCGTCGCCGAGATCCACGAGCTTCTCGCCGCCGCGGGCGCCGAGGTGCTGTCGACCTCTCGCCACGACAACCCGGTGGACGTCGAGGACTGGCTGACCCGCACCGCGACCCCCGCCACCGCCCGCGCCGAGATCCACACCCGCTTCGCCGAGGAGCTGGCCGGCGGCCCGCCCACCGGCCTGCGCCCGCGACCCGGCGGGACGCTGACCCACGAGTGGGCCATGGTCGTCGCGGGGGTCAGCGGGCCGCGGCCAGCTCGTCGGTGATCAGGCGGGTCAGCCGGTCCAGGCCGACCTCGAGCTGGGCCGGGGTCACCACGCTGCAGGCCAGGCGCAGGGCCCGGACACCCTCCCGGCCGTCGATCCCGGTGTCGTAGAAGTGGTGCATCGGCGTCCACAGCACGCCGTAGTCGCGGGCCGAGCGCTCCAGCAGGGCGTCGTCGACCACGAACGGCACGGTCACCACCACGAAGAAGCCGCCCGCCGGGACGTTCCAGCGGACCGGGGACTCCGGGCCGAAGCGGGCGGCCAGGCCCTCGACCACCCGGGCGCGGTTCCGGGCGTAGACCTCCCGCTCCCGCACGTTGGCCTTCGCCAGGCTGCACCCGTGCTCCAGCAGCTTCCCGCCGACGATCGCCTGGGCCAGCGCGGGGGTGTTCACCGTCAGCATGCTCTTGATCTTCGACAGCTCGTCGGCGAACAACCCGACCGAGCCGTCGGCACCGGTGACCGTCTGGTCGGCCACCACGTACCCGACCCGCGCGCCCGGCAGCACCGTCTTCGCGAACGAGCCCAGGTAGACCACCCGGCGCTGCTCGTCCATCGCCTTCAGCGTCGGCACCCGCTCGCCGTCGCCGTGGAACAGGCCATACGGGTTGTCCTCGAGCAGCAGGAAGTCCTCCTCGCGCGCGAGGGACAGCAGCGCGCGGCGCGTCGCGGTGTTCATGCTCACGCCGGACGGGTTGGCGAAGTCCGGCATCACGTAGCACGCCCGCGGCCGCAGGCCGGCCGCCCGCGCGCCCTGGACCTTGGCGAGCAGGTCGTCGAGGTCGATCCCCGCCGGGCCGCCGGACACCGGGAGCACCGGCAGGTCCACCAGCCGCGCCGCGCCGGTGAGCCCGACGTAGGTCGGCGACACGGCCAGCAGGATGTCCTTGGGCCCGGACCGCAACGCCCGCAGCACCAGGACCATCGCCTCCTGGCAGCCCACGGTGACGACGATGGACTCCGGGTCGACGGCGATCCCCTCGTCCAGCTCGAGGTTGGTCGCCACCAGCCGGTGCACGATCCCCTTCGTGCGCCCGTACTGGAACAGCGTCCGGCGCACCTGCTCGGCGGTGTGGCCGAGGTCGTCGCGGAGGTGGCGGCTGAACGTCTCCAGGTACCGCGGCAGCGCGTCGATCTCCCAGAACTCCTCGAACGGCCGCCCGGCCGCCAGCGACACCGCGTCCGGGTAGTGGTTCGCGACCTCGTTGAGGAAGTTCATCGAGTTCAGCGCCGGGTCCTCGAGCGACGGGTGCAGGTCCGCGGTGCTCAGGTCGGTCCGCACCTCGGGTACCGCCGCCGGCTCCTCGACCGGCACCACGCCGGCGACGGGCGCCGGTGCCAGCGCGGCGACGGGTAGGTCCTCGGCGGGTGGCAGGTCGGCGACGCTCATCGAGCCCTCACAGTTCGAACGGTGGACACGGTCCGCGCCGCGGCGACGTCGGCGCAACCGGCCAGCGTCATGGCGTCGCGCAGCTCGGTGGCCAGCAGGGACAGCACCTGGCCGACCCCGCGGACGCCGCCGGCCGCGAGGCCGTACAACACCGGCCGGCCGACCAGCACGCCGCGTGCCCCGAGCGCCAGCGCGCGCAGGATGTCGGTGCCGCTGCGGATCCCGCTGTCCAGCAGCACCTCGCAGCGCCCGCCGACCGCGTCGACCACCGCGGGCAGCGCGTCGATGCTGGGTGCCGCGCCGTCCAGCTGGCGCCCGCCGTGGTTGGACACGACCACCGCGTCCACCCCGGACTCGACCGCGCGGGCGGCGTCCCTCGGGTCGAGGACTCCCTTGACCACCAGCGGAAGCCGGGTCCGGGTCCGCAGCCACTCGAGGTCCGCCCAGCCGAGGTTGGGCGCGAACGCCTCGGCGGTGTGCGCGGCGATCGCCGACCCGCCGTCCACCAGCTCGTGCGCCCGGCCGGCGGACCCCTCCTCGAGGTTGGCGGCGACCACCTCGTCGGGCAGGACGAAGGAGTTGCGGAGGTCGCGCAGGCGCCGGCCCATGATCGGCACGTCGACGGTGACCATCAGCGCCCGGCAGCCGGCCTCCTCGGCCCGCGCGACCAGGTCCTCGACGAGCGGCCGCGAGCGCAGCCAGTACAGCTGGAACCAGGTGGCCGCGCCGACCTTCGCGATCTCCTCGAGCCGCACGCTGCTCAACGTGCTCACCACGTACGGAACCCCGGCGATCTCCGCCGCCTCCGCGACGGCCAGCTCGCCGTCCGGGTGCAGCAGCCGCTGGTAGGCCATCGGCGCCACGGCGAGCGGCAGTGACGCGTCCGTGCCGAGCAGCCGCGTGGCCGGCGAGGCGTCGGCGAACCCACCCAGCACCCGCGGGAGCACGGCGACCGTGTCGAGCGCGGCCCGGTTCGCCGCGAGCGTCGTCTCCGCGCCGCTGCCGCCGGACACGTAGTCCCACAGCTCCTTCGGCAGCCGGTCCTCGGCCAGCCGCGTCACGTCGGCGACCGAGAGCGGCGCGTCACCGGTCATCGGACACGGTCTTCCGCAGGTACTCCGCCGCCTGCCGGACGGCGGCCCTGGCCCCGTCGAGCACGCCGGACATCGTGAAGAACCCGTGCGCCAGCCCGGCGTAGCGGGTGAGCTCGACCGGCACGCCGGCCTCCCGCAGCCGCTCGGCGTAGCGCTCGCCCTCGTCGCGCAGCGGGTCGTACTCGGCGGTGATCACCAGCGCCGGCGGCAGCCCGCCGAGGTCCTCGGCGAGCAGCGGGGACACCAGCGGGTCGCGGCCGTCGTCCGGGGTGGACAGGTAGTTGCGCCAGTACCAGTCCACCGAGCTCCGGTTGAACATCCAGCGGTCGTCGTTGTCCCGCAACGACTCCGTGTCCGCGTGGTAGCAGGTGTTGGGGTAGACGAGCAGCTGCGCGGCCAGCGCCACACCCTTCTCCCGCGCCAGCAACGTCGTCGCCGCGGCCAGGTTCCCGCCCGCGCTGTCGCCGCCGACCGCGATGCGCGCGACCCCGAGCGGCCCGGCGTTCTCCGCGACCCACGAGACCGCGGCGAAGCAGTCGTGCACCGCCGCGGGGAACTTGTGCTCGGGCGCGAGCCGGTAGCCCGGGGTCACGACCTGGCAGCCGGCCGCGTTGGCCAGCGCCCGGCACACGCCGTCGGAGGTGTCGATGCCGCCCAGCGTCCAGCCGCCGCCGAAGAAGTACACGAGTGTCGCGAGTGGACCGTCGTGGTCCGGCCGGTAGATCCGGACCGGCAGCTCCCCGGCCGGCCCGGGGAAGGTCCGATCCTCCACATGGGACACCGGCTCGACGTCGCCGCCGCCGGCCTGGATGTCGGCCAGGTCGGCCGCGCGCGCCTCGGCGAGCGACAGCTCGTACAGCGGCCGGGCGTCCGCCGCGATCCGCTGCGCCCGCATCGCCCGCACCTGTGGGTCAAGCGGCACCGCGACCTCCGGTGGTCACCGGGATGACGCCGTAGCCCCGCAGCAGCAACCCGTCGCTGCGCACCGGCTCCCGCGCGATCGCCAGGTCCGGGAACCGCTGGAACAGCCGGGGGAACGCCAGCCGACCCTCCAGCCGGGACAGTGCGGCGCCGAGGCAGAAGTAGCCGCCGCCGCCGAAGCTGAGGTGGCCGACGTCCGGGCGGGCCGGGTCGAAGGAGTCCGGGTCGGCGTGCTTGCGCGGGTCCCGGTTGGCCGCGCCGATCAGCACCATGATCACGCCGTCCTTGGGCACCGGCACCCCGGCCAGCTCGGTGTCGTCCGCGGCCACCCGGCTCAGCAGCTGCACCGGGCTGTCGTGGCGCAGGATCTCCTCGACGCAGCGCGACGCGAAGTCGGCGTCGGCGCGCACCCGGTCCACCAGCGCGGGCCGCGCGAGCAGCGGCAGCAACCCGTTGCCGAGCAGGTTCATGGTGGTCACGAAGCTCGCGTTGAGCAGCACGACGAGGTTGGCGACGAGCTCGATGTCGCTGATCCGGTCGTCCCCGGAGTCGATCAGCTGGACCAGCCCGCTCACGAGGTCGGTGCCGGGCGCGGCCCGCCGCTGGGCGATGAGGCGCAGGTAGTAGTCGGTCAGCTCCAGCACCGCGTCGTCGGCGGACCGCAGCTTCTCCGGGCTCTTGCCACCCAGGTCGAGGTACCGGTCGATGTGCTGCGCGCGCTCGCGGAACCACGCGAGGTCGGACTCCGGCAGGTCGAGCAGGAAGCCGATCACCTTGGTCGGGAACAGGTAGCCGAACTCGGCGACGAAGTCGACCTCGGCCCCGCCGGCGCCCAGCTCGGCCATCCGGTCGAGCAGGCCGTCGATCGCGCCCAGCAGGTCCGCCTCCAGCGCGGCCACCCGGCGCGCGGTGAAGATCTTGTTGAACAGCCTGCGCATCCGGCCGTGGTCGGGCTCGAGGCTGAACATCATCGACCGGGACAGCGTGGCCAGCACCGGATGGTCCAGCTTGTCCGCCGGGCCGAGGGTCTTGATGAAGCGCGGGTCGCGCAGCACCTCGTCGACGGCGTCGAAGCCGTTCGCGACGGCGGCGTACACGCTCGTCGCCTGGTCCAGCGCGGACGCGGGTCCCAGCTCGTGCAACATCGCGTACCACGGGTTCGGATCCTGTCGCGCGGCTTCGGTGTACAGCTCGGCGACGATCGCGTCTGCGTCCACTGTTGTTCTCGTCCTTTCCATCCCCGACGTGACACCAGGTCACCGGCACGCGGCCCCGGCGGCCGCGAGGGCGACCGCCGGGACCACGTGTCTTGCTAGCGAACGATCAGGTCCAGCGGGATGGCGTCGGCCATCGCCTTGGAGCCCAGGTCGTTCGGGTGGATGTGGTCGCCGCCGTCGAACTCCGGCCGCAGCTTGCTCGGCGCGGCGGGGTCGCGAACGGCCTTGTCGAAGTCGACGACCGCGTCGAACTCGTCGCGGTGCTCACGCAGGTAGGAGTTGACCGCCTGGCGGGTGGCCTCCTTCTCGGGGGTCCACACCAGCGCCGAGCCGCCGTTGAGGCCCTCGAACGGGCCGAGCGTGCCGACCAGCACGGTGTACCCGCGCTGCTTGATCTGCTGGTTGAGCTGGCGGATCGCGGCGATGATCGTGTCCGGCGAGTCGTTGTTCATCCAGATGTCGTTGATGCCGAGGTCCATGATCACCGCGTGCGCGGAGGTCTCCGAGAACACGTCCTCGTTCAGCCGGGCGAACGCGTTCTCGCCGAGCTCCGGGAACCCCGTGAAGCCGCCGTCACCTGGCTCGATACCTTCGTGGGTCAGCCGCGCCCCACCACGGCTGATGTTCAGCACGCCGGGCACGTCGTCCGGGCGGACGCGGCGCTGCAGCCGGTCGGAGAGCTGGTCGGGCCAGCGCATGTTGGCGTTGAACGTCGTGCCGTGCCCGTCGGCGAGCGAGTCGGCGAAGACGATCACCGAGCCGGCCGCGTCCTTGCGCAGCACGTCCACACCGGACAGGAAGAACCAGCAGCACGTCCGCACGGTCGTGTAGCCCTCACCACCGGGCACGCTCGCGAGGTCGCCCACGCCGACGTAGTTGTTCTGCCGGGTCGTCGAGTGGAACGTGGTCAGCCCGGTCGGGGTCGGGAAGTAGACGCTGACGACCAGGTCCTGGTCGTTGGCGACGCGCAGGTCGACGGGGTCGCTGAGCAGCTCGGCGCCCTTCGGCAGCACGAACGAGGACGAGCCGCCGAAGGTCAGCTCCTGCAGGGTCGAGGCGTCGATGTCCGACAGGGCCGGGGTCGTGGTGTCGGGCATGGCGACGGTGGCGTGTCCCACCGTGAACGCCTTCTCGCCGTGGAGGTTGGTGAGCCGGATCCGGACCTTCGAGCCACCGACCGAGCCGTGCACGATCATCCGCACGCTCTGGTTGCTCAGGCCGTTGAAGGTCGAGCCGGAGTTGTTGCCCCGGGTGACGGCCGCGGCCCAGGTGCCGACCCACTCCGGGGACGAGTCGCGCCCGCCGCTCCCTTGCTCGGCCGTCGCACCGGAGCTCGCGACCACTACGGTCGAGGCGACCGCGGCCAGCAGCCCCGTGGCGATCAGCGACCGCCATTTCTTCGGGTAGTTCATTCGGTGGAACCTCCAGGAAACGACAGAGCACGAGTGCGGCCCCGGCCACGAGTTGGTGGGCTCGGAACCTAGCTCTCCGCCGATTCGACGTCAATCATGCTTGCGAATAGACGTCGATTGTTCGTATGACCAGACCAACCATTTATGCCCATCCGTACCACATGGGAACCCAGCGCGATTTCTCGATCGCTTGCAGCTACCTTCGCGACCCGTTCGGCGGCACCCCCGCTGAGGTCTGCTTTCCCGAACCATACTGGGCAAATCGCCCCTGGCCCCGACCCAGGACGGGAGGTAGTCTGCTCGACGGAATCGGCGGACCAGGCACAATGCGTTATTTGGCGAATGGACTAGCGGAGTGGGCATGGATATTGCGGCCGGCCGGGCGCAGACGTATGTGACGCGGGCACTGGAGCTGTTCGATAATTTCGCTGACCGAGAGGGACTCGTCGGTACGGAACGGCGTCTTTCGTATAACGAACTGCACAGCCTGGTGGTCCAAATGGCTGCCACGCTGCGTGCGTTCGGAGTCAGGCCGGGCGCGAACGTTCTGATAATGGTCGCCAACCCGCTCGAAGGGCCCATTCTCCAGCTCGCCGTCCACCTGCTCGGCTGCCGCTCGTTCTGGGTCGCGCCGGTCACCGCGCGCCGCGAGATCCGCGAGTACGTCCGGCTCTCCGGCGCGGACGCCTTCGTCTACGACGCCCGCACCCAGGGCGAGCTCGGCGCGGAGCTCAGCGCCGAGCTGGGCGCGGTGCCCGTGTTCTGCCTCGGGTCCGGCGGGGTGGGCCCCGACCTGCTGACCGCGCCGGTGCCCGCCGGCGTCGACCTCGACAACGAGGGCCACGAGCCCGAGGCGGTGTTCCAGACCAGCGGCACCACCGGCACGCCCAAGCTCGTCCACCTCCCCCACACGTTCTTCCAGCAGGTGCTCGCGATCGCCGAGCAGCAGTTCACCGCCGCCGGCGCACCCCTGCTGCGGCACCTGTCCAGCTCGCCGATGTGGTTGGTCAGCGGGCAGATCACCGCGTTCGTCAACCTGTTCACCGGCGGCGTGCTGTTCCTCGAGGACGCCTGGACGGCCGGCAGGTTCCTGGCCACCGTCGAGCGCGAGCGGATCAACTCGACGTTCATGTCCCCGCCGATGCTCTACGAGGTGCTCGACCACCCCGCCGCCGCGACCACCGACCTGAGCAGCATGTTCATGTTCAACATCGGCGCCGGCCCGGCCGCCCCCAGCCGGCTGCGCCAGGCGGTCGCGCGATGGGGCCCGGTGCTGCGCATCGTCTACGGGCTGTCCGAGTCGGTGGTGACCACCGCGCTCCCCGGCCTCACCGAGGACCCCGAGCACCCGGAGCGGCTGCGCTCGGCCGGCACCCCCTACGGCGACGTGCGCCTGGAGATCCGCGACGAGGACGGCAAGCCCGTCGGCACCGGCGAGAACGGCGAGATCTGGATCTCCAGCAGGCTCAACTTCGCCGGCTACTGGGGCCAGCCCGAGCTCACCGCCGAGACGCTGGTGGACGGCTGGGTGCGCACGCGCGACGTCGGGCACCTCGACGAGCACGGCTTCCTGTACATAGTGGACCGTACGACCGACATGATCATCACCCACCGGCGGTCGTGGAACATCTACTGCCGGCCGATCGAGGACGTCCTCGCCGCGCACCCGCAGGTGCGCGCGGCCGCGGTGATCGGCGTACCCGACCCGGTGGTCGGCGAGGTCGTGCACGCCTACGTCGTGCCGGTGCGGGACGCCACGGTCACCGGCGAGGAGCTGTCGGCCATGGTGGGCGCGGAGCTCAACGACATGTGGCAGCCGCGCGGCGTCGACTTCCTCGACGCGCTGCCGCTGACCCGGGCGAACAAGGTGGACAAGAAGGCGCTGCGCGTGCGGTACGCCGCCGCACACCCCGCCGTCGAGATCGGCGGTTAAGGGTGGGCCCGCGCGGGCGGTTCGTCGCGCTGTTCGTCGCCGACGTCGTCTCGGTGCTCGGCACCCGGGTCTCGATGCTCGCGATCCCCTGGCTGGTGCTGGTCACCACCGGCAGCCCGGCCAAGATGGGTCTGGTCGCGGGTGCGGAGATGCTGCCCTACGTCGTCTCCGGCGTGCTGGCCGCACCGCTCGCCGACCGGTTCGGCATCCGCCGCACCACGATCGTGACCGACGCCGGCAGCGCGCTGGCCATGGCCGGCATCGCCGCCGTGCCCACGCTCGGGTTCGGCGCGCTGCTCCTGCTCGTCGCGGTCGCCGGGGCGATGCGCGGGCTCGGCGACCGGGTCAAGCACGTGATGCTGCGGCCGCTGGCCGAGGAGGCCGGGATCAAGGTCATCCGGGTGACCGCGGCCTACGAGGGCTTCTCGCGCACGGCGATGCTGGTCGGCAGCGCGGTCGGCGGCCTGTTCATCGCCTGGTTCGGCCCGCTGGGCGCGATCTGGGTGGACGCGGCGTCGTTCGCGTTGTGCGCCTTGGTGGTCGCCACCCTGGTGCGGCTGCCGGCGGAGGCGATCCCCAAGCAGGCACCGGAGACCCGGGAGTCCTATGTGGTCGCGCTGCGCGGCGGGTTCCGGATCCTGTGGAACGACTCGCTGCTGCCCAGCATGATCGTGATGCTGTTCGCGCTCAACATGTTCAACCAGGCGAGCATCGCGGTGTTCATCCCGGTCTGGGTGGAGGAGGTCGTGCACACGCCGGAGGCGCTGGGCCTGCTGCTGGGCACGTTCGCCGCGGGCGCGGTGCTCGGCAGCATCGTGTTCACCGCGATCGCACCGAAGCTGCCGATGTACCAGACGTTCATGCTCGGCGCGCTGCTCGCCGGCGCGCCCCGGCTGCTGATCCTCGGGCTCACCCACGAGCTGGCGCTGGTGTGCACGGTCGCGTTCCTCTCCGGGCTCGCGATGTCCGCGGTCAACCCGGTGATCGGCGCGATGCTCTACGAGCGGGTGCCGCCCGAGCTGCAGACCCGGGCGTTCGGCGTCTGCACGGCCATCACGTTCACCGGCATCCCGATCGGCGGCGTGCTGGGCGGCCTGGCGGTCGCCGGTTTCGGCCTCAACACCGCCATCCTCGTCGCCGGGACGCTGTGCCTGGTCGCGACCGCGGCGCCGTGGCTGTGGTCGCGGTCGCGCCGACCCGCCGCGGCACCGAAGCCGGCGGCGATCGTCGGCGAGGCTCAGTGACGCCGTCTCCAGGACGGCGACCGGCCGAGGAAGCCGAGCATCCGGTCCGCGGCCGGGGCGTCCGCGGGCACGTCGACCCGGTAGCCGAACGCGGCCTCCGGCCCCCAGATCGCGGGCGAGTCCCGCGGCCAGCCCGCGCCGATCCGCAGCACGGCCAGGCAGGACTCCTCCTCGAGCCCGGCGTCGACGCCGATGGAGACGGCGACGTCCCAGCCGTGGGCCAGGTAGTCGATGAAGTGCATGCCCACGGCCTGCTCCGCCGGCACGTCGCCGTAGCCGAGCACCGCGAACGTGCCCGCCAGCGGCTCGACGGACCGGAAGCTGTCGGCGACCCGGGTGGCCGACGCGGCGAACTCGCCGACCGGGTCGACAACGTCCACGCCGTCCCAGATGTCGGCCACCGGGGTGTCGCCGAGGGCCGCCGCGGCGAACCCGTTGTTGTTGCCCACCATGTGGCGCAGCAGGTCCCGCAACGTCCAGCCCGCGCACGGCGTCGGCGCGTCGAGCTGGCCGGGCCGCACCTGCCCGACGATCCCCGTGGTGACCGCCAGCGCGCGGCGGTCGAGTTCCCGCAAGTCCATGAGGGGCACCGTATTCCCGACCTTCGACGGGGTCGGACCTGGGTTATCGTGTTTCACCATGTCCACCTTCGCTGAGTCGCGAGACCCGCACTGCCTGCGCGAGGGCGAGAGCGAGAGACTCCTCGCCGGACACCCGTGGCGCCGGTTCGTGGTGCTCGGCGACAGCGTCGCGGAAGGACTCGCCGAGCCCGTGCCCGGCTACAGCGAGCTGCAGCTCGCCGACCGGATCGCCGCGGAGCTCTCCGCCGCGGGCCCGCGGCTGGAGTACCTCAACCTCGGCCACCGCGGGCTGCGCGCGCGGGAGATCCGCGCGCAGCAGCTCCGGCCGGCCCTGGACTTCCGGCCCGACCTCGCGCTCGTGGTCTGCGGCGGCAACGACGCGTTCCCCGCCACCTACCGGCCCGACGAGGTCGACACCGAGCTGCGGGCGATGATCACCGCGCTGGGGGACGCCGGCGCGAAGGTGATCACCGTCGGCCTCTACAACGTCTCCTACAGTCCCGCCATCGCCGAGTGGCTGCGCCCGGGGCTGCGCAAGCGGATGCAGACGCTGTCCGAGCGCACCGCCGCGGTGGCCGCCGAGCTGGGCACGCTGCACCTGAACCTCACCGCGCACCCCGCGGTCACCGACCCGGGCCTCTACAGCAGCGACGGCCGGCACGGCAACGCCCGCAGCGACGCGATCGCCGTCTGCGAGGCGGTCCGGCTGCTCGGCGCGCACCTGGCCGCTACCCGTGAGCGAGAGCGACGGAGCGTTCGCCGGCTGGACGCGTGAGCGGAGCGACGGAGCGTTCGCCGTCTGGACTGACGAGCGCGCGCAGGCGCGCCAGCGCCGAGCACGCGAGGAGGGAAGACGGCGAGTAGCGGAGGAGCGGAGCGAACCATCAGACACAGGGCACGGGAGGAGGGAGACGGTGAGTAGCGGAGTAGCGAAGCGAACCATGAACAACTGCCCGTCACCCGTCCACCAGCAGTAGTCCGCTGGTCAACGCGCCCTGGCCGAGGTTCACCACTGAACCCGCGACCGAGTCGGGCACCGCGAACCGCAGGTACGCCCCGGCGGGGCGGTGGCCGAACAGGTACGGCGCGACGCAGTAGGGCACGTCGTCCTCCCGGACCTCGCCGGTGTCCATCTCGACGAAGTGCATCGCGAGCCGGTCGGCCAGCACGTACTCCTGCACGATGTGCCCACCCGCCTCGACGGCCGACTCGAGCGCGGCCCGCCAGCGCTGCGCGGTGGCCTCGCGCCCGACCACCACGCCGGAGCCGCCGTAGGTCCCGGTCGGCTTGAGGACGAGGTGGTGCCGGCGGGCGATCGCCCGGTCCATGCCCGCCGCGTCCACCAGCTCCGTGCGCGGCAGGTGGTGCCGCACGACCTCGGCGTCCACTGTGGACAGCTGGTCGACGTCCTGCCACAGCCAGGCGAACGTCGCCTTGTTGCCCAGCAGCCAGGTCGCCGAGGAGGTGAACATCCGCACGGTGCGCCTGCCCAGCGCGGTGACCAGGTTGTCGTAGCCCGCCCCGTGCGGCACCTCCTGGGGGATGAACATCCGCAGGATCGAGTCGAGCACGACGTCCCCGGCGCAGAGCCGGCCGTCCTCGTTCAGCGTCAGCCACTCCAGCGGGTACACCACGACGTCGAGCCCGGCCGCGCGGCCGCGGTCGCGGACCGGCTCGAGGAGCTTGATGAGCGTGTGGCCGTCCTGGGTGTCGGGGTAGTCGCTGCCCATGTGGAACAGCACCACCGACGTCGAACCCTCGGGCAGCGCCAGGAGCTCGCGCATGGCGTCGAACCGGGTGTCCACAGCGGACTCCGGGGCCCGCAGCCGGACCGCGCCGGTGATGCCGTGCTCGCGGTAGGCGGCCAGGAACCGCCGGGCGATGCCGTCGGAGTCGAACGCGCCACCCAGCGCACTGTCCACGTTGCACTCGACGAACTTGGGCACGCCGCCGGAGATCAGCACGTCCGGCCGCACGGCGACGAGCAGGTCCTCGGTGAGCGGCTCGGCCTCGTCGAGGAACTCGATCTGTCCTTCCTGGACACCGAGCAGCTGGCGCAGCTCACCGGCCGTCGAGGCGCGGCGCAGGCACGCGTCGAGGATCAGTCCGGCCAGCCGCTCGGTGAGCCCGGTGATCTCGCCGTACTGCTCGGGCGTCATCACCGGCGGCCGCAGCGGCCGCCACTTCTTGTTCTTCGTGGCGACGCCCTCGTAGATCCCGGCCCACGTCTCCTTCCCGCACTCCACCATCGCCGACCGGACGTCGGCACCCATGGTCTCCCAGGCCCCCGAAACGACGGACATGGCTGGATCCATTGTTCGCTCCGCTCACTGTGCTGAATTGTTCGCTTCGCTTCTCCGCTACTCGCCGTCTTCCTCCGTGCGATGCTCGGCGCTGGCGCGCCTGCGCTTCCTGTGTTGGATGGTTCGCTTCGCTTCTCCGCTACTCGCCGTCTTCCCTCCTCCCGTGCTCGGCGCTGACGCGCCTGCGCGCGCTCGTCAGTCCAGTCGGCGAACGCTCCGTCGCTCCGCTCACTTGCCCTGGAACTTGGGGGCGCGGCGCTCGAGGAACGCCTGGGCGGCCTCGCCGAGGTCCTCGCTGGGCAGGAACGCCGCGTTCCACGCCGCCACGTAGCGCAGGCCCTCCGCGACCTGGTGCTCGCGGTGCTGGTCGAGCACGTCCTTCACACCCTGGACCACCAGTGGCGGGTTCGCGGCGATCTCCGCGGCCAGCTCCCGGGCGGCGGCCAGCACCGCGGCCTGGTCCGGGTAGACGTCGTTGACCAGGCCGATCCGCTCGGCTCTCGCGGCGTCCACGTCCCGGCCGGTGTAGGCGAGCTCGCGCAGGTGGCCCTCGCCGACGATGCCGGCCAGCCGCTGCAGGCTGCCCAGGTCGGCCACGATCGCGACCTTCACCTCGCGGACGCTGAACTTGGCGTCCGCGCTGGCGATCCGGACGTCCGCGGCCGCGATGACGTCGACGCCACCGCCGATGCACCAGCCGGACACCGCCGCGACGACGGGCTTGCGGCACGCCGCGACGGCCGTGACCGCGCGCTGCAGCGTGCGGATCTCGCCGAGGAACGTGGTCCGCGGCGCGGCCAGGGCGTTGCCGCCGAGCAGTTCGGCCCAGGTCGGCATCATCGCCGGCAGGTCCAGGCCGTAGGAGAAGTTGGGGCCGCTGCCGGTGAGGACGACCGCGTGCACCTCCGGGTCGGCGTCGAGCGCGCCGAACACCTGCGGCAGCTCCCGCCAGAAGTCCGGGCCCATCGCGTTGCCCTTGCCGGGGCCGAGCAGCGTCACCTCGGCGACCCGGTCGGCGATGTCCACCTTCAACGAGACCAGGTTGTCCAACTCCGCAGTCATGCGCCCCATCCTCACCCAGTCGATGCCGTGCCGCTCACTCCGGTGTCGGCGTTAGTCCTACGCGCAGTATCTCTTACCAGCACGAAGAGATCGCCCGATCGTGTCGGCGCTGGTTTGGCAGTCTGAACCAGTTCGGGCGTTACCGTCCGTCCGGGGGAAATCTTCACCTAAGGAGGGCGCGTGACACGCGAGAACGTGATGTCGACGCCGATCTTCGACCAGCTGCTGCGCGAGATGGCCCAGCGGGCGGAGCCGCGTGCGCCGACCACGCCGCCTCCGGAAGAGGACCCGGCGCAGCCACCGCCCGACCCGGCCCACGCCGGCGCGAGACGCCGGCACCGCGCCGAGTAGTGGGTCCGACCGACAGCACACTGGCCAACTGAAAACTGACAGCGTACTTTCACTTCGGAGTTCACTACCGAAATGGAGTCAACTGTCATGTCTGCCTCAGGGACACGCAGGTGGTGGGCGCTCGGCGCCCTCACCCTCGTGGTGCTCGCCGTCGCCCTTCCGGCGACCATCCTCAGCGTCGCGCTGCCGACCCTCGCGCCCGCGCTGCACGCCGACGCCGCCGACCTTCAGTGGTTCGTCTCCGCCTACACGCTCGTGCTCGCCGCGGGCGTGCTGCCGGGCGGCCTGCTCGGCGACCGGTTCGGGCGCAAGAAGATGCTGCTCGTCGCCCTCGTCGTCTACGCGGGCGGCTCGGTGCTCGCGGCCACCTCGACCACGGCGGGCATGTTCATCGCCGCGCAGGCGGTGCTGGGGTTCGGTGCCGCGCTCGTCATCCCGCTCGTGCTGTCCGGCATCGCCGTGTTGTTCACCGCGGCGGAGCGGCCGCGCGCGGTCGGCATCTGGGCCGCGGCCAACTTCGTGGCGCTGCCGCTCGGCCCGATCGTCGGCGGCTGGATCCTGTCCAACTACTGGTGGGGCTGGGTCTTCCTGATGAACCTGCCGATCATCGTGCTCGCGATCATCGCGGTGGTCATCCTCCTGCCGGAGTCACGCAGCGAGCAGCCGCCCGCACTCGACCCGGTCGGCGTGGTCACGTCCAGCGTCGGCCTCGGCGTGCTGACGTTCGGCCTCGTCAAGGCCGGGCAGGACGGCTGGGGGTCGGCCGGGGCGCTGACCGGCATGCTCGGCGGCGCGGCGCTGCTCGTCGTCTTCGCGCTCTGGGAGCGTGCCCTGGACCACCGCTCCCCCGGCCGCACGCTGGTCGACCTGTCGCTGTTCGGCTCGGCCCGGTTCACCTGGGGCACGATCATCGCCGGCCTCGGCATCTTCGCGTTCTTCGGGCTGCTGTTCGCCACCCCGCAGTACTTCCAGGCCGTGCTGGGCACCGACGCGATCGGCAGCGGGATCCGGCTGCTGCCGCTGCTCGGCGGCATGATGGTCGGCGCCGGCCTGGCCGACCGGGTGGCCGACCGGATCGGCGCCAAGATCACCGTCGCCACCGGGTTCGTGGTCCTCGGCGCCGCGCTCGTGCTCGCCACCGCGACGACCGCCACCAGCGGGTACGGGCTGGCCGCGACCTGGACGGCGATCGGCGGGGCCGGCGCCGGGCTGGCGCTCGCCACCGCGTCGTCGGCCGCGCTGGCCGCGATCTCCGCCGAGCGGGCCGGCGTCGCCTCGGCGCTCATGCAGGCGGTGCAGAAGCTCGGCACCCCACTGGCCGCCGCGATCCTGGGCAGCGTGCTGAACTCGGGTTACGCCAGCCGGCTCGACGTCACCGGGCTGCCGGCCGGGACCGCGAGCGCGGTGCGGGACAGCGTGTACGCGGGCGTCGAGGTCGCCGGCCGGCTCGGGTCGCCGGAGCTGCTGCTGGGCGTGCGGACCGCGTTCGTCGACGGGCTCGACCAGCTGCTGTGGGCCTCGGCCGGGGTGGCCGCGCTCGGCGTGCTGCTGACCGTGGCGTTCCTGCCGGCGCGAGCGCCCCGGGTCGCCGCCGTGGCCGCGGAACACGCAGAATCGACTCATGAGTGGACTTCGTGAGCTGAAGAAGGCGCGGACGAAGGTCGCCATCCAGGAGCACGCGGTCCGCCTGTTCCGCGCGCAGGGCTTCGCGGCCACCACCGTCGAGCAGGTCGCGGAGGCGGCCGAGGTCTCGCCCAGCACGGTGTTCCGCTACTTCCCCACCAAGGAGGACCTGGTCACCACCGACCTGGTCGACCCGGTGATCTTCGCGGCGTTCGAGGAGCAGCCGGCCGAGCTGAGCGTCATCCAGGCCTGGCGCGGCGCGTTGCACGGCGCGTTCGCGAAGCTCACCGCGGCGGAGGTGGACACCGAGCGCGGGCGTGGCGTGCTGGCACTGTCGGTGCCGGAGCTGTGGGCGGCCTCGCTCGGCAACGTCACCCAGGGGCTCGAGACGATGATCGAGCTGAGCGCCCGGCGGGTCGGTCGCGAACCGTCCGACCCCGCCGTGCGCCACACGGTCGGTGCTCTCTTCGGCGTGCTGCTGGTCGCCGCGTTCGACTGGGTCAAGAACCCGGAGCTGGACATCCTCGAGCGGATCGACGCGGCTCTCGAGCGCCTCGAGACAGGGCTGGCGCTGTAGGCGCGCCCGCTCAGAGGTCGGCGAACCGGCCCACCGAGACGAACACGCACACCGCGAGGATCGCCATGTTGACCAGCACGGTGCGCGGCTCGCGCAGTCGTGAGTGGACGGTCGCGGCCAGGACCATGATCACGCCCAGCCCGGTCGCCGCGACCGGGGTGAGCACCCGGGCGATCCCGGTGGCCCACGGCAGGATCAGCCCGGCGACGGCGAACAGCTCGGAGATGCCGGCCGTGCGCATGAACCGCAGCGGGACGATCTTGGCCGAGGTCTGGCCGGTCTCGGCCATCCGCTCCAGCGACTGGGTGGACTTCAGCGAGCCCGACACCGCGAAGAGCAGCGCCAGCGCGACCTGAGCCGCCCACAGGATGATGTTCATCGGAGTTCCCCGTTCTCTTACGTTGGTGATGTGAGGACGGGGCCAGGCGGCGGTTCGTGACAGCCGGGTCAGGTCATCGCGTACCTGGTTGCCACGGTCGCGTTGCGCCCGGCCGCGAGGCCGATCACCGTGGCGAGGGCGCCGAGCGCGCCGAGGAGCTGGCCGAGTAGCTGGGCGTCCTCGACGGCCCGGGTGGTGAGCGCGAAGAGCAGCCCGAGCTGGACGGCGACCAGCAGCGTCAGCGCGACCGCGGCGGCGAGCGGCGGGGAGGGCCTTGGCGCCAGGGAGCCGGCCAGGGCGAGCGCGATCAGCACCATGACGAGGATGGAGATGATCAGTGGGGTGGAGGGCTCGCGGAGGGCGGCGCTGGTGTTGGCCCAGTCGGTCGGGGTGAGCGGGCTGAGCGAGAGCTGCATGAGGTAGCCGGCGGGCAGGCCTTGCGCGGTGGTGCCGCCGAGGAGCTGCCCGACGAGAACCTTGAGCGGCACGAAGGCTCCGGCGGCGAGCACGACGGCGCCGACGGCCTGCCCGATGGCGAGGTGTCCCCGGAGGACCGCGACGATCGCGCCGAGCCCGAGCAGGACCAGCGGCAGCACGACGACCGCGACCGGAGCCAGCGCGGTGTCGAAGGGTGGGGTGCCGGCGTAGAGGTAGTCGGCGTTGAACAGCATCGAGCCGACACAGGTGGCGAGCCCGCCGGCGAGCGCGTAGGCCGCCGCGGCGAACACGCCGGGCCGGCGGTGCGCGCGGGTGAGGAACCAGCCGAGCAAGGCGGCGCTGCCGAGGGTCAGCACCCCGGCGACGACCCGTGCGGCCATTGCGGCGCTCGGGCCGCCCCCGAGCAACGCGGGCCACGGCGGCACGAGCCCGAGCCCGAGCAACGCGATGACGGCCGCCGCCGCGCCCGGGGTGCCGGGCAACCAGGAGGCCAACGCCCCAACCCCGACCAACACCAGCAGGGCGGCGACCCCTTGCGGCCCGGCCCCCCACCCGAAAAGTGGCATCCCGGCGACCAGGAACGCGACGGCGGCCCCCGCGACGACGACCGCGAGGGAGGCGACGGTGAGCGCCCCGTCCGGCGCCCCGACGGTGGCCGCCACGGCGGCGGAATCGGCGGCCGGATCGGCCTCGGCATCCACGGCGGCGGCCGCCGGATCGGAGGCGCCAGCGGCGCGCGGCACTGCCGAATCGACGGCGCCGCCGACTCCTGCCCCGCCACCGGCGGGGTCGGCGGCCTCGCCGGTACCCGCTTCCCCAGCGGCGGGAGATGCGGGGTCGCCGGCTCCGGCCTCGGTGTCCGCGGTGCCGGTCGGATCGGCGGTCTCGCTCCCCGGGTCGATCCCGGTTGTCGTGCCGGGGGCGGCTCCTCGAGGTGCGGGGCTCGGGGTGGGAGCTTCGGCGTCCGGCGACTCGGGTGCGGGTGGGCGCAGCGCCGCTGGGATCCTGACCAGGGCTTGGCGGACGGCTCGCACGCGGATCGCCAGCAGGGCCACCACCGCAGCCAGCGCCGGGACCGCGGTCACCGCCACCACGACCTCCGTCGGCCAGGCGCCCGTCGGGTCCAGCACCGCTGACATCATCACCGGTGGCATCACGAACACCGACGCCGCGAGGAAACCGCCGGCGAGGTCGTGCCGCAGCACCGCCATGATCACCAGCACCGACGCCACCAGCAGCGCACCCCCCGCCACCACACCCAGCGCCACTCCGGACAGCTCGCCGCCCGTGACCTGTGGCGCCCTGCCGGCCGTCTGGGTGGCGCCCAGCGAGCCGAACGGTGACGCGCCCGCGCCGAACGCGAACGACGTCGCCATCGCCGCCGCGGCCGAGGCCAGGTCACCCGGCGCGGAGCGCACCGGCGAGCGCACGACGACGACGGCCAGCACCACCGCGACCGCGAGCATCGTCGCCGACACCTGGCCCGCGCCCACCCCGGCCTCGAACAGCAGCAGCACGGCCACCATCGGCAGGACCGCGCCCGCGCCGGCGGTCCACGCACGCATCCCGGTCGCCGCCACCGCGAGCAGGGCCAGCGCCGGCACGCCGTACATCAGCAAGATCACCGCGATCGTCGACGGCGGCCCGGTGGCGGACAGCGTCATCGTCAGCAGCGCGAGCCCGCCCAGATAGGCGCCGAGCACCCCGAACGACGTGCCGATGCCACGCAGCACCGGCCGGCCGAGCGCCGCCCCCGCCGGTCCGTGCGCGAGCCGCGTCACCCACCAGCCAGCCAGCACGAGCACGACGGCGAGCAGCACCCGCGGCCAGTCGGCGGTCAGCACCGAGGACACGGCGACCGCGCCCGCCCCGGCGAGCAGCGCGGCGAGCACCACCACCACGGCTGCGACGGGAGCGAGCGGGCGGTCGACCTCGGGGTGCCAGATCATGGTGGTATTTCTAGACGAAAGCACCCGGGAAGTGGGTATCTTTCGGCCATGCCGCAACCCGAGGACCGGCTCGTCGCCGGCCGCTACCGCCTGCTCGGGCAACTCGGCCGGGGCGGCATGGGCGTGGTGTGGCGGGCCACCGACGAGCTCCTCGAACGCGCGGTGGCGCTCAAGGAGGTCCAGCTCACCGAGTCCGACCCCGGCTACCAGCGCACCCTCCGCGAGGCCCGCGCGGCGGCGCGGCTGAGCCATCCCGGCATCGTGACCGTGCACGACGTCGTCGTCGACGCCGGGAAGCCGTGGATCGTGATGGAGCTGGTGGGCGGCCGCTCGCTCGCGGACGTCGTCGGGCGGGACGGGCCGCTGCCCGCGGACCGGGTCGCGGAGCTCGCCCGCCGCCTGCTCGCGGCGCTCGGCACGGCACACGAGCGCGGCATCCTGCATCGCGACGTCAAGCCGGCCAACGTGTTGCTCGACGGCGACCGGGTGGTGCTCACGGACTTCGGCATCGCGTCGGTCGAGGGCGGCACGGCGATCACCGCCACGAACCAGCTGATCGGCTCGCCGCAGTACCTTTCACCCGAGCGGGTGAACGGCCACGCGGCGGCGGCGCCCAGTGACCTGTGGGCGCTCGGCGTCACGCTGTACTACGCGCTCACCGGGACGTCGCCGTTCCAGCGTGGTGACACCCAGGCCGTCCTCGCCGCCGTGCTCACGCAGGAGCCGCCGCCGGTCCCGAGTCCACTGTGGACACTCCTGGCCGGCCTGCTGCGCAAGAACCCGGCCGAGCGTCTGACGATCGCCGGCGCGGCGGCGGTGCTCACCCCGCCGCCACCGCAGCCGCCACCGGTTCGGAACCGCCGTGCGCCGGCGTTCGTGGCGCTCGGGCTCGTCGTGCTGCTCGCCGTCGCCGTGGTCGGGTGGACGTCCGGACCGAACCGGGTCCCCGGCAACGCGACCGCCGCCGCGCGCGCCGCGGGCGAGACGCGGCCGTCCGTTCCCGGCTCACCCACCTTCGAGCGGATGACCGCCCGCGGCACTGTGGTGATTGGCGTCCGCGACGACCAGCCGGGTCTCGGCGAGCGCATGCAGGACGGGTCGTTCCGTGGTTTCGACATCGAGATCGCCACGCAGCTCGCGGCCGGCCTCGGCTTCGGCCCGGAGCAGATCACGTTCATGCCGGTCGAGTCGGGTGAGCGGGAGGACCGGCTCACGAGCGGCGCTGTCGACCTGGTCGTCGGCAGCTATGTGATCACCGACAAGCGCAAGGAGTCGGTCGGCTTTGCCGGGCCGTACCTGACGGGTGGGCAGGACGTGCTGGTGCGGACGGGTTTCGCCGAGATCACCGGGCGGGACACGTTGCGGGGGCACAAGGTGTGCTCGGTCCTGGGCTCGTCGTCGGCGCAGGTGCTCCGGACCGAGGCGCTTGTGGAGCCGGAAAATATCGTCGAGCTGCCGGACTACGCGGAGTGCGTCAACGCCCTGCTGGCCACGAGAGTGGACGCGGTCACGACTGACGACGCCCTGCTGAAGGGCTTCGCGTCGACCGACCCGGGCCGGCTGCACGTGGTCGGCGAGCCATGGCACCCGTTCGCCTACGGCATAGGCCTCCCCCACGACGACAAACCGCTGCGCGACAAGCTCAACGACCTACTGCAGGCAGCCATCGACGACGGCACCTGGCAGGAGGTCTACGACCGCACACTGGGCCGCTCCGGCACACCCGCCCG
>NZ_DASWSJ010000057.1:0-32559 GCF_036402745.1 Actinophytocola sp. | reverse complement strand
ACTGGCAACGGTTCTCCGCCCGGACGTCCGCGCCGGCCTGGCTGCCGGCCGACGACCCGGCGGCCCCGGAGCTCACGCGCCGGTGAGGGGCGCCGGCGTAGAAAGTCCGTAACCGCGGGGAAACGCGGCGTCCGTCTCGGGACCTAACGAGAATTCGGCAGGGCGACTGACGACAGCGCGAACGAGCCTGCCGTAACGTCGTCGCCGAGCCGGGAATTCGGCGCAGACAGTGTGGTCGACACGGGAACAGACAATTTCCCGGTCGTGCGGCTCACGTTCATCCGTCCACTGTCCACCGAAATCACATGGGGGTCGTCCCGGGATGAAGGTCGCCATTCTCACCCAGTTCAGCCGTGGGGACGTCCAGCCCTTCGCGGCGCTGGCCAGGGTGCTGGACGAGGCCGGGCACGAGGTGGTCGTCGGCGCGCCCGCCGGGTCCGCCTCGCTCATGGAACCGCACAGCACCAAGGTGATTCCCTTCAACGACATAGCCAAGACGATGCTGAGCGACCCGCTCATGCGCCAGTCGCTCGACGCCAACCACTGGGGACTTCGCGGCCGGGTGCTCAGCCGGCGGCACATGCGCAAGCACCGGTCACTGCGCGACGCGTTGCGCGGGGACATGCGAAAAGCCGTCGACGAGGGCGCGGACATCGTCGTGCATCACGGCCTTCTTCCCGGGCACGAGGTCGCCGAGACATTGGGCGTGCCAGCGGTCCCGGTATTCATGGACCCGTTCTGGATTCCGACGAGCTCGTTCACGAATCCCGAGTTCCCATTCCGGCTCCCGCGCGCGCTCAACAAAGCCTCCTTTGTCGGCACGAACCTGCGCCGGCGCCGGCAGCGTGACCCGTTGCGCCGCCCCGACGGGACACCCGCCACGGTCCTCCAGGCGTTCAGCAGGCACGCGCTGCCCGCGCCGCTCGGCTACCCGGACTGGGTGCACACCACCGGCTACTGGTTCCTGCCGGCCGCGTCCGGCTGGACCCCGCCGCGGCGGCTCACCGAGTTCCTCGCGGCCGGGGAGCCACCGGTCTACGTCGGTTTCGGCAGCGCGGTCGGGTCCGACCCGGTGCGCAGCGGACACGTCGTCCGCGACGCCGTCCGGCTCGCCGGGGTGCGCGCGGTGGTGGTCGCCGGCTGGGGCGGCATCCGGTTCGCCGAGCCCGACGACCGGCTGCTCTACCTCGACGAGGCGCCGTTCGACTGGCTGTTCCCCCGCATGGCCGCCATCGTCCACCACGGCGGGGGCGGCACGGCGAGCGCGGCGCTGGCCTCCGGCCGCCCGCAGGTCGTCTGCCCGTTCACGATCAGCGGCCAGCGGTTCTGGGCGTGGCAGGTGCACGCCGCGGGTGCCGCGCCGCCGCCGATCCCGCAGCACCGCCTCACCGCCGAACGGCTGGCCGCCGCGATCCGCCGGGCCGTCACCGAGCCGCGGATCGCCACGCGGGCGAACCAGCTGGGACACCAGATCCGCGCGGAGGACGGCGCCACCACCGCCATGAAGATCCTCGAGACGCTGCGCTGAGGGACACCCATGACCAGCGACCGATGGGCTGACCGAACCGTCGCGGTCACCGGAGGCCTCGGCTTCATCGGCTCCCACTTCGTGACGGAGCTGCTGGCCGCCGGTGCCCGGGTGACCTGCCTCTACCGCACGCACAAGGAGAGCGTGCTCCGCGAGCTGCCGGCGACCGGCCGGCTCCGGCTCGCGCGGGTGGACCTGTGCGACACCGACGCGACGCGCGCGGCGTTCCGGGAGATCGGCCCGCACGTCGACACGATCGTGCACTGCGCGGCACTGCACGGGAACGCCGAGTACAAGACCCGGCACGCGGCGACCATCCTCGAGTGCGACGCGCGGATGGCGCTGAACGTCCTCGGCTGGGCCCGGGACGACGGCGTGCCGGAAGTGGTGCTGCAGAGCTCGTCGGTGGTCTACTCAGGACACGGCCCGGGCCCGGTCGGCGAGGACGCCGGCCACCGCGTCGCCGAGGCCGACGCGCGCAACGGGTACGTGCTCGCGCACGTGTTCACCGAGACCCTCGCGGACCTGTTCCGCCACCAGTTCGGCATGACCATCCACGTGCCGCGGGCGGCGAACGTCTACGGCCCGCGGGACGGCTTCGGCCCGGTGGCGAGCGTGATCCCCGGCATGATCCGCCGCGCGCTCGCCGGCGAGGAGCTCGAGATCTGGGGCGACGGCAGCCAGACCCGTTCGTTCGTCTACGTGACCGACCTGGTCCGCGCGACCCTCCAGCTGGTCGAGGCGGACAAGTACCACACGGTCAACATCGGCACCGAGGAGTCGGTGTCCATTGTGGACCTCGCGCGGCTCGTGCTCTCGCTCACCGGCCGCCCGGACCGGGTTCGGGTGGACCCGGCGAAGCCGGCCGGCGGGTCCGGCCGGACGCTCGAGCTCGCCAGGATGCACGACGTCATCTCGTTCTCCCCCCTGAGCCTGCGTGACGGGCTCGACCGAACAATCCGCTGGTACCGACAGACCCACAGGAGTCCACAGTGACCACCACGGACGGCACCCCCCGCACCATCGGCACGGACGAGATCCGCGAGGACGTGCTCGCCGCGGTCCGCGAGTACCACCACGCGGCCGCGTCCACCCGCCCGTTCCGGCCCGGCGTCACCCCGCTGTACTCGTCGGGGCCGGTCTTCGACGAGGAGGACCGGGCCGCGCTCGTCGAGGCCGCGCTGGACATGCGGATCGTCGCGGCGCGCTCGGCGCAGGACTTCGAGCGCCGCTTCTCCCGCACGATCGGCGTGCGCAAGTCGCACCTGGTGAACTCCGGCTCGTCGGCCAACCTGCTGGCGATCAGCGCGCTGACCTCGCCGCAGCTGGCCGACCGCAGGCTGGTGCCGGGCGACGAGGTGATCACGGTCGCCGCCGGGTTCCCCACCACGGTCAACCCGGTGCTGCAGAACGGTCTCGTGCCGGTGTTCGTGGACACCGAGCTGGGCACGTACAACACCTCGGCCGACCGGATCGCGGACGCGATCGGCCCGCGCACCCGGGCGATCGCGCTCGCGCACACGCTCGGGAACCCGTTCGCCGCAACGGAGATCGCGGCGCTGGCCAGGGACCACGAGCTGTGGCTGATGGAGGACAACTGCGACGCGCTGGGCGCGACCTACGACGGGCGGCCGACCGGCACGTTCGGCGACGTTTCCACGTTGAGCTGCTACCCGGCCCACCACATCACGATGGGCGAGGGCGGGGTGGTGTCGACGAACGACCTGCACCTGGCCCGCATCATCGAGTCCCTGCGTGACTGGGGCCGCGACTGCTGGTGCAGCCCCGGCGAGGACAACCGGTGCGCCAAGCGGTTCGGCTGGCAGCTGGGGACGCTGCCGGCCGGGTACGACCACAAGTACATCTACTCCCACGTCGGCTACAACCTCAAGGGCACCGACACGCAGGCCGCGCTGGGGCTCACCCAGCTCGCGAAGCTGCCGGCCTTCGTCGCGGCGCGGCGGCGCAACTGGGCCCGCCTGCGCGGCGCGCTCGACGGCGTGCCCGGGCTGCTGCTGCCGACCGCCACCCCGGGCAGCGAGCCGAGCTGGTTCGGCTTCGTGCTGACGGTCCTGCCCGACGCGCCGTTCGGCCGGCGCGAGCTGGTCGCGTTCCTGGAGGGTCGCAACATCGGGACCCGCCAGGTGTTCGCCGGCAACCTCACCCGCCATCCGGCCTATGTGGACACCCACTACCGCGCGGTGGGCGACCTGACGAACAGCGACATCGTGACGGAGCACAGCTTCTGGATCGGCGTCCACCCGGGTCTGACCGACGAGATGATCGACTACATGGCCGACTCGGTGCTGGAGTTCGTCAGCAAGCAAGGTCGCCGCACCCGCCACCTAGGGCCTGTCTCGTAGATCATCGTGTGAAGTCCTGCGCCGACTGCGCCGACCATCGGAACCTCAGGGGACCGTGACGACACCCAACCACCACCCACCCCGACACCCACACCATCCGCCGGAACGCAACGCACACTTTTAATCCCGGGGAGGCGGACTAGTGAACATCGCGCCGGGGTTGAACAGGTTCGCCGGGTCCAGGGCGGCTTTGAGGGCGCGGTGGACGCGCATGCCCGTCGGGCCGAGCTCGCGGGCGAGCCAGTCCTGCTTGATGCGGCCCACGCCGTGCTCGCCGGTGATGGTGCCGCCCAGCGCCAGGGCGAACGCGAGGATCTCGTCGAACGCCGTGCGGGCCACGGCGAGCTCGGCGGCCGACGTCGGGTCGTAGACGATCACCGGGTGCATGTTGCCGTCGCCCGCGTGGCCGGCCACGGCGATGCGCAGGCCGTGGCGCTCGCTGATCCGCCGGCACTCGCCGAGCAGCTCGGCGATCCGGGTGCGGGGCACGCAGACATCGTCGGTGAGCCAGGCGCCGTAGGCCTCCAGCGCGGGGCCGACGACCCGGCGGGCGTGCAGCAGCATCCGGCCCTCGGCGAGGTCGGTGGTCGTGTACGCCATCGACGCGCCGAGGTCGGCGCAGATGCGCTCGATCGCGGCCAGCTCGCGCTCGGCCACCGCGCCACCGGAGTCCGACTGGGCGAGCAGCAGCGCCGCGCACTCGCCGGGCGGGCCGACCTCGGTGTCGAGGTACGCCTCGACCGCCTCGACCGACGCGCTGTCCATGATCTCCAGCAGGGACGGCACGAGCCCCTCGCGCACCACCGCGCTGACCGCGGCGCCGGCCGCCTCGACCGAGCCGAACGCGGCGACCAGGGTGGCCGGCGCCTGCGGCAGCGGGCGCAACGCGAGCGTGGCCTGGGTGATCACGCCGAGCGTGCCCTCGCTGCCGACGAACAGCTTGGTGAGGTCGTAGCCCGCGACCCCCTTGACCGTGCGGCGCCCGGTGCGCAGCAGCTCGCCGTCGGCCAGCACGACCTCCAGGCCCAGCACCGAGTCGGTGGTGACGCCGTACTTCACGCAGCACAGCCCGCCCGCGTTGGTGGCGAGGTTGCCGCCGATCGTGCACCAGTCGTAGCTCGACGGGTCCGGCGGGAAGAACAGGCCGTGCTTCTCGACCGCGGTGCGCAGGTCCAGGTTGACGACCCCGGGCTGCACCACGGCGAGCCGGTTGTCCGGGTCGATCTCCTCGATGGCGTTCAGCTTGGTGGTCACGAGCACCACGCAGCCGTCGACCGCGTTGGCCGCGCCCGACAGGCCACTGCCCGCGCCCCGCGGCACGATCGGCACCCCGGCCCGCGCGCACGCCCGGACCACCGCCCGCACCTGCGCCACGTCCGCGGGCAGCACCACCGCGAGCGGCTCGCCGTGCGGTGCCAGCGCCATCATGTCCCGCCGGTAGCTCGCGGTGACGTCCGGATCGGTGAGCACCCCGGCCCCACCGAGTGCCGCGCGGAGCTCGGTGAGCAGCTGTCCCTGGGCTGTCATGGTTCGACGGTAGTCGAGCCGAGCGCACTTCTACACCCTGGGAGGTAACGGAAGTTCGGCGCGAAGGGTGATGTGGGCGGGGTCGCCGCTGTCGTAGTGTCGGTGCCAGGAACGGGCAGCGCGGCCGACGGTCCGAACAGGACATCGAGAGCCGATTCGCTGGGGTGGGTACATGACATCGAGCCTGGCCGTGCCGGACGCCTACGAGTTCGCGCCCCGCGGCGGGTCGCCGTTCCACCAGGACAGTTTCACCGCGGCCCGCGGGCATCCGCTGACCGTGGCGCGGGTCGACCACGAGGTGTCACGCCCGGGCACGGTCCGCGGCATCCACTTCACCACGCCGCCCGGCCGGGCACGCTACGTGTACTGCGTGCGGGGCGCGGTCCTGGCCATCGTGGTGGACCTGCGGGTCGGCTCGCCGGCGTTCGGCCGGTGGGACGCGGTGCGCCTGGACGCGGTCACCCGCCGCGCGGTCTACCTCGCCGAAGGCCTCGGCCGCGCGTTCGTGGCGCTCGCGGACGACACGGCCACGACCCACCTGTGCACCGAGTCCGACGCCGCCGAGCACGGCGTCGACCCGCTCGACCCGGCGCTGGCGCTGCCCTGGCCGGCGGCCCGTCCGTCCACACGGGAGCTCCCGACGCTGGCCCAGGCGGCGGCCGCGGACCTGCTCCCCCACTACACCGACTGCCTGCGCCGCTACCGCCTGTCCGGGGTGCCGGCGTGACGCCGGCGATCCTCGCCGACGGGCTGGTCAAGCGGTTCGGCGCCACGGTCGCGCTGGACGGGCTCGACCTCGCGGCCGGCGCGGGGACCGTGGTCGGCGTGCTCGGGCCGAACGGGGCGGGCAAGACCACCGCGGTCCGCGTCCTCGCGACGCTGCTGCGCCCGGACGCCGGGCACGCCTCGGTGGCCGGGCACGACGTGGTCACCGACCCGGTGGCGGCCCGCCGCGCGATCGGCCTCACCGGGCAGTACGCCTCGGTGGACGAGGACCTCACCGCCACCGGCAACCTGGTGCTGCTCGGCCGGTTGCTCGACCTGCCCCGGGCCGCCGCGAAGGCCCGCGCGGCCGAGCTGCTGGACCGGTTCGAGCTCACCGAGGTGGCCGGCCGCCCGGTCAAGGGCTACTCCGGCGGTACCCGGCGCCGGCTCGACCTGGCCGCCAGCCTGGTCGGCCGGCCCCGGGTGCTCTTCCTCGACGAGCCGACGACCGGCCTCGACCCGCACGCGCGCACGAAGGTGTGGCAGCTCGTCCGCGAGCTCGCCGCCGAGGGCACGACGATCCTGCTGACGACGCAGTACCTGGAGGAGGCGGACCGGCTCGCGGACCGGGTGACCGTCGTCGACCGTGGCCGGGTCGTCGCCGAGGGCCGGCCGGCCGAGCTCAAGCGCCGGGTCGGCGGCCACACCGTCCAGGTGCGACCGTCGGCGCCGGCGGACCTGCCCGAGGTGGCCCGGATCCTGGCCCACCTCACCGGCACCGGCCCGGCGGCCGACCCCGAGCTTGGTGTCCTGACGGCACCACTGGCCGACCCGGTGCTGCTGTCCACAGTGGTCGCAGCCCTCGCCGCCGCCGGCATCGCGGTCGACGAGCTGGCCCTGCGGCTCCCCAGCCTCGACGAGGTCTTCCTCGCCCTCACCCACCGCACCACCACGCCGGCCGGGAGCCCGGCGTGACCGCCCACGCGCGGCACGCGCTCCTCCTCGCCGGCCGGGGCAGCGCGAAGATCGGCCGCGATCCGGCGCAGCTGCTGGACGCCGTCCTCCAGCCGGTGACGACGCTCGTGGTGTTCGGGTTCGCGTTCGGCGGGTCGGTGGCCGGCAGCACCGGCGCCTATCTGCGGGACCTGGTGCCGGGCCTGCTGGTGCAGACCGCGCTCGTCGCGAGCCTCTCCGCCGGGGTGACGCTCAACGTCGACGCCGGCAGCGGGGTGATCGACCGGTTCCGCAGCCTGCCGATCGCGCGGTCCGCCCCGCTCGTCGGCGCGGTGCTCGCGGCCGGCGTGCGTTACGTCGTCGCGGGGACCGCGCTGCTCGTCGCCGCGGCCGTGGTGGGGTTCCGGGTGCAGACCGGGGTCCTGCCGCTGCTGGCCGGACTGGTGCTGATGGTCCTCACGGGACTGTGCCTGTGCTGGATCCCCGTGCTGGTCGGCGTTCTGGTCCGCGGCCCGGTCGCCGTGCAGGGCATCTTCCTCGCCCTCGTCGTACCACTCACGTTCGGCAGCAACGTGTTCGTGCCGACCGCCAGCATGCCCGGCTGGCTGGCGGACTGGTCGGCCGTGAGCCCGGTGAGCCTGCTGGCCGACGCCATGCGCGGCCTGCTGGTCGGCGGCCCGGTGGCGGGTCCGCTGGCCGGCGGCCTGCTCTGGCTCGCCGGCACCGTCGCCGTGTTCTTCCCGCTCGCCGTGCGTGCCTACCGCAACCGAGTCGAATGAAGGGACCGAGATGAAGGGGATCATTCTCGCCGGCGGCACCGGCAGCCGGCTGTATCCCGTCACGATGGCCACGTCCAAGCAGCTGGTTCCGGTCTACGACAAGCCGATGATCTACTACCCCCTGTCGGTGCTGATGCTGGCCGGCGTCACCGACATCCTCGTCATCACCACCCCGCTGGACCGGCCGGCCTTCGAGCGCCTGCTCGGCGACGGCTCGGCGCTGGGCCTGCGCCTCGACTACGCCGAGCAGCCCTGGCCCCGCGGTCTCGCCGACAGTTTCCTGGTCGGCGCGGACCACATCGGCGACGACCCGGTGGCGCTCGTCCTCGGCGACAACGTCTTCCACGGCCCCGGGTTCTCCCAGCTGCTCCACGCCGCGGCCCGCGACCTCAAGGGCTGCGTGCTGTTCGGCTACCCAGTGGCCGACCCGCACCGGTACGGCGTGGGCGAGGCCGACGAGAACGGCACCCTCCTCTCGATCGAGGAGAAGCCGGCCGCGCCCCGGTCCAACCGGGCGATCACCGGGCTGTACCTCTACGACAACGACGTCGTCGACATCGCCCGCGGGCTCACCCCGTCCGCCCGCGGCGAGCTCGAGATCACCGACGTCAACCGGGTCTACCTCGACCGGGGGCGGGCGCGGCTGGTCGACCTCGGCCGCGGCTTCGCCTGGCTGGACACCGGCACGCACGCGTCGCTGCTGGAGGCCGGGCAGTACGTGCGGACGCTCGAGGAGCGCCAGGGCGTGCGGATCGCGTGCGTCGAGGAGATCGCGCTGCACATGGGTTACATCGACGCGGCGCAGTGCCACCGGCTCGGCGCCGCGCTGGGCAAGTCGGACTACGGCCGCTACGTCATGGAGGTCGCGTCGTGAAGGTGCTCGTGACCGGCGGCGCCGGCTTCATCGGCTCGAACTACGTGCGTGGCGTGCTGCATGGCGAGCACCCCGGGTTCGACCCGGACGAGGTCGTGGTGCTCGACGCGCTCACCTACGCCGGCAACCTCGAGAACCTGGCGCCGGTCGCGCACGACGAGCGGCTGCGGCTCACCGTGGGCGACATCTGCGACCCGCTCACGGTCAAGCACGAGATGTCCGGCGCGGACCTCGTCGTCCACTTCGCCGCGGAGTCGCATGTGGACAGGTCGATCACGGGCTCGGCCGAGTTCGTGACCACCAACGTGCTCGGCACCCACACGCTGCTGAGCGCGGCGCTGGAGGCGGGGGTGCCGCGGTTCGTGCACGTGTCGACCGACGAGGTGTACGGGTCCATCGACCACGGCAGCTGGCCGGAGGACCACCCGCTCGCGCCCAACTCGCCGTACTCGGCCACCAAGGCGGCCGGCGACCTGCTCGCCCGCGCGTTCCACGTGACGCACGGCCTGCCGGTGGTGATCACCCGCTGCTCCAACAACTACGGGCCCTACCAGCACCCGGAGAAGATGATCCCGCTGTTCCTCACCAGCCTGACGGACGGCCGCCCGGTGCCGCTCTACGGCGACGGCGGCAACGTCCGGGACTGGCTGCACGTCGACGACCACTGCCGCGGCATCCAGCTCGTCGCCGAGCGCGGCCGGCCCGGCGAGGTCTACAACATCGGCGGCGGGACCGAGCTGTCCAACCGCGAGCTGACCGCCCGGCTGCTGGCCGCCACCGGCAGGGACGACTCGCTGGTGCGGCGGGTCGCCGACCGCAAGGGCCACGACCGCCGCTACTCCGTCGACATCGGCAAGATCACCACGGAGCTGGGCTACGAGCCGAAGGTCGGCATCGACGACGGCCTCACCCGGACGGCGGCCTGGTACCGCGACAACCGTTCCTGGTGGCAGCCACCGACACGTCACGGGGCAGGCTGACGGCCAGGCAGCGCCGGGTTGGTCGTCGCGCCGGTGCTCGCGCTGCCCACCTGGGCCTCGTACTTCGCGAGGACGCCCGTGCGGTGCGGGTTCGGCGCGGGCCGCCAGGCCGCGACCCGCGCGGTGATCTCCGCCGCCGACAGGTCGACGTCGATACGCCGGGCGGCCACGTCGATCGTCACCGTGTCGCCGTCGTGGACGGCGGCGATCGGGCCGCCGCGGGCGGCCTCCGGGGCGACGTGGCCGGCCATGAACCCGCGGGTGGCGCCGCTGAACCGGCCGTCGGTGATCAGCGCGACCTCCCCGCCGAGGCCGGCGCCCTGCAGCGCGCCGGTGACCGCGAGCATCTCGCGCATGCCCGGGCCGCCGGCCGGACCCTCGCCGCGGATCACCACCACGTCACCGGCGCCCACCCCGCCCGCGAGCACCGCGGCCATCGCCGCCTCCTCGCCCTCGAACACCCGCGCCGGCCCGCGATGCCACAGCCGCTCGTGGCCGGACAGCTTCACCACCGAGCCGTCCGGCGCGAGGTTGCCACGCAGGATGGCCAGGCCACCGGTCGGCTTGAGCGGCCGGTCCAGCGGCAGCACCACCTCCTGGCCCGGCGTCTCCGGCGCGTCGTGGGCCGCCTCGCCGAGGGTGCGGCCGGTCACGGTGAGCGCGTCCGGGTCGAGCAGGCCACCCTCCAGCAAGCGCCTGACCAGCAGCGGCACGCCACCGGCGGCGTAGAGGTCGGTGGCCACGAACCGGCCGCCCGGCTTGAGGTCGCAGATCAGCGGCGTCTTCGCGCTGATCTCGTCCATGTCGTCGATCGTGACCTCGACGCCCATCTCCGCGGCCACCGCGAGCAGGTGCAGCACCGCGTTCGTGGACCCGCCGGACGCGGCCACGGCGACCATCGCGTTGCGGATCGACGTCCGGGTGATGAGGTCGTGCGGCCGGACGTCGTTGGCCAGCACCTTCATCGCCAGCCGCCCGGCCGCCTCGGCCACGCCGCCCTTGTGCTCGTCCTGCGCCGGCACCATCGCCGAGCCCAGCGGGCTGATGCCCAGCACCTCGAACGCCATGGCCATCGTGTTCGCCGTGAACTGCCCGCCGCACGCGCCGAGCCCGGGCGACGCGGCCTCCTCCAGCTCCCGCAGCTCGGCGTCGGTCAGCCGGCCGGCCGCGTGCGCGCCGACGGCTTCGAACACGTCCTGCACGGTGACGTCGCGCCCGCGCCAGCACCCCGGCCGGATGGACCCGCTGTAGAGCAGCACGCTCGGCACGTCCACCCGCGCCATCGCCATCACCGCCGCGGGGATCGTCTTGTCACAGCCCGCGATGCCGACCAGCGCGTCGAAGCAGTGCCCGCGCGCGACGAGCTCGATCGAGTCGGCGATGACCTCGCGGGACACCAGCGAGGTACGCATGCCCGGCGTGCCCATGGTGATGCCGTCGGAGATCGCGATCGTGTTGATCTCCATGGGCGTGCCACCCGCGGCCCGCACACCCTCCTTTGTGGACTCGGCCAGCGTCCGGTGGGTGAAGTTGCACGGCATGGTCTCGGTCCAGCAGTGCGCGACGCCGACGAACGGCTTGGCCAGCGCCCGCTCGTCGTAGCCCATCCCCTTGAGGTACGCCCTGGCCCCTGCTCGGGCGGGACCCTCCACAAGAGACCGTGAGCGGTGCTTGAGGTCCATGACATCTCCTCACCGGACGTGATTTCCTCTACGCTGCAACACATGACGGCGACACCCGAACCGGTCGGCCCCACCCGCGCACGGCTCGGCGAGGGGCCGTGCTGGGACGACGACAGGCAGGTCCTGTGGTGGCTCGACATCAACGGTAACGCGGTACACCGCACCCGACCCGACGGCACCACCGCCACCGTCCCGACGCCGGACCGGCCCACCGCGCTCGCGCCGCTCGCCGACGGCCGGCTGCTGGTCGCGCTGGCCGGCGGGCTCGCCGTCCTCGACACCGGTGGTGACGCCGGCACCGGCGAGGTCACCGCGCGGCTCGACCTGCCGCTCGAGCCCGGCGTCCGGCTCAACGACGGCGCGTGCGACCCGCTCGGCCGGTTCTGGGTGGGCAGCATGGCCGAGGACGAGGAGCCGGGCCGCGGGCACCTGTACCGCGTCCGCGACGGCCGGGTCGACACGGTGCTCGACGACGTCTGGCTGTCCAACGGCATCGACTGGAGCCCGGACGGGTCGCTGATGTACTACATCGACTCGCTCACCCGGCGGGTCGACGTGTTCGACTTCGGTCACGACGCGGCGGGTGGTGACGTGTCCAACCGGCGCACGCTCGTCGAGGTGCCGGCCGCCGCGGGCATTCCCGACGGCCTCACCGTCGACACCGACGGCGCGGTGTGGGTCGCGTTCTTCGGCGGCGGCGCGGTACGCCGCTACACCCCGGCTGGCGAGCTGGACCGGGAGATTCCGCTGCCCGCGGCCAACGTCACCGCATGCGCGTTCGGCGGCAGCGCGCGGGACCGGCTGTTCATCACGACCGCGGCCGGCCCCGGCACCCACGCCGGCGCCCTCTTCACCGTCCACACCGGACACCAGGGAAACCCGACGCGGTACCTCGACCTCAGCCATCTGCCCGGGTCACTGTCCAGCTGACCCGCAGCTCCAGCGACTCCCCCGGCGCCAGCACCGTGAGCCCGCCCGGCAGCCCGGCCGCCAGCCGGGCCAGCCCGTCCGGCGCGTGCGTCTGCGGCTCGACCGCCACCGCGTCCAGCTGCGCCGGGCTCGCGGCCACCACGAACCCGGCCGACGCGGAGAACTCCATGCGGGCAGAGACGTCCGGCCAGGACAGGACCACCGCGCGCTCGTCGAGGTCGGTCCAGGTGGCGTCGAGGTCGTCGGCCAGCGGCCCCGGCTCGCGCAGGTCGAAGGCCCCGGCGACCGGCTCCGGCCACGGCGGCGGGTCGGCGTTGACGGGGAACACCCGGCGCGCCGGCACGGTGAGCCGGACGGGCTTGCGGAACCACGGGTGCAGCCCGAGCCCGGCCGGCATCGCGGCGTCGGAGGTGTTGTCCAGCCGGTAGGCCAGCTCGAGCCGGTCGGCGTCCACCGCGAGGTCGAGCGTCACGTCGTAGGTCCACGGCCAGCCGTCGCCGCCCGCGCTGACCGTGAGCCGGGTGTCCTCGACGACCGTCCACGGCGCGCGGAAGAGCTGCCCGTGGATGGCCGTGCCGTCGACGAAGTTCGGGTTGAGCACCACCGTCCGGCCGTCGACGACGTGCTTGCCGGGCGGCACCCGGTTGCACCACGGCGCCATCGGGTAGGCACCCCAGAAGAACGGGTCGTCCCAGTGCACGCCCGGGTCGTCCGGCGTGCGGAGCAGGTCGCGGCCGAACGCCCGCAGCCGGTGCAGGCGCGCGCCGCAGCCGGGCAGGACGACGGCCTCGACGTCGTCGGAGCGGACCTCGAGCCGCTGGATCACGTGACCTCCTGCGGGCGGACGAGCACCTTGTGGGTGCCCGGTTTCCGGTCGATCGCCCGCTGGTAGGCGTCGGCGACCCGGCCGAGCCCGAACTCGTGGCTCACGAGCCGGCCGGGGGCGATCCGGCCGGAGGCGACGAGGTCGACGGCGGCCGGCCACACCGACGGGCTGCCGAGGCTGCCGACCACGGTGAGATCGCGCAGGACCACCGCGTCGACGTCGAGCGGGACCGCGGGCGCGCCGGTGAGCCCGAGCAGCAGCACCCGCCCGCCCTCGGTGGTCGACCCGACCGCGGTGCGGATCCCCTCGGCCGTGCCGGACGCCTCGACCACGCACGGGACGCGTGGCGGGGTGGTGGACGCCTCGAAGCCCAGCGCGGTCGCGCGGTCGCGGCGGCCCTCGTCCGGGTCGACGAGGTGCACCCGGGGCGCGCCGAGCGCCTCGGCGACGAGCGCGCACAGCAGGCCGATGGTGCCCGCGCCGACGACGCAGACGTCCGCGCCGCCGGCGGGCAGGAGCCGCTCGACGCCCCGGTAGGCCACGGCGAGCGGCTCGACCAGCGCCGCGTCCCGAGCGTCCACATGCGACGGAACGCGGTGCGCGGCGCGGGCCGGGAACAGCAGCCGGGTGGCGAGACCGCCCGGGCGGCGCATGATCCCGGCCTCCGTGCGCGCGGCACACAGGTGGTAGCCGGCCGGGTCGGCGCAGCGCTCGCACGCGCCGCAGCTCACCGTGCACTCCCCCACCACCCGGTCGCCGGTCGCGAACCCGGTGACGTCCGGGCCCACCGCCACGACCCGGCCGGTCCACTCGTGGCCGGGCACGATCGGGTACTCGGCCAGCCCCTGCTGCAGGTAGGCCATCGAGCCGTCGAGCAGCTCGAGGTCGGTGCCGCAGATGCCGACCGCGTCCGGCGCGACGAGCAGCTCCCCCGCCGCGGGCGGCCCGAGGTCCGCGTCCTCGACGGCCAGCTGCCCCGGCCCGCGCAGGACCGCACGCCGGTAGGTCACGGTCGTGGTCACGGTCGTGGTGCCGGCTCGCCACGCAACGCGGCGTCGAGCTCCTGGCGCGCCTTCTCGCCGCGGCCGTCGAAGTCCTTGTACAGCACCGCGGCCGGCAGGTCCGCCGGCGCGACCCCGAGGTGGCGCGCCGACTGCCGGGCGGCCTCGGCGAGGTCGCGGCCGACACCGTGCCGGACGAGGATCTCGGCCGCCACCGGCCACCGGTCCGCCGAGTCGATCAGCTCCCGCACGCTCGCGAGCGAGCCCCCGTTCGCCGCGACACACGGGTCGGCGACGGTCCACGTGTGCCGGCCGTGCCGGACGTCGACCCGCTCGGCGCCCGGCAGCTGGACCGACGCCCGCGCGCCGGGCGGCACCACGACGTCGACGGTGAGCAGGCCGTCGGCCCGCCGCCACGCGACCGACGCCTCGCCGTAGGGCGTGTCGTGGCGCGCGGACGCGTGGGTGAGCGCCGCGTGCGGCACGGGTGCGACGGTGATCTCGCGGTAGCCGGGCGCGGCCGGGGCGAGGCCGGCGACCGTCCGATGTAGCCAGTCGGCGACCGCGCCCAGCGCGTAGTGGTTGAACGAGGTCATCTCGCCGGGGTTGATCGAGCCGTCGGGGAGCATGCTGTCCCACCGCTCCCACACGGTGGTCGCGCCCATCGTCACCGAGTACAGCCAGGACGGGCACTCGCGCTGGAGCAGCAGCCGGTAGGCCAGGTCGGCCCGGCCCGCCGCGGTGAGCGCGTCGGTGAGCACCGGCGTGCCGAGCAGGCCCGTGCTGATGCGGTACCCGTTGACCCGCAACAGGTCCGCCAGCCGGCGCACCGCGTGCTCGCGCTGTCCGTCGGTCGGCAGCAGGTCCCAGCTCAGTGCGAGCGCGTAGACGCTGGGGGTGTCGGACAGGACCCGGCCCGCGCCGGTCACGTACGCGCGGGCGAACGCGGCCCTGGTCCGGGCGGCGAGCGCGGCGTAGCGCCCGGCGTCGGCGTCGTGGCCGAGCTCCCGCGCGGCCGCCGCGACCAGGTCGGCGGAGCGGACCAGGTAGGCGGTGGCGAGCACCTCGGGATCAGACGTGGCCGCGAGCGGGTTGTCCGGCGGCGCCGTGGGGTCGAGCCAGTCGCCGAACTGGAAGCCGCCCGCCACCACGCCGTCGGTGGTCCGCGCGGCGATGTTGTCCACCCACGCGCGCATGCTGGCGAACTGCCGGGCGAGCAGGCCGGTGTCGCCGAAGCGCTGGTACACGGTCCACGGCACGACGGTGGCCGCGTCACCCCAGCCGGCCACGCTGGTCTTGTCGCTGCGCAGGGGGTCCGGGACGGTGCACGGCACGGCGCCGTCGGGGTACTGGTCGGCGGCGAGGTCGGCGAGCCAGGACGTGAAGAACCCGGCCGTGTCGAACAGGAAGCACGCGCTGGGCGCGAACAGCTGGCAGTCCCCGGCCCAGCCGAGCCGCTCGTCGCGCTGCGGGCAGTCGGTCGGCACGTCGAGGAAGTTGCCGCGCATCGTCCACACGACGTTCTCGTGGAACCGGGTGAGGTCGGGGTCCGAGCAGGAGAACCAGCCGGTGCGGCGCAGGTCCGAACCGAACACGACCGCCTCGACGTCCGCGGCCGCGAGCCCGGGCACCCCGGTGACCTCGGCGTAACGGAAGCCGTGGAAGGTCAGCGCGGGCTCGAGCACCGCCTCGGCCGCGTCGGCGAGGACGTAGCTGTCGACCGCCTTGGCACTGCGCAGGGTCCGCACGCACACCTCGCCGCCGTCGAGGACCTCGGCGTGCCGGACGGTGACCTCCTCCCCCGCCCTCGTGTCACGCAGCCGCAACCGCACGACGCCGACGACGTTCTGCCCGAAGTCCACGAGGGTCCGGCCGGACGGCGCGGTCCACACCCGCACCGCCGCCACCACCTCGGTGACCCGCACCGGCGGCCCGTCCGGGGCGACGAGCCGGCCGAGGTCCTCGTCGAGCACCTCCACCGTGTCCACAATGGACGGACGGGGTCGGAGGTCGGTGCGCTGACCGTCGTAGAGGTCGTCGGCGAGCACCCCGCTCTCGTGCGCGCTCCAGCGCTCGTCGGTGCCGACGACCTCCACCGAGCCGTCGGGGTAGCCGACCTCCAGCTGCGCGAGCAGGGCCAGCCGGGTGCCGTAGAGCGCCCGGTCGTCGAACCAGCCGAGCCGGCCGCGGTACCAGCCGTTGCCCAGCAGCACCTCCAGCCTGTTCTCGCCCGCGACGAGGAGGTCCGTCACGTCGAAGGTCTGGTAGCGCAACCGGTGCGGGTAGCTCGTCCAGCCGGGGGTGAGCACCTGGTCGCCGACCCGCTGGCCGTTGAGCGTGGCGTCGTAGAGGCCGTGCGCGGTGACGTACAGCCGCGCGCGGGCGATCCCGGGCCGCAGGGTGACCGTGCGGCTGAGGACGGGGGCCGGCTCGCCCACCCCGCCGATGCCGTGCGGGCTCACGAACCGGCCGGTCCAGTCCTCGGGCCCGAGCAACCCAAGCTCCACAGTGGACGGTTCAGCCCACTCGCTCCACTCCGGACCGGACGCCACCCGGACCCGCACGGTGGCGGTGCCGCGCGCGGTCAGGGGCGGGAACGGCCAGGGCACGAGCACCTGCTCGGCGGAGTCGACGCGGACCGTCGCGGCGCCGTCGAGCTCGACCTCGTAGGCGGTCTGCGCCCAGTCCGGGTCGGCGTCGCGAACCTGCCAGGACAGCCGCGGGCTCGGCGTGCCGATCCCGAACGGCCGGTCGTGGTGCTCGAAACGAACCTGGCTGACGATCATGCGGGGCTCCACTCGACGGGGTTGGGGTTCGGGTTGCCGGTGGTGACTTCGAGGCCGGTGACGCCTTGCCTGGCGTAGAAGCTGACCGGCTGGAACAGCACCGGGACGAACCACGCCTGCTCGGCGATGCGCGCGACGATCTCCTCGTCCAGCCGCGCCCTGTCCTCCGGCCCGGCGGCCGCGGCCTGCTGGTAGAGCGACTGGATCCGCGCGTCCGCCGTGCGGAACGGGTTGAAGAACGCGTTCTCGGGCAGGAACAGCAACGGCCCCATGAGGTGCACGGGCAGCGCGCCGAACGTGATGCCGAACGCGGGGAACTGGCCGCTGCCCAGGTCCTGGGCGTACTTGTCCTGGTTCGCGGCCCGGTCGGTGATCTTCAGGTCGACGCCGACGGCCTTCAGGTCGCCCGCCATCGCCTGCAGCAGCGGGGTGGCGCCGGCGTTGCTCACCACGGGCAGCGGGAAGCCCTTGGCGTAGCCGGCGTCACGCAGGAGCCGCTTCGCCTTGGCCGGGTCGTAGGCGTAGAACGTGTGGTCGCTGTGACCGTCCTGGTGGGGCAGCTGGATCTGCTCGGTGGCGGCCGGGCCGCCGTAGGTGCCGACGAGCCCCTTGGCGATCTTCTCCCGGTCGACGGCGTAGTTCAGCGCCTGCCGGACCCGCACGTCGGCGAGCGGCTTGCTCACCGCGCCGCCCCGGTCGGCCAGCGCGATGCCCACCCAGGTCTGCGGCACCGACACCACCCGCAGCCCGGCCGACTTCGCCGCGGTGTCGGTGGCCGGCGAGCCGAAGATCACCTCGACCTGGCCGGTCTTCAGCGCGGCCAGCGCCGTGTTGGGGTTGGGCAGCACCTTGATGACGACCCGGTCGTAGTGCACGGCCTGCTTGTCCCAGTACCGCTTGTTCGGCGTGTACGTGTAGTGGTCGCCGTCGACGGTCTCGGCCGGGTCGAGCACGTACGGGCCCGCGCCGAGGGTCTGCTCGGCGAGCTTCGCGGGGTCGTCGAGGCCGGCCTGGCTGACCATGTTGCCGGCCGCGTAGAACGGGGTGAGCTTCTCCGGGAGCATCGGGTCGGCCTTGGCGAGGGTGAGCCGGACCGTGCCCGGCTTCGGCACCTCGATCTTGGTGACCCCGGCGAGCTGCGCGGTGGCGGCGAGGTCGGTGGCCTTGCGGTAGCGCTCGAGGTTCGCCCGCACGACCTCGGCGGTCAGCGGGGAGCCGTCGCTGAAGGTCACGCCGTCGCGGATGTCGAGCTCAAACACCGTGTTGCCGGTGCCGACGTAGCGCCAGGCGGTGGCGAGCCGGGGCGCCAGCTTGCCGTCGGGGGCCTGGTGGATCAGCGAGTCGTAGGCCAGCTCGGCGTACCACGCGTTGCCGGTGGCGTTGCCCGGGTCGAGGCTCGTCGGCGGGATCGAGTTGCCGAGGTTGAGGATGCGGTCGCCGGTGCCGCCCTGGGCGGTGTCGACGCCCGCGCACGCGCTGACGAGCAGCACGGCCGCGATCATGAGCGCGCGTAACGGATGGGCCTGCGTCATTGCGAGGTCACCTCTTCACTGGTGATGCAGGAGGGCGTGGTCGGGGACGGCGTCGAGCAGGGCCTGGGTGTAGGGGTGGCGCGGGTTGGTGGTCACCCGCCCGACCGGCCCGTGCTCGACCACCTCGCCGTCGCGGAGCACCACGACCCGGTGGGCGAGGTGGCGGACGACGTCGATGTCGTGGGAGATGAACAGGTAGGCGAGCCCGAGGTCGCGCTGGAGCTCGAGGAGGAGGTTGAGGATCTGGGCCTGGACGGACAGGTCGAGCGCGCTGGTCGGCTCGTCGCAGATCACCAGCTCCGGCTCGAGGATCAGCGCCCGGGCGATGGCGATGCGCTGGCGTTGCCCGCCGGAGAACTGGGCCGGGTAGCGGCCGGCGGCGGCCGCGGGCAGGCCGACCCGCTCGAGCGCGGCGGCGACCAGCGGGGCGGCGTTGGCCCGGGACAGCCCCCGGTGCACCCGGACGGGCTCGGCGAGCGTCGAGCCGATGGTGCGCGAGGGGTTCAGCGAGCCGTACGGATCCTGGAAGACCACCTGGATCCGGGTGGCCAGCGCCCGCCGCGCGGCCGCCGGCACGCCGGTGATCTCCTTGCCGTGCAACATGATCCGCCCGGCGGCCGGGGGGACGAGCCCGAGCACGGCGTTGCCGATGGTGGACTTGCCCGACCCCGACTCTCCGACCAGGCCGAGCGTCTCGCCGACCTCGATGTGCAGGTCGACCCCGCGCACCGCGCGGACGCGGCGGCGGCCGAGCCCGGATCGGGCGGGGAAGTCGACGGACAGGTCACGAACGTCCAGCAACGGCAGGCTCATCGTCACCCTCCTTCGCCAGCTCGGTGTGGTGCAGGCACCAGGTGTGGTGCCCGGGCTCCGGCTCGGCGGCCGGGATCGTGCCGGTGGCGCAGTCGGCGGTGGCGAGCGCGCAGCGGGGATGGAAGGGGCAGCCGCCGGGCCGGTGGCCGAGCTCGGGCACCACGCCGGGGATCGGGTGCAGCGGGGTGCGCGGCCGGGCCCGCCGCGGCGCGCAGCCGAGGAGGCCGGCGGTGTAGGGATGCCGCGGCTCGGTGAGCAGCTCGCCCACGGGGGCGGTCTCGACGACGTGCCCGGCGTACATGACGTACACCCGCCGGCAGTGCGCGGCGACCACGCCCCAGTCGTGGCTGATCAGCAGGATCGCCATGCCCCGCGCCTGCTGCAGGCCGGCCAGCAGCTCGAGGATCTCGGCCTGCACGGTCACGTCGAGCGCGGTGGTGGGCTCGTCGGCGATCAGCAGGTCGGGGTCGCCGGCCAGGGCGAGCGCGATGGCCACCCGCTGGGCCATGCCACCGGACAGCTCGTGCGGGTAGCGGCGCGCCACGCCGGCCGGGTCGGGCAGCCGCACGCTCGCCAGCAGCTCCAGCGCCCGGGACCTGGCCGCGCGGCGGCTGCCGCCGTGGTGGCGCCGGACGAGCTCGCCGACCTGGTGGCCCACGGTGAACATCGGGTCGAGGCTGCCGACCGGCTCCTGGGACACGAGCCCGATCCGTCGCCCGCGCAGGCCCTTCCAGTCCCTTGTGGACAGCCCGACGAGGTCGCGGCCGTCGAACACGACGCGCCCGCCGTCGACCCGGCCGCCGGCCGGCAGGAGGCCGAGCAGCGACCGCGCGGTGACCGACTTCCCGCAGCCGGACTCGCCCACGAGCCCGACGGTCTCGCCCGGGGCGATGTCGAGGCTCACGTCCTCGACCACCGATGTCCGGGTGCCGCCGGCCGGCAGGCTGACGACCAGGCCGCGCACGGAGAGCAGCTGGGACGGGTCGGCCGGCGCGGGCTCGTCCGTCCTCTTCGGACCGGGTCGCACCCGCCCGCCGGGCCGGGTGACGCGCTCGGCGGTGGCGTCCCGGATCGCGTCGCCGAGCAGCCCGAACGCGAGCACGGCGAGGCCGATGACCAGGCCCGGCGGGAAGAGCAGCCACGGCTGGGCGTCGATGACCTGCGAGCCGTCCGCGACCATGCCGCCCCAGGTGGGGGTCGGCGGCTCGGCGATGAGGCCGAGATAGCTCAGCCCGGTCTGCACGACCAGCGCGCTGCCCGCGGCCAGCGCGGTCTGCACGAGGATCGGGCCGGTGACCCGGGGCAGGATCTGGCCGAGCACGATGCGCCCCGGCCGCAGCCCCGCGACCCGCGCGGCGGCCACGTACGGCTCGGCCCGCACGGCCAGCGTCGCGCCGCGGACGACCCGGGCCATGAAGGGGGCGCCCAGCGCGCCGACGGTGATCATGGCGGCGGTGCTGTTGGTGCCGAAGATCGCCAGCACCACCAGCAGGACGACGATCCCGGGCATCGCCAGGACGATGTCGGTCACCCAGGAGGTGATCCGGTCGGCCCAGCCGCCGACGTAGCCGACGACCAGGCCGGTCGGCACGCCGAGCACCAGCAGGACCAGCACCGCCTCGGCGACGCCGACGAGGCTGATCCGGCCGCCGAACATCAGCCGGGACAGCACGTCGCGGCCGAGCGAGTCGGTGCCGAGCGGGTGCAGCGCGGTGGGCCCGGACAGCACGTGCTCGAGGTCGGTGGTGGTCGGGTCCCACGGCGTGAGCAGCGGCGCGGCGAGCGCGGCTACGCCGACGACCACGAGGAAGGCGACGAAGAGGGCCGCGACCGGGCGGCGCAGGATCGTCCTCATGCGACCCGGACCTTCGGGTTGAGCAGGCCGTAGGCGAGGTCCACGACCAGGTTGACGACGACCACGAGCACGGTGAAGGTCACCGCCACCCCCTGCACCATCGGCAGGTCGTGCTGCAGGGTCGCGCTCACCGCCAGGCCGCCGAGGCCCGGCATGGCGAACACCGTCTCGATCAGCACGACCCCGGACAGCAGGCCGACGAACAGCAGCCCGATCACGGTCACCACGGGGATCGCGGCGTTGCGCAGTGCGTGCCGCAGGACGATCGAGGTCTCCGACGCGCCGTTGGCCCGCAGCGTGTGCACGAAGTCGCGGGACAGCGCCTCGAGCATGCCGTCCCGGGTCTGTTTGGCGATCACCGCGACGGCGTGCACCGCGAGCGCGATGACCGGCAGCACCAGGCTCGTCGCCCACGCGGCGGGCGAGGTGGTCAGCGGGACGTAGCCGGTGGCGGGCAGCATCCGCGCGCCGACCGCGAAGACCGTGACGAGCACGAGCGCGAACCAGAAGTTGGGCAACGCGAAGCCGAGGAGCGAGAGCACGTCGACGATCCGGCCGAGCGCGCCGGCCCGCACCGCGCTGAGCACCCCGAGCGCCACGCCGACCACCGTCGCGAGCACGGTGGTGACCACGGCGAGGGAGATCGTCGACTCGGTCCGGGACAGGATCTGGCCGGTGACCCCCAGCCCGCTGATGGGCGAGGTGCCGAGGTCGCCGCGCAGGGCGCCGGTCAGCCAGTGCCAGTACTGCTCGAGCAGGGGCTGGTCGAGGCCGAGCTGGTGGCGCAGCCGCGCGTACGCCTCCGGGGTGTAGTTCTCGCCGAGGATCGTGCGGGCCGTGTCGCCGGGGGCCACCGCCGCGAGCGCGAACGTCAGCAGGGAGACCGCGAGGACCAGGGGGATCGAGATGAGAACACGCCGAGAGACCAACCTCAGCATCGAGGCCACCTCCGTCGGGTCGAAACGAAACGATCGAAGGACTTCGAAAGTTCTCTTGGTAACGCTAGTTTTCCCCGGCGCGGCCCGTCAAGGGCTGATTAGGTCTCGAGATGTAGTCATGTTGCCCGGCTGTCCATCGCGGGAGGGACCTTGGTGGCCGCGCAGAGCCGGGGCTATGCTCGGCATCGAAGGACTTCGACAACTGGATCCCGGCTACCGGACGAGGTGCGATGGCGGCGACGATCTACGACGTGGCGACCAGAGCCGGCGTCAGCATCTCGACGGTCTCCCTCGCGCTCAACTCCCCGTCCCGGGTCAAACCGGCCACCCTGCAACGGATCCTCGCCGCGGCCGACGAGCTGCGGTTCGTTCCCAAGGCCGAGGCCGTCGTCCGCGCGCGGCGCGGGGTGCGCCGGATCGGCGTGATGGCGCCGTTCACGTCCTACCTCTCCTTCGCGCAGCGGCTCAACGGCGTGATGCACGCGCTGCGTGCCGAGTCGTGGGAGATCGTGGTCTACGACCAGGAGTCGGCCGCCAACTCGATCCCGAGCCTGGCCAGCATCCCGCTCACCAACACCCTCGACGGCCTGCTGGTCATGTCGCTGCCGATCGACGACGAGAGCGCCGACCGCATCCTGCGCCAGAAGCTCACCACCGTGCTGCTCGAGGTGCAGCGGCCCGGGTTCTCGAGCGTGGCCATCGACAACGCCGAGGGCGGCCGGCTGGCCGCAGAGCTGTTCCTGCGCCGCGGGCACACCCGGTTCGCCTACCTCGCGGAGGCCGCCCGGGTCCCGAACAGGGTGCTGGGCGTGGGATCCCGGCTCGACGCCTACCGCGACACCCTCGCCGCCGCGGGGCACGCGCTGCCGGACGAGCACGTGGTCTACGTGCCGCACGGCATCGACGCGGCCAAGCAGGCGACCCACGCGCTGCTCGACCTCGCCGACCCGCCCACCGCGGTCTTCGCCTACGACGACCTGCTGGCCAGCGGCGTGCTCAAGGCCGCCCGCGAGCGCGGGCTCCGGGTGCCCGCCGAGCTGTCGGTGATCGGCTTCGACGACGGGGACATCGCCGAGCACCTCGGGCTCACCACGATCCGGCAGCCACTGGAGGAGTCGGGCGAGATCGCGGCCCAGACGCTCGTGGCGCGGCTCACCGGACGGCAGCGCAGCCTGCAGCACGTGACCCTCAAGATCACCCTGATCGAACGCGAGACGTAGGCCTCACACGATCCCGGCCTGGTGGGCGAAGCGGGTCAGCTGGGTGCGGTCGCGCAGCCCGAGCTTGCGCAGGATCCGCGACACGTGCGTCTTGATGGTCGACTCCGCGAGGTTGAGCTCGACCGCGATCTCGGCGTTGGAGTTGCCCATCGCGACGAGGCGGACCACGCTGCGCTCCCGCTGGCTCAGCAGGTCGACCTCGGCCGACGAGCCGTGCCGGTCCACCGTGTCGCGCCGGTAGTGGTCGACCAGCTCCTGGGCGAACGGCGGCGGCAGCCACGCCTCACCGGCGGCGAGCGACCTGATCGCCTTGACCAGCTCCTCCGGCGCGTCGTCCTCGTGGATGCAGCCGTCGACGCCGGCGCGGATGGCCTGCCACGCCTCCGGGCGGCCGCCCGGCAGGGTCATCAGCAGCACGCTGGGGTTCGCATCCTGCGGGACGTTGCAGAGCCAGTCCTCGAAGGTGCTGCCCTCGACCCTGCGCAGGTGCAGCAGGAGAACGTCCGGCGCCAGCTCGCTGACCGCGTCGCTCAGCGGCTCACCGGACTCGGTCACCTCGCCGACCACGTCGATGTCGTCCACGTCGTCCAGGACGAGCGACACCCCGCGCCGCACCACCGCCGACCCCCCGGCCTGCATCAGGCGAATGGTCACGTCGGATCACCGACGGCCCGCCAGGGTCTGTCCGAGGCGTCATCCGCCTCGCTCGCGCACATCATCGCCACCACCGCAACGTCGGTTCTCGATTCGACGACCCACCCGTGCGAAATGCGCGGGCGGCGTCTTCAGCCCCATGAGCCGACGAGTCCCCAGGCAGTCGATTCGATCACGGAAGGTCGCGAGACCGCGCCGTTGCGCCTCCGGATGGCCCCAGTTTCCCGGCTGGCACCCCGCGGCGATACCCCCAATGTGGTGAAACCACGTGGTTCGCCGCTCGCGGTGTGCACAGAACCGGGGCCGGGACGGCGTCAGCGACTGGCGAGGCGCAGCGGTGCGCCGACCGCATGCAGGTGCGCAAGAACGTATCCGTAGGTACGCAGCCAACCGCACTGGGCGTACTCGACATCGCGTGCGGCGCAGAACGCCCGCACGATCGGCTGAGCGAGGCGCAGGTTGGGCCGGGGCATGCTCGGGAACAGGTGGTGCTCGATCTGGTAGTTGAGCCCACCGAGGGTGAAGTCGACCCAGACCCCGCCACGCACGTTGCGGGACGTGAGTACCTGGCGGCGCAGGAAGTCCACCGCCTTGCCTGCGGCCATGGTGGGCATTCCCTTGTGTCCCGGGGCGAACGAGCATCCCATGTAGACACCCCAGAGGCACTGGTGCACCAGGATGAAGATCAGGCCGGTGAGCGGGGAGAGCACCAGGAACACTGCGGTGAGGTAGGCGGCGAAGTGCGCGACCAGCAGGGCGATCTCGACCGAGCGGGCCCGGAGGTCCTTGCGCAGCAAGGCCTTCACGCTGGAGACGTGCAGGCTGAAGCCCTCCAGCAGCAGGAGCGGGAAGAAGAAGTACGCCTGGTACTTGGCGAACCAGCGCAGGAAGCCGCGCTTGGCCTGGGCCTGCTCGGTGGTGAAGGCCAGCGCCGGGATCTGGACGTCGGGGTCGGCGTCCTCGTGGTTGGGGTTGGCGTGGTGGCGGGTGTGCTGGTCCATCCAGGACGCGTAGCTCAGGCCGACCATCCCGCCGTGCCAGAAGCCGACCACGTCGTTGGCGCGGCCGCCGCGGAAGATCTGCTTGTGGCCGGCGTCGTGGCCGATGAAGGACAGCTGGCCGAACATGACGGCGAAGAAGACCGCGAGGAACAGCTGCCACCACGAGTCGCCGATGTTGACGAAGGCGACCCATCCTCCGGCGAACGCGAGCACGTTGAGCGCGATCTTGACCGCGTAGTAGCCGTAGCGCCGTTTCAGCAGGCCGGCATCGCGGATCTCGCGCGAAAGGTCAGCGTAGTCACGCTGCCGATCCGTCGTCGAAGGGAAGGTGTCGAGCGACGTCATGTATAGCCGCCATTCCTGTACTCGTACCGAGCGCCGGGCAAGGCGGCACCGCATCGCGGCACGTCCGCGATCACCCCCAGCGTCGCACGAGATCGTCGGATCGGCAACAAACTCTCGACCATGCCGTTGTCACCGCTGATCAGGGCATGCTTGCGGCGACGCTTGCGGGCCGGTCGCCCGCACGCTCCCGCAGCCAGCCGTACCACCCGGGCATGCCGTCGCCGCGGGTCGCGGAGACCCGGACCACCCGGCTCCTCGTGTTCACCTGATTCACGAAGTCCTGAAACCTGGCCAGATCGAAGTCCACGTACGGCAGCAGATCGACCTTGTTGAGCAGCACGAGGTCCGCGGTGCGGAACATGTGCGGGTACTTCAACGGCTTGTCCGCGCCCTCGGTGACCGACATCACCACGACCCGCGTGTGCTCGCCGAGGTCGAACAGCGCCGGGCACACCAGGTTCCCGACGTTCTCGACGAAGACCACCGACCGCCGCGGCGGATCCAGCTCGCGCAGGGCGGCGGCGAGCATGTCCGCGTCCAGGTGACAGCCTGCGCCGGTGTTCACCTGGATCACCCGGCAGCCGGTCGCCCTGATCCGCTCGGCGTCGAACAGCGTCTCCTGGTCGCCCTCGACCACCGACAGGGCCACCTCGGCACCGAGCTCGCGGATCGTGCGCTCCAGCAGCGTGGTCTTGCCCGAGCCCGGCGAGCTCATCAGGTTCACCGCGAGGATGTCCCGCTCGGCGAGCCACTCGCGGTTGCGCTCGGCGAGCTCGTCGTTGCGGGCCAACACCTTCTGCTCGAGCAGCACGGTCCGCTCGGCCGCATGATCGTGGCCGTGCTCAGGTCCGCGGCCGTGTTCATGGCCGTGCTCATGGCCGGGAGCATGGTCGTGGTCGTGCGGGTGGGTGGGGGCCGCGCTCGGGTCCGTCACCCGGACGCCGGCGTCGTCGGAGCAGCCACAGGTCGCGCACATGCCGCATTCACCTCCACCGAGACGATCCGCAGGTCCCGTCCGGACCGTACGTCCACATTGGACCCGTCGCAGGCCGGGCACAGCACGATCGGGTCGGCCACCTCGAACTCCGTGGCGCACTCCCGGCACCGCGCCTGCCCGGCCGGCTCGTCCACCACCAGCCGGGCGCCCTGCAGCGTCGTTCCCTCGGTCACCAGGTCGAAGCAGAACCGGATCGAGTCGACCACCACGCCCGACAGCTTGCCGACCTCCAGCCGGACCGCGGTGACCTCGGCGTCGCCCAGCTTCTCGGCGACCGCGTCGACGATCGACTGGGTGATCGACATCTCGTGCATCCGCTGTCCCTCAGCAGATCCGGGGCAGCGGGTCGCCGACGAGCAGGTCGCAGATCCGGGTGCCGCCGAACACGGTGTTCAGCAGCACCAGACCCGGCGGGTCGGCGGCGACCCGGCCGATCACCGCGGCCTGCGCGCCCAGCGGGTGGCGGCGCATCGCGGCGAGCGCGACGTCGGTCTCCGCACCGTCCACAATGGCCACGATGCGGCCCTCGCAGGCGACGTAGAGCGGGTCGATCCCGAGCAGCTCGGACGCGCCGCGCACCTCGGTGCCGACGGGCACGGCGTCCTCGTCGACGATCACCGCGACGTCGGCGGCCTTGGCCACCTCGTTGAGGATCGTGGCCACGCCGCCGCGGGTGGCGTCGCGCATGGCCCGTACCCCCGGGGTGGCGGCGAGCAGCTCGGCCACCAGGCCGTGCACCGGCGCGGTGTCCGACTCGAGGTCCGCCTCGATGTCCAGCTCGCCCCGCGCCAGCATCACGGTGATCCCGTGGTCGCCGATCGGCCCGGACACGAGCACCGCGTCACCCGGCCGAGCCGTTGCCACGCCGAGCTTTCCGGCGTACTCGAGCACGCCGACGCCGGCGGTGTTGATATAGCAGCCATCCGCCTTGCCGCGCTGCACCACCTTCGTGTCCCCGGTCACGATGGACACCCCGGCGGCCTGCGCGGCGGCCTTCATCGAGTCGACGATCCGGATCAGGTCGGCGACCGGGAAGCCCTCCTCGAGGATGAAGCCGGCGGTGAGGAACAGCGGCCGCGCGCCCGACACGGCGAGGTCGTTGACCGTGCCGTTGACCGCGAGGTCGCCGATGTCGCCGCCGGGGAAGAACAGCGGCGACACCACGAACGAGTCGGTGGTGAGCGCGATCCGCGCGCCGGACACGGTGAGCTCGGCCGCGTCCTCGAGGGGTTCGAGGTAGGGGTTGCGGAACGCGTCGAGGAACACCGCCTCGATCAGGGTCTGGGTCGCCTTGCCGCCGGAGCCGTGGGAGAGCGTGATCCGCTCCTCCTTGACCTTGGCCCGGCGCTTGCGCACCCGCTCGATCCGGTCGAGCACCTGCTGCTCCCGGTCCGAGGGCGGCGCCTGCGCCTTGCCCGGCGCGAGGTCGTGGTCGGTGCTCATCGCGGCACACTCTCCGTCCGCACGGGCGCGCGCCGCGCCGAGCCGGCCAGCTGGTCCGCGGTGGCGAGGCTCGCCTCGCGCACCCGGGTCCGGGTGAACCGGCCGAAGTTGTAGTACGCCGCGCACGCGCCCTCGGGCGAGACCATGCAGGTGCCGATCGGCGTCTCGGGCGTGCACGCGGTGCCGAACACCTTGCACTCCCACGGCTTCAGCACGCCCTTGAGCACCTCACCGCACTGGCAGGCCTTCGGGTCGGCCACCCGCACGCCGGGCACGTTGAACTTCAGCTCGGCGTCGAACTTCGCGTACTTCGACCGCACCTGCAGCGCGGAGTGCGAGATGAACCCGAGCCCGCGCCACTCGAAGTACGGCCGCAGCTCCATCGTCTCGGCGATCACCCGCAGCGCGGTCAGGTTGCCCTCCCACGGCACCACGCGGGAGTACTGGTTCTCGACCTCGGACCGGCCTTCCTTCAGCTGCAGCATGAGCATGTAGATCGACTGCAGGATGTCCAGCGGCTCGAACCCGGCCACCACGATCGGCTTGCCGTACTCGCCGGCGATGAACTCGTACGGCCGGCAGCCGATCACCGTGGACACGTGCCCGGGGCCGATGAAGCCGTCGAGCCGCAGGTCGGGCGAGTCCAGAATGGCCTTGATGGCGGGGATGATCGTGATGTGGTTGCAGAAGATGGAGAAGTTCTCGATGCCTTCCTTCGCCGCGCGCAGCACGGTCATCGCGGTGGACGGCGCGGTGGTCTCGAACCCGATCGCCATGAACACCACATGCTTGTCCGGGTTCTGGCGCGCGATCTTCAGCGAGTCCAGCGGCGAGTACACCATCCGGATGTTGGTGCCCTCGGCGTTGGAGTCGAAGAAGTTCCCGCCGCTGCCCGGCACCCGCATCATGTCGCCGAACGAGGTCATGATGACGCCGGGCTCGCGGGCGATGTGGATCGAGTCGTCGATGCGGCCCATCGGGATCACGCACACCGGGCAGCCCGGCCCGTGGATCAGCGTGATGCTCTCGGGCAGGTAGTCCTCCAGGCCGTGCTTGTAGATCGTGTGGGTGTGCCCGCCGCACACCTCCATGAACTTGTACTGCCGGCCCGGCTCACACAGGCTGGTGATCTTGGCGGACAGTGCCCGGGCCTTCTCGGCGTCACGGAACTCGTCGACGAAACGCATGTGCTCACCCCTCCTAGAGGATCTGGGACTCCCGCAGCGCCGCGATCTCGTCGTCGTAGGCCTTGCCGATGCCCTCGAGGAAGTCCATGGCCGCCTTGGCCTCGCCCTCGTCGATCTTCGACAACGCGAAGCCGACGTGGATGAGCACCCAGTCACCCGGCTCGACGCTCTCCTCGGACAGGAGCCCGATGTTGATGGCGCGCTTGACCCCGCTCACGTCGACCCGTGCCAGGTCGGGCCGGTCGGCCAGGATCTCGATCACTTCCCCAGGGATGCCAAGGCACATGCCAGTTCCTCTCCAGTACCGAACGGGTACTTGTCGATGAGGTCGACAACGACCCGCACCGCGGTGTCGACCGCCTGCTCGACGGCAGGGCTCAGGCTCATCCGGTGGTCCAGCACCGCGGGCTCGCAGCCGACGAGCAGCACGCGGCCGGGCTCGTCGCCGAGCACGGCGATCAGGCCCATGACCACGTCGGGCTGCATGCCGTGCGCGTCGAGCAGCGGCGCCGGTCCCCCGGTGTCGTTGGGGTCCGGCACCTCCAGCTCGATCACGTACACCGTGCCGGGCGCGTCGTCCCGCTGGGTGGCGTCGACCATGATGGTCAGCTCGTGGCCCGCGCCGGCGAGGTCGTAGGCCAGGTGCATGCCGCGGATCCCGTAGTCCACGACCTCGACGTGGTCCGGGAGGTCCACCTCGGACAACCGGCGGACCACCTCGACGCCAAAGCCGTCGTCGCCGAGGAAGATGTTGCCGACCCCGACCACCAGTATCCGGGCGCCGCTCACAGAGTCGATGGTTCGCTCCGCTCCTCCACTACTCGCCGTCTTCCTCCGTGCGCTCCTCGGCGCCGGCGCGCCTGCGGTGCTCCTACGTCCAGACGGCGAACGCTCCGTCGCTCCGCTCACAGCGGCTCGACCTCGTCGGTGCCGAAGTACCGGAACCGGCCGTGCGCCGCGTACAGGTCCGAGCCGAGGTCGTCCTCGAGGGTGACCGCGAGGTGCCAGTCGCCGTCGACGTCGAGCAGCACGCCCTGCACGACCGCGACCCGGCCGGTGAGGAACATGTCGTGCGCGTCGGCCCGCTTCCCCGGCCGCAGCCGCACCCGCGAGCCCTTGTGGACGGCGACCCCGCCGATCACGACCTCGTCGGTCTCCGGGGACATCGACGCGTCCGCGCCCGGGTCCCACCACGGCGTGCTGGGGTCGGCGATGGTCTCGAGGTCGGCCGGCTCGGGCTTGGTCGGCGCGCCGGTCACCTCGCGCAGGTAGCGCAGGGTGCCGTGCAGCCGGTCCAGCAGTTCCGGCGGCAGGTGGTCGACCCGGTCGATGAGCTCGGCCGCGCGGTCGTCGGTGGCGCGTGCCTGACGCTTCTCCTCGTCGGTCAGCGTCATCGTGCGCAGGGTCAGGATCTCGTCGATCTCCGTGCCGTCGAACAGGTTCCCGGCGCTCTGCTCGGCGATCGTCGGGTAGTCGTAGAGGATGATCGGCGAGAGCAGCACGGTGTCGCGCTGCCCCGCCTCGCCGACCAGCACCGGCCACGCGCCGTCGGTCCGGCACTCCTTCGTGACCACCGACGCCCACTCCGGCGGGTCGGTGGCGGACAGGAAGTGCCCGTCGCTCAACGACAGCAACGCGTGCGCGCCGATCAGCGCGTGCCGCAGCGCGTCGTCGCGGGTCGCACCGTCCCCGCCCCACGTGGAGACGTTGCCGACCCGCACCACGAGCCGCACCCCACCGAACGGGCCGGCCAGCGCGTCGGCACGCAGCATCAGCTCGCCGTGGAGCGGGTCACGCCGGCGCACCAGGCGGGACCCGTCGCCGCCCTCGATCGGCGTGACGTCCTCGCCACCGTCCACTTCGAACGGCTCGGTGTGCTCGCCGCCGAACAGGCCGGCGAACGGCACCACGACGTCCACCTCCCGCTCGACGGCCTCCTCCCAGGTGGTGTGCTCGGTGTCGCCCACTGTCACCGAGGGCACCGCGCGGAACCCGTCGTCCCCGGGCACCTCGACGACCCGGCGTCGCAGCTGCAGGAACCGCAGCCGCACGTGCAGCGCCGCGCCGTCGCCTGGCTCGGCGACCAGCTCGGTGTGGAACGCGGCGCGCTCGCCGGTGCCGCCGTCCGCGTAGGACGGCGGCATCAGGACGCCCCACTGCCAGCGCACCTTGTTCTTCGCCGCCGACGCGCGGTACGGGTAGAGCAGATAGCCCTCGTACAGCACGGCGTCCGCGATGGCCCTGGCGTGATCCATCGACACCGTCACCAGTTCGCCTTGTATCCCGTCGACAGCGTGCGCCCCTTCGTGCGCCACTTCGGTTCCTTGTCCAACTTGCGCTCGGTGATCTTGCGCAGGCTCTTGATCACGCCGCCGTAGATCTTGCTGCCCGTCGCGGACACGCGGGATCCCGGTGGGGCGTCCATGAACGGCATGAACTGGTCGGGGAAGCCGGGCATCGTACAGCCGATGCAGATCCCGCCGACATTCGGGCAGCCGCCCACGCCGTTGATCCAGCCGCGCTTCGGGACGTTGCACTTCACCACCGGGCCCCAGCAGCCCAGCTTCACCAGGCACTTCGGCGAGCCGTACTCCTTGGCGAAGTCACCCTGCTCGTAGTACCCGCCGCGGTCGCATCCCTCGTGGACGGTCGCGCCGAACAGCCAGGTGGGCCGCAGCTGGTCGTCGAGCGGGATCATCGGTGCCTGGCCGGCCGCCTGGTAGAGCAGGTAGAGGATCGTCTCCGACAGGTTGTCCGGTTGGATCGGGCAGCCCGGCACGCACACGATCGGGATGCCCGCCTTGGACTTCCAGTCCCAGCCGAGGTAGTCCGGCACGCCCATCGCACCGGTCGGGTTGCCGGCCATCGCGTGGATGCCGCCGTAGGTGGCACAGGTGCCCGCGGCCAGCACGGCGAGTGCCTTCGGGGCGAGCCGGTCGAGCCACTCGCTGGTGGTCATGGGCTGATCGGTGTCGGGGTTGTTGCCGAACCCGCACCAGTAGCCCTCGCTCTTGATGGCCTCGTTGGGGATGGACCCCTCGACGACCAGCACGAACGGCTCCAGCTCGCCGCGCTCGGCCTTGAAGAACCATTCGATGAACGTGTCGGCGCCCTGCTCCGGTCCGCTCTCGAAGTCGATCAGCGGCCAGTGGACCGCCACCTTCGGCAGACCCGGCAATGCACCGAGCACGATCTCCTCGATGCTCGGCTGCGTCGCCGCCGTGAGCGCCACCGAATCGCCGTCGCAGCTCAGGCCCGCGTTGATCCAGAGGACATGGACCACGAGGTCTTGCGGGTCCGCCGCAGGCTGCTCCTGCTCGAGCCGGGTAACCATGCCGGGTTACCTCCCCCTCCACCCGGACGATGCCGGGTGGTGCGCGCGTGTGAAGAGGTGCCGCGCTCCTCGTCAGCGAAGTGCGGCTCGTGTCAGCTCCCACAACACCTGGTAGAGGGTCGTCTGTGCTTCTTGCACCCGGTGCACCGACGACGAACGAACCACGAACGCGTGGTCACTGCCCACGGTCATCATGTTCCCTCCGGTGCCGCCTGCCAACCCGACAATTTCCAGGTCGCGCGAGCGCGCGTCGAGCAGCGCGCGGTTCACGTTCTCAGAGCCTCCGCTCGTCGAGATCCCGAAGG